>JBHEKP010000090.1:0-14049 GCA_041859375.1 Candidatus Hydrogenedentales bacterium | reverse complement strand
GCTGCGCAGTCCGGTGATGCCGTGGCGCGCGGCGAAGTCCTCGACGTGGGCGGTGTTGTTGGACGTGACCATGTGGACGGGATGGCGGCGGGCCAGCTCGGAGAGCACCTCGGGCATGCCGGGGAAGGGCTGAATCCGCGCGCAGGCGGCCTCGATGCGGGGCCGGAACTGTTCGGCGAGGGCGCGGAGGCGGTGGACGGGGAATCCGGAGCGGATGAGCTGGAAGATGGCGTTGCCGTCGAAGAGGCGCAGGAAGGCCTCGGGTGAATTGAGCTTGTGGAACCCCATCTCGGCGCAGATTTCGGAAAACACGGAGAAATGGACATCGAAACTGTCCACGACCACGCCGTCGAAGTCGAAAAGGATGAGGGGCTCCCTGCGGCGGCGCAAAAAGGAAAAGACACCCCCGCGGACGACCGCCGCCGGGGTGTCCGGTTTTGTTCGGGCGCTGGTCATCCCTTCAGGATGTCCCGGAGCGCGTCCAGCAGCACGTCGCACTCGTCGTCGGTGCCGATGGTGATGCGCAGGGCATTGTCCAGTTTCCTGTATGGGAAGTAGCGCACAAAGATGCTCCGTTCGTGGAGCAGCTCAAAAATGCGCCCGGCCCCGGGCGTGCCGTTCCACCGGGCCAGAAGGAAGTTGCTCTGCGATTCGGGCACGTCGAAGCCCATGCCGATCAGCTCCGCCCGCAGGCGCGCGCGCGTGTCCCGGACCCTCGCGGCGTTGGCCAGCATGTAACCGTAGTCGTTTATCGCGGCGAGGGCGGCGGCCTGGCTGAAGGCGCTCATGTTGTAGGAGTCCTTCACCTTCATGAACTCGTTGATCAGTTCGGGCCGGGCCACGGCTGCGCCGATGCGCATGCCCGCCAGGCTGAAGGACTTTGAGAAGGTGCGCATGACCACGGCGTTTTCGAAGCGCGCGGGAAAGTCCAGGCAGTGGTCGTCGCCGAAGTCCACATAGGCCTCGTCGATGACGACGATGCCGTCGAAGGCGCGGCACACCTGTTCCACCACTTCGCGGGGCACGCTGACGCCGCTCGGCGCGTTGGGCCGGGCAAGGAAGCAGAGGCGCGCGGCGGTGGTGAAGAAGGCGGGGGGGAGCTGGAACCGGTCGTCCAGGTCCACGTACACCATATTGCAGCCGTGGAGGGCGCAGAGCACCTCGTAGAGCGAGTAGGTGGGGTAGGGGGCGAGCACGTCGTCGCCGGGGTCCACAAAGGTGCGCAGGGCGAGCGCGAGCAGCTCATCCATGCCGTTGCCCGCAATGACCCACTCCGGCCCGGGAACGCCGTAGCGCTCGGCGCAGGCGGCGCGGAAGGCGTCGGCGGAGGGGTTGGGGTAGCGGCGCAACGCGTCGGTCCCCAGCGCCCGCACGGCCTCCAGCACCTTCGGCGACGGGGGGTAGGGGTTCTCGTTGGTGTTCAGCTTGACGACCCGCGGGTCGGCGGGCTGCTCACCCGGCACGTAGCCCTTCACGGGTTCGAGCAGTTTTCGTCCGAAATTCATTTAAAATCCTCCTGCACCCGCACGGAAACGGAGCGGGCGTGGGCCTCCAGACCCTCCAGCATGGCCAGGCCGGTGATGTCCCCGGCCTGCTCGCGCAGGCGCTGGCGCGAATAGCAGATCACACTCGTCACCTTGCGGAAGTCCTCCGCGGTGAGGGGCGAGGCGTGGCGCGCGCGGCGCATGGTGGGGAGGATGTGGTTGGGTCCGGCGTAATAGTCGCCCACGGCCACGGGCGTCATGGGGCCGAGCATCATCGCGCCCGCGTTCACGATGCGCGCCGCGATTTTGCTGGGAAATTTCACCTGGATGCTGAGGTGCTCGGGGGCGCAGAGGTTGGTCAGCGCCACCGCCTCGTCCATGTCGCGGGTGACTATCACCGCGCCCTGGCCCTGGAGGGCGGCGCGGACGATGCCCGCGCGGGCGAGTTTTTCCGCCTGCTCCAGCGTGTAGGCCGCGACGGCCTCCGCCAGATCCGCCGAGGGTGTGATGAGCACAGGCATGGCCTCCTCGTCGTGCTCGGCCTGGGCGAGCAGCTCGTAGGCGGCGAAGCGCGGATCGGCCTCGGCGTCGGCGAGCACCACCACCTCGGAGGGGCCGGCCTCGCTGTCAATGTCCACCATGCCGCGAACGAGCGCCTTGGCGGCGGTCACATAGGTGTTGCCCGGCCCGGTGATTTTGCACACGGCTGGGATGACGCCGGTGCCGCAGGCCAGCGCCGCCACGGCCTGGGCGCCGCCCACGCGGAAGACGCGGGTGGCCCCGGCGATTTTCGCCGCCGCCAGCACGCCCGGGTGGACGGTGCCGTTCCAGGTCGGGGGCGACACCATGACAATCTCGGGCACGCCTGCGACGCGCGCGGGAACGATGTTCATCAGCACGGAGGAGGGGTAGAAGGCCTTGCCGCCGGGCACATACACGCCCGCGCTTTCAATGGGCGTGATCCGCTGGCCCAGCATGGAGCCGTCCTCGTAATGCTCCTCCCAGGACTCGCGCAGGCGCTTTGCGTGGAAGGCGCGGATGTTCTCGTGGGCGCGCTCGAGCACGGCCAGCAGCTTCGAGTCAACCGAGGCCGCCGCCGCGTCAATCTCCGCGGGCGTCACCTCGAACTGTTCCGGCGAAAGGCGCACCCCGTCGAAGCGTTCGGTGAACTCCGCCACGGCCGCGTCGCCACGTTCGCGCACCGCGTCAACAATGGCGCGCACCGCGTCCTTTTTCTCATCGAAGCCCGGCGCGGGTGCCGCGCCCCGGTCGAGAATCATTTTCTTGACCGCCGCGAGGTCCGCGTCGTCCCGTATGTCGTACCGTTTCATAAAAGGCTGGATCCCCTTTCGTTAATCCTGTTCGCGGACGCGCTCGATGTCGGCGCCGAGCCCGGCCAGCCGCTCTTCGATGCGCTCATAGCCCCGGTCTATGTGGTAGACCCGGGAGAGCTCTGTCTGGCCGCGCCCCGCCATGAGCCCCGCGATGACCAGCGCCGCGCTCGCGCGCAGATCGGAGGCCATCACCGGCGCGCCGGAAAGGCTTTCCACTCCCCGGATGACGGCGGTGTTCCCGTCCAGATCGATGTCCGCGCCCATGCGGATGAGCTCGGCCACCTGCATGAACCGGTTTTCGAAAACCGTCTCCTTGATGACGCTGCTGCCCCTCACGCAGGTGAGCAGCGCCATCATCTGCGCCTGCAGATCGGTGGCGAAGCCCGGGAAGGGCTGGGTGGTGATGTCCGTGCCCCGCAGCTCCCCTTCGGCGCGCGCGCGGATGCGCCCGCCGTTGACCTCCACCTCCGCGCCAATCTCGCGCAGCTTTTTCAGGAACGTGGGCAGGTGCTCCGAATTGGCGTTAAGCACGGTCACATCGCCGCGCGTGGCCACGCCCGCCGCGAGGAATGTGCCCGCCTCGATGCGGTCCGCCACCACCTCGTGCTCCACGCCGCCGAGGGCGTCCACGCCGGTGATGGTGATCACGTCGGTGCCAGCGCCCTCGATTCGCGCGCCCATCCCGTTGAGGAACTTGGCCACGTCGGCGATTTCGGGCTCCCGCGCCGAATTGGAGAGGCGCGTGACGCCCCGCGCGCGGGTGGCCGCCATCATCAGCGTTTCCGTGGCGCCCACGCTGGGGAACTCCAGGGCGTAGTTGACGCCGCGCAGGCGGCCCTCGGCGATGACATAGCCCTGGTCAAGCCGTATGGACGCGCCCATCGCCGCAAGTCCCTTGAGGTGGATGTCCACGGGGCGGGTGCCGATGGCGCAGCCGCCCGGCAGCGACACCTTGGCCATGCCGAAACGCGCCAGCAGCGGCCCCAGCACGAAGAAGGAGGCGCGCATCTTGCGCACCAGGTCGTAGGGCGCCTCGGCCATGCACAGGCTGCGCGGGTCCAGGGTCATGTAGCGCCCGGTGAACTCCAGGGTCATGCCCATGTGCGAGAGCAGCTTGTCCATGGAGAAGACGTCGTGCAGGCAGGGGATGTTGTGGAGGGTGCAGGGCTCCTCCGCCAGAATGGCCGCCGCCATCAGCGGGAGCGCCGCGTTTTTCGCGCCCCGCACCTGCACGCTGCCCTTCAGGGGCCTGCCGCCGCGTATGAGAATCTTGTCCATGGAGCACCCCTCGCGCCACCCTCCGGACCGATGCCGGAGGGGCTGCCGTTCACATAATAACAAAGGCCCAAAGCTGGATGGGTCAGCCTTGGGCCTGAAGCGTCAGTTGGCTACAATCACTGGGCCGCCGCAGGCGCCGGCTCCGTATGGGGGGCCTCGGCGGCGGGCGCCGCCTCAGCGGGTGCGGCCGCGGGTGCCGCCTCAACCGGGGCTGCTTCCGCAGGGGCTGCCGCGGGGGCCGCCTCAACCGGGGCTGCTTCCGCAGGGGCTGCCGCGGGGGCCGCCTCGACGGGCGCGGCGGCGGGTGCCGCCTCAACCGGGGCCGCTTCCGCGGGTGCGGCGGCGGGCTCGCCCTCGCCTTCGGTGGAGAAGAGGCCCTGCAGGTTGCCCTGCGGCGTCTCATCAATCAGTTCGGGCGCGTCCGCCTTGCCGACCTTGCCGGACAGGGTGGACATCACCAGCGCGAGGAACATGAAAACGCCCGCCGCGACGTAGGTGATCTTCTGGGGCAGGCTCTTGGAGGAGCGCGGTCCGAAAATGGTGTCGCTGCCGCCGCCAAGACCAAAGGCGCCGCCAAAACCCACCCCCTTGCCCTTCTGCATCAGCACAATCACGATGAGCACGATGCAGGCCGGGATGTAGAGGAAAAGGATCAACCACCACAGCGTGGCAACACTGAAAATCGCTTCTAACATGCCTGCCTCATTCCTTTGGATTAAGGGTTGTTCCGGAAAAGCCGGGACGGGTTAGCAGCCCGCCTTGATAATGGCGGCGAAACCGTCGGCCTTCAGCGCCGCGCCGCCCACCAGGAAACCATCCACATTTTCCTTGGCAAACAGCTCGGCGGCGTTTTCCGCCTTCACGCTGCCGCCGTACTGGATGCGCATGGCCTCCGCCGCCGCCGCGCCGAACATGTCGTTGACCAGCGCGCGGGTGAACACATGCACTTCCTCGGCCTGCTCGGGGGAGGCCGTCTCGCCGGTGCCGATGGCCCACACGGGCTCATAGGCAAGAACCACATTTTCCAGGTCGGCGGCGGTGAGACCCTTCAGGCCCTCGACCACCTGCCGCTTGATCACGTCCTGCATCCTGCCGCTCTTGCGCTCTTCCAGGAGTTCGCCGATGCAGAACATGACCTTCATGCCCGCCGCAAGGGCGAAACGGAGCTTTTCGTTCAGCAGTTCGTCGGTCTCGCCGAGGATGTGGCGGCGTTCGCTGTGGCCGATGATGACCCACTGGCAGCCCACGTCCTGGAGAAACTGCGGGGAAACCTCGCCGGTGTACGCGCCGCTTTCCTTGATGTAGGCGTTCTGCGCGCCCATCTGGATGTTGCTGCCCTGGATGGCCTTGCCCACCGCATGCAGGGACAGGAAGGTGGGGCACACCACGATTTCAACATTCTTCACGTCGGCAACCAGCGGCTTCAGCGCCTCCACCAGGGCCACCGCCTCGTCCACCTTCTTGTTCATTTTCCAGTTACCGGCGATAATCGGCGTTCTCACGGCAAATCCTTCCTTCATGCGGGGTTACAACCGCGTTCTCAAACCATACAACATAATTTTCCCGCACATTTTGTGCGGGGAAAACATCCTAACACCGCCCGTTGTTGGATAAACGGGCGCACACAAGGCGAAAGATTAGCACAAACACATGCATAATGACAACTTGGAAAGGCCGGCAAAAGGCCAAACACAGCCGCCGCAAGGGGTTGCCGGGCTATTTTCCGCCCCCCTTTTTTTCTTTTCTGCCGCCGCCGGACGCCGCCGCAGCCTGGACCGGGGCCGGAGCCAGGGTGATTTCCGGAATACGATGGGAGCGCCAAATCAGGTATAGCCCGCCGAGAATGAGGAAGAAGGAGTAAAAAACACCCCGGCTCAGGCCGAAAATAAGGGAGGCGTCCGGTTCACGGAAGTGCTCGCAGACGATGCGGAACACGGAATAGAGGATGAGGAATTCGCCGCTCATCCGGCCGGGGTGCTTCTGGGCGCCGGTGCGCCAGAAGCGCCACTGCATGTAAAGCAGCAGGACCAGCCCCTCCAGCGCCGCCTCGTAAAGCTGGGAGGGATGGCGCGGGGGAATCATGTCCAGCGCCATGCCGGGCGCGCTCCGGGGAAAGATCACCGCCCAGGAGACGTCGGACACCTTGCCCCAAAGCTCGCCGTTGATGAAATTGGCGATGCGCCCCAGCAAAAAGCCCACAGGCACCAGCGGGGTCATCATGTCACCAAATCGGACCAGTGTGATGCCGCATTTCCGGGACACATACCAGCAGGCGATGAGCACGCCAAAAAAGCCGCCGTGGCTTGACATGCCGCCCTTCCACACCTGAAACACAAAAAGGGGATCGCGGAGGGTGTCTGGGAGGGCGTAGAGAATGATATAACCCAGCCGCGCGCCGAGCAGCACGCCGAGGACCATGGCATAGAGGGCGATTTCCTCCTGGGCCGCCGTCAGGGGGGAACGGCCCGTCTTGCGGAACAGGCGGTGCAGCGCCACGCCGACCACAAAACCCATCACATAGGAAAGACCATAATAACTCACCCCGAGATCACCCCACAGGTGGATGAGTTTCGGATCGAGATCATGTATCCAATGCCCTGAAGAAGACATGCCGCCTCCGTTGCCGAGTTGTTGGGGAAACCATTCAATCAGGTTGCGCCGTCCGGATCAAGTCTGTTCCGGGGCGGCCTCGTCCGGGGGCGGGGGCTCCTCGGCGGCGGACGCCGGGATGATTCTCCGCCCGAGCAGGTTCCCAAAGAAATTCCGCGACCAGATGTGGAGGTCGTCAAAGAACGTGAAAAAGATGGGCACGATAAACAGGGTGAGCACGGTTCCCACGGTAAGGCCGCCCACCAGCGCCTGCCCGAGCCCCGCAAAGGTGGACGCGCCGCCCGTCTTGGCCATCGCCAGGGGAACCAGGCCGAGGATGGTGGTGAGGGCGGTCATCATGACCGGCCGGAACCGGTCCACCCCGGCGCGCACCACCGCGCCGGTGCGGTCGCCCGTCGTGCGGTATATCTGGTTGATGTAGTCCACGATGACGATGCCGTTGTTGACGATGACGCCGACCATGAGGATGCAGCCGATCAGCGTGATCTGGTCAAACTGGTTGCCCATGTACCAGAGCGCCCACACCGCGCCCGCCAGGGAAATGGGCACGGTGGTCATGATGGACATGGGCAGCAGCAGCGACTCGAAAAGCGCCGCCATGACGATGTAGACGAGAATGGTGGCCATGGCCAGCGAGGTGGTGAAATTGAAGATGCTGTCCTCAAGATCCTCCAACTCGTCCCCGAAATCCGCCGAATAGCCCGTGGGCAGCTCCAGGTAATCCACGGCGGCCCTGAGCTCCGCCTTCACCTCGGTCAGGTTTTTGGTGTTTGTCTTCGCAGTCACGGTAACCAGGTTTTTGCCGTTGACGCGCCGTATGGCGGAGGCGCTGCGCGCCTTGTCGTAGCTGGTCAGCTCCTGCAGGGGCACAAGCCGCCCGGTGATTCCGGGCACCATCACGTTGTCGAGGTTGGCCTGGGACTTGCGGTCCTCCTCGCGGAACTGGGCCCACACGGGGATTTCCCGGCGGCCCTGCTTCATGTAGGGCATGCGCGCGCCGCGCAGCGCGGCGTCCACGGTTTGCGCCACGGCCATGGCGCTCACCCCGGCCTGCTGCGCGAGGGAGGGATCAATCTTGATCTGCATCTCCTGCTTGCTGCGCTCCACGTCGGTGTTCACGTCGGAGAAGTTTTTCCGCACCGAAAGCACCTTCTTGAGGCGCTCCGCGTACTGGGCGAGCACGTTGTCCTCGTCGCCCCGCAGCAGCAGGCTCACGTCCGCGCCGCTTTCCGACTTGCCCGCGTCGGCCATGCTGAAGGTCAGCTCGGCGCCGGGGGTGCGCTGGGGAATCTTCTGCGAGAGGATCTGCATCACCTCCTCGGTGCGGTAGGGCGGGTTCTCGCCGATGGGGCCGTCGTCCTCCGTGTACAGGTACACCTCGATGAACCCGCTGGTCGCGCCGTGCAGGGTGAGTATCTTTTTGATGGCCAGGTCTTCGCGGTACTTGTTGATTTCCGCCTCCAGGTCCGTGAAAAGGCCGCGGGCCATGGCCAGGTCAAAATTCTGGTCGAGTTCGATGTCGATGCGCACCTCGCGCGTGTCCAGCTTCGGCATCTCGCGCATGCCCACATGCTGCCAGGGATAAGCGTAGGTGACCCAAAGGCACCCCCCGAGGATTACCAGGAACAGAAGCCGCTGCCGGAGCGCGAAGCGCAGCGAGGTGGAATACATGGAAATGATCCACTGCACGGGATGCAGCGCCCCCAGAAAGGCGACCACGCCCCGCATGATCGGGAGGCGCCGCCTCCCCGATCCCCCCGGGTCCGACCCGGCCCCGGCATCCCTGCTGAACCACCCGTCGGCCATGGCCTGGAACATGTTGTGGCTGTCCGACACCTTCATGCGCGACATGACCAGCGGAATAAGTGTCAGCGCAACCACCAGACTGCCGGTGAGCGACACGATAAGCGGCCCGCCGAGCTGCTGCATGAACACGGACATGCGCCCCACTTCCATGAAGTACATGGGCACAAAGACCACCGCCGTGGTCGCCGTGGAGGCCACAATCGCAAGCCCCACCTCGGACGCGCCCTGCACCACGGCCTGCCGCATTGGCATGCCCAGTTGGCGGTGGCGGATGATGTTCTCCGTGACCACGATGGCGTTGTCCACCAGCATGCCCACGGCCACAATCATGGAAACCATGGTCACAATGTTGAGGGACATCCCCGTGAAGAACATGAACACAATCGCCACCATCAGGGACGATGGTATGGAAAAAGAGACGATAACCGTCGGCAGCAGCTTGTGCAGGAAGAAAAAGAGCACGCCGATGGCCATGACCGCGCCGTAAAATCCCTGCGCGAACAGGTTGTTGAGCGCGCGGTTAATCAGGTCGGACTGGTCGAAGAAGACATGGTGCTCGGTGCCCTTGAAGGCGGGTTCCTCCAGGAATTTTTTCAACTCCTCATGCACGTTTTTGCAGGTGGACACCGTGTTGGCCTCGGACTCCTTGATGATGAGCACCACCACGCCGCCCGCACCGTCGAGGGCAACGTACTGCTCCTCCTCCCTGGCCCGGTAGTTGACCGTCGCCACGTCGCGCAGGCGGAGTCCGCCGGGGGTGACCACCATGTCGGCGATGTCCTCAATCCGCCGGTACTCGCCCATCAGCCGCGCGTAATACTTCCGGTCCCCGTCCACCAGGTTGCCCACGGAAAGGTTGATGCTGCTCTCCCGCAGCGACTGGATTACCTGCGCCAGGTTCAAATTCAGCCCGCGCAGCGTGTCCTGCGAGAATTCAATCAGCACCTCCTTGGGCTGGACGGGGGAGAGGATCTCCACCTTGGCGACGCCCTCCAGCCGGCTGAAGCGGGGTTCGGCGACGGTGCGCATGAGGTGGGCGAACTGCTCCTGGTCGCCCCCCTTGAACATGCCGAAGGCCATGACGGGGATGGAGCCCGAGCTGAACCGCTGGATCAGCATCTTGTCCGCCTCTTCGGGCAGCACAAGCTTGAGCCGTTCCAGCCGGTCCCGCACCTCGGCTGTCGCGACGGTCATGTCCATGTCCAGGTTGAAAAGGAGACCCACGTCGCAGCCGCTGGTGGTGGAGGTGGTGCGGATGCGCCGGAGCCCGGGAATGGTGCGCAGTTCGCCCTCCACCGGGATGGCAATCTGCTGCTCCACCTGCGCGGGGGACGCCCCCGGATAGGCGATGAACACGCCGATGAAGGGACGGTCAACCTTGGGCAGGAAATTCAGCGGCATCCGGTTCCACGCGATGAAGCCCAGCCCGAGGAAGCTCAGGCTGATCATAACCACCGTCACGGGCCGTTTGAGGGCGAATTCTGGCAGGGAAAAGTTCATTTTTTATCTTTTCCGCCGAACAGTTCATACAGCATGGGGATGAAGAACAGCGTCAGCAGCGTGGAGGAGGAGAGCCCCGCCATGACGGTAATCGCCATCGGTCGGCGCATCTCCGCGCCCTCGCCGGTGGCGGTGAGCATGGGCAGCAGGCCCAGCACCGTCGTGAGCGTCGTCATGAGAATCGGGCGCATGCGCACCTTTCCCGCGTGCACCAGCGCGTCGCGCTTGGACATGCCCCGCTCCCGGAGCTGGTTCACATAGTCCACCAGCACGATGGCGTTGTTCACCACGATGCCCGCCAGGATGATGCCGCCCAGAAAGACCATGATGCTCAGGCTGGTGTGGGTGTACTCCAGCGCGTAAACCACGCCGATGAAGGCTAGGGGGATGCTGAACATGACCAGGGCCGGATGCACAATTGACTCGAACTGGCAGGCCATCACCACATAGACAAGGAAGACCGCCAGCAGCAGGGCGAAGCGCAGGCTGCTGTATGCCGTGTTCAACTCGCGGTTTTGGCCGCCCTGCATGAAAAAGAAGTCGTCCGGCTTGTCAACCGCCTTGACGGCCTCGTCAATGTCCGCGGCCACGGCGCCCAGATCGCGGTCCTCCACGTTCGTGGTGATGATGACCACCTGCTTCTGATCCACCCGGCGCACCTCGCTCGGACCCTCCTGCACGCGGATGTTCGCCACGTCCGACAGCGGTATTGGAACCAGCCCGTCCACCACGGAAAGTTTCCGCAGGTCGTCCACGCTGCTCAAAAGGGCCTGGTTGGTGCGCACCCGGATGTCCACCTTTTCGCCCGCGCGGCTGAAGCGCGTGGCGATGTCGCCCTGCACCTCGGTGCGCAGGAGCTGCGCCACCTGGCCGGGGGAAATCCCCTTCGCCGCGAGCAGCTCCCGGTCCAGCTCGATGATCAGCTCCGGATAGCCGGGCTTGACGCTGAGCTCCGCGTCCTTGACGCCGTCCACCTTGCGGATCACGTCAATGGCCCGCTCCCCAACCCGCCGCAGCTCGTTCAGGTCCTCGCCCACGACCATCAGCTCGATGGCGCTTTTAAAACTGAACATGCTGGGGAGGGTGAAGGTGATTTCCTCGTCGGCGCGCTGCGCCAGCACCTTGCCGCGCAGCACCTCGATGATTTCGTCCTGGATGGCCGCCGTCCGCTCCGGATCCCTCAAAAGCACGGTGAACTTGGCGATGTTTTCGCCGCCTTCGGAGGTGCCGCTGGATTTTTCCTGGCCGATTTCCACCGTGACGGACTGCACCTCGGGATGGGTGCGGATGACCTCCTCGAACTTGCGGGCGCGCTGTTCCGTGTCCACCAGGCGCGTGCCCGCCCGAGCCTCCATGCGCACCCCGAATTCGCCCTGCTTCATGGGCGGGATAAGCTCCCTGCCCAGGCGCGCGCCCACAAAGAACGCATGAACCGACGCCAGGGTCACCAGCAGCACAAGCACCGCGCTGAAACGCAGCGCGTGGCGAAGCATATAGCCGTAAACCTCACGGAAGGCATTAAACGATTTGTCAAAAACATAAAGGAACGGGCCAAGCACAAGCATGAGAACCTTGCGAACGACCCAGAAAACCATCAACAGCACGATGCAGAGGATATGAAACAGGGTGATGAAAACCGCGTAGAACAGGCGCATGGCCAGCTGGCTGGCAAACAGCGCCGCCAGAAGGGGAAGGAACAGAAGCGCCAAAATTATCCGGAGAATCCTGGCCCACAGGCGCGGCTCGCGGAACGCCGAGGAAACGGGGGAGAAGGACTCCAGAAAAATGTCATACGTTCCCACCGCCATGTAGACGACACCCAGCACCGGAACCGCAAGGGCGCTTTTCACCCGCGACCAATGCCGGTCATCCCGGCCCTCGCGGTAGGCCCGCAGGGTCCACACCACCTGCCGGTCCGCGTCCAGGGACATTTTCTTGCGGGAGGCGATGAGGGGCACCAGGTACAGCGCCGTGAGCAGCGAGGCCAGCAGGGAGAAGGTCACCGCGTAGGCAAGATCCCGGAAAAGCTGCCCCGCCACGCCCTCCACAAAGGTGATGGGCAGAAACACGCACACCGTGGTGAGCGTGGAGGAGACCACGGCGGCGGCCACCTCGTGCGTGCCGCGCTCCGCCGCGGCCACCACCTCGTCCCCCTCCTCGCGGCAGCGGAAGATGCTTTCGAGCACCACGATGGAGTTGTCCACCAGCATGCCCACGCCCAGCGCGAGCCCGCCAAGGGACATGATGTTCAGGGTGACCCCCTGGATGTACATCGGCACAAAGGTGGCAACCACCGAAATCGGGATGGCGATGCCGATGATGATGGTGGAACGCATTTCCTGGAGGAAAAGAAAGAGAATGACGAGGGCCAGCAGGCCGCCCTGGATGGTGGCGTTCTGCACCTCGTTGATGGACGCCTCGATGAACCGCGACTGGTCGCTGATGACGGTGAGGTTCACCTTTCCGGGAAGGCGGTCCAGCAGGGTGCGCTTCGCCTTTACGGGGGCGGCGGGCGCGCCGGGGTTTGCCCTCTTCCGGGCCTCCTCCATCACCGCGCCGACGCGCGCCATCATCTTGGACGTGGCGGACTGGGTGGCGCCGAGGTCGAGCAGCTCCTTCACCCGGCTGCAGACGCGCACCGTGTTGGCGTCGCCCTCCTTGAAAACGTCCATGGCGACGGCCTCGCGGCCGTTGATGTGCACGATGGTTTCCCGGTCCTTGGCCCCGAGAAACACCTCCGCCAAATCGGAAAGGCGGCGCGGCACCCCGCTCGGCGTGGTGATGATGGTGCCCGCGATTTCCTCGATGGTGGCGAACTCGTTGAGGGTGCGCACCAGGTACTCGGTCTTGCCCTCGCGCAGCTGACCCCCGGAGAGGTTGATGTTCTGCTGGGCGAGGCTGTTCACCACAAACTGGAGGGAGAGGCCGAGGTTTTTGATCTTCTCGGCGTCCACCAGCACCTGGATCTCCTCCTCCTGCCCGCCCTTCACCGCCACCTGCGCAATGCCCGTTTCCGCCTCCAGATCGCTCTTCAGGTGCCGCTCGGCAGCGTCCCGGATGCCGGTGAGGATTTTAAGCTCCTCCTCCGGCGTGCCCTTTTCCCCGCCGGGCGTGATGGCCACGCGCATCACCGGATCGCGGGTGGGGTCGTAGCGGAGAATCACCGGTTTTTGGGTGATTTCCTTGGGCGGATCAAACAAATCCAGCCGGTCGCGCACATCCTGCTGCGCGATGTTCATGTCCGTGTCCCACGAAAATTCAAGGACGATTTCGGAGAGGCCGGGGGCGGAAATGCTGCTGATTTCCACCATGCCGCTCACGATGCTGAGCATTTCCTCAAGCGGGCGGGTGACCAGTTTTTCAACATCCTCCGGCGCCGCGCCCTCGTACTCGGTGCGCACCGTGAGGGTGGGGTAGGACATGTTCGGCATCAGGTTGATGGGAAGCTGCTGGTAGGAGCGCCATCCGAACACAAGGATGGTGAGGAAGAGCATGACCATCGTGACCGGGCGGCGGATGGCCATGCGGACGTTTTCTGTGTGGGGTTTCTCGGTGCCGGGGGTGTTCGTCATGCGTGCCTTCCGACTGGGTGCGCCGTCTCGCCGGGCGGCGGCGTTGTGGTCCTGCCGACTGCGCGGCGGCGCTTATTGCGCGCCGGCGGCCGCCTCGGCCTCCCGCTGCTGTTTTGCGGCCTCCTCCTCTGATTTCTTCCTCGCCGCGTCAAGGGCCGAATCCAGGGGAATGTCCGTGCGGGACTCTATTTCCTGCCGGGCGCTGGAAATGGTCACCAGGGCGTTCTGCTTCAGCGTGTGCTGGCCCATGACCACCACGTCGGCGGATTCGTCAATGCCCGAAACCACCTCGATGTTGTTGCTGTCCTCAAGGCCGGTTTTGATTTCAACACGCTGCGCCACATACACGGTCTCGTCCGCATTGGCCGTGTCAGGCGGGGCCGGGGGTTCCCCCTCCCGGGGCTGCCCCTCAAGCTCGGGGGTGACCACCATGAGGTAGGTGCGGGCGTTCTCCTCCAGAACCGC
>JBHEKP010000007.1:0-14343 GCA_041859375.1 Candidatus Hydrogenedentales bacterium | reverse complement strand
CCATTTTTCCGGCGGAGTTAAACCGGTCGAGCACGAGCGGATACACCGGCAGCCAGGGAAGCATCTCCCCGGCCGTGTCCGCCGTGGAGGTGAGGGTGCTTTCCAGGATGACCGCCGCCGGGGACACCTCGCCGGCAAGCTGCGCCGTCACCGCGCCGCCCAGCGACCGCCCCGCCAGAACGATGCGCTCCGGTTTCTCGCCCCTTTCTTCCGTCAACCATTTCCACACGGCCCGGATGTCGTTGTAGCACCGTTTTTCTGACGTTTTCCCCGTGCTGTTTCCATAGCCGCCATAGGCGTACTGGACAACATTAAACCCAAGTGAGGCGAAAATTCCGGCAGTGTACAGGTCGTCCATGCGCGCGGCGTTGCCGTGGGAAAAGATGACCGTCCCCCGCGCATTCTCAACGGATATGCGCCAGCCGTGGGTGCTTTCCCCGCCGACTGAAAGATGGAACTCCTCGAAGGGCAGGCCCATGGACCGGGGTGTGCTGGAAGGGGGGGGAGCCCCCGGAAAAAGCAGGGACCGCTGCATGCAAAAGAAAACGGCACAGACACCCACATAGGAGAGAATTGCCACCCGCAGCATGCGCACGACCGCGCCCCGAATCTTCAGGCGTTTGGCGGGCGGGATGTTGTCCGGGTGTTTTTCCAGCTTTGCCGGTTCGTGGTTTTCCACTACGGTGCCTCCTGCAAATCATCCCCATTATTCAGCAGGGCGCCGCAGGGTTCAAAATTAATGCCGGTTGGAAGTGTGCCGGGGCTTCATGGCAACATGATCCTGAGGTTCCCTGAAAAGTGTCCGAAAATAACCGGTAAAGGATGCCTGCCATGATATTGCTGAGCATGCTCGTGTGCGCCGCCGCGATGCCCAACACGGCCCCCGCCGGGGATGTCAGCATCATCCCGGCTCCGGTGAAGCTGGAACGGGGGGCCGGGGAGTTTTCCCTCAACGGGGAAACACGCATCCTTTTTCAGGAGGGAAATGCGGGTGCGGAAAAGACGGCGCAATTCCTCGCGGAGGCGCTTCGCCCCGCGACCGGGCTTGCGCTGCCGGTGACCCCGTCCGCCGTGTCGGCGGAAAACGCGGTCTTTCTCGCGGTGGCTGAAACAGGCCTGGGGCCGGAGGGATACCGGCTGGAATCAACTGAAAAAGGGGCCGTGATCACGGCTTCCGCCGCGCCGGGCCTGTTTTACGGTGCGCAGACCCTGCGTCAGCTGCTGCCCGTCGAAGTTTTCTCCGCCTCCGCCGCCTCCGGGGTCAAATGGGTTGTTCCGGCGGTCACCGTGGAGGACAAGCCGCGCTTCGGGTGGCGCGGCATGCTGGTGGATGTGGCCCGGCACTTCATGCCCCTGGAGGCGCTGCGGCGCATGGTGGACGTCGCGGCAATGCATAAGATGAACCGGATTCACCTGCACTTAACCGACGACCAGGGCTGGCGTGTTGAGATTAAAAAATATCCGAAACTCACCGGGGTGGGCGCGTGGCGCGCCGAAACGGTGGTTGGCCACGCATCAAAGAAGCCCTGGAAATTCGACGGCAAGCCCCATGGCGGCTTCTACACCCAGGACGAGCTGCGCGCGCTGGTGGCCTACGCCGCCGACCGCCATGTGACCCTCCTTCCGGAAATTGAAATGCCCGGCCATGCCCAGGCGGCCATCGCGGCCTATCCCGAACTGGGCAATGTGGATGAACCCCTGCCCGTCCACACCTCCTGGGGGGTGAATGAGAACATTTTCAACGTGGAGGAGGGCACCATCCTGTTCCTGCAGGACGTGCTGGCCGAGGTGATTGACATCTTCCCCTCCGAGTACATCCACATCGGCGGCGACGAGGCGGTGAAGGATCAGTGGGAGAAAAGTCCGGCGGTGCAAAAGCGGATGGCCGAACTCGGCATTGCGGACGAGGCGAAAATGCAGAGCTGGTTCATCGCCCGGATGAACGAATTCCTCAAGGGCAAAGGCCGCAAGCTCATCGGCTGGGACGAGATTCTTGAGGGCGGACTGGGCCGCGACGCCACCGTGATGGCCTGGCGCGGCATTGACCGCGCCGTGGAGGCGGCGCGCGCGGGCAACGACGTGGTCATGGCGCCCACCGCGTACACCTACCTGGATTACTACCAGGCCAAACCCAAGAAAGAACCCCTCGGCATCGGCGGCTATCTGCCGCTGGAGAAGGTGTATTCCTTCGAGCCCCTGCCGGAGGAGCTGGATTCCGAGTCGCTCAGCCACATCCTCGGGACGCAGTGCCAGTTGTGGGCGGAGTACATCCCCACACCGGAGCATCTTCAGTACATGGCCTTTCCGCGGGCATGCGCGCTTGCCGAGGTGGCCTGGTCGCCGCGCGGGGAAAAGGATTTTACGGACTTCACCGGGCGTCTGAAAACACATCTCGGGCGTCTTGACGGAATGGGGGTGCGTTACCGGCCGCTGGACAAATAGCCTGGGCGCGGCCCGCCCGATTTGTCCGGGGAGGGGCTGTTGTGGTTGAATGATCGCGCACAATAACCGCAAAAACGCGCCCCTCAGGTGCCTGGAAAGCCTTAAATGTCAATGTCAGCCGCCAATTCCGCCCGGGGCCGTGATTTGACCCAGGGGGGGATTGCCAAAAACCTTGTGTTTTTCGCCATACCCATGCTGCTGGGCAGCTTGGTGCATGTGGCCTACAGCCTCATCAATGCCGCATGGGTGGGCAGGGGGCTGGGCGCGGACGCCATGGCCGCGCTCACCGTCAGTTTTCCCGTGTTTTTTGTGCTCAACGCGGTGGGGCAGGGGCTCAGTCTCGCCTCCAACGTGCTTGTGTCCCAGGCCTTCGGGGCGAAGGATTTTGACCGGCTGAGAAGGGTGGTGCAGAACTCCATGGTGCTGACCGCCGTGGCGGGCGCGGTCTGCCTGTTCATCGGTTATCTTTCCGCGGGGGCGCTGGTGCGTGTCATGGGCACCCCGGCCACGGTGGCGCCGCTCGCCATTTCCTATCTGCGTTGGTTCATTTGGACCACCCCGCTCATGTTCGGCACTTTTTTTCTCGCCTCGGTCATGCGCGGCGCGGGCGACTCCAAAACGCCCCTCTATTTCCAGGCGGGCTCCCTGCTGATCACGGCGGTGCTTGATCCGCTGCTGATATTCGGCTGGCTGGGTTTCCCGAAACTGGGCCTCAACGGCACCGCGCTCGCCACCATCATCTCCCAGGCGGCGGCCATCACGGCGCTCGCGTGGCATCTGCGCCGTGTAAGACACATCGCCGCCCCTGATTGGAAACGTGTTCAGCCCGACTGGGCCATGTCCCTGCTCACCCTGCGCATCGGCATGCCGTCCATGGTCCAGCAGGCGCTGGTTTCCCTGGGCATTGTGGTGGTGGTCTCCCTGGTGAACCGCTTCGGCGCGCACAGCGCCGCCGCCTACGGCATCGCGATGCGCATAGACCTCCTCGCCTTCATGCCCTCCATGGCGATTGGCATGGCCGTGTCCACCATGTCCGGCCAGAACATCGGCGCGGGCCTGCATGACCGGGTGCGGGGGGTGTTCCGCTGGGGGGTGCTGCTTGCCTGGATGCTCACCCTGCCGGCCGCGGCGATGTCCGTGGGCGTGCCCGCATGGCTCATGGGCCTCTTCACCCGCGATATGGACGTGGTCGCCACGGGTGCGGGTTATCTGCGCGTCTGCGGCGGCGGATACCTGCTCATCAGCATCATGTTTGTGGCCAACGGTGTGGTCAACGGTTCGGGGCGGACTGTTGCCACCACGGTGTTCACCCTGGTCAGTTTCTGGCTGATTCGCATACCGCTGGCCCTCGCGCTTTCGGGGGCGATGAACCAGGTCGAGGGCATATGGTTCGCCATCCTGCTTAGTTACGGTGTCGGGGCCGCGTTGAGCACAGGCTACTATCTCACCGGCCGCTGGCGGCATCCGGTGACAGGCCGGAACCAGTTGCAGCCCGTGCCCGAGCCCGGCCCGGTCGATCCCCAGGTGGAAGTGTAAGGCGGGACGGCGGATTCTGGGAGGAGGGCTGAGGGTCCAAGAGCCGGAGGCAGCGGAAGGGACAGGAAAAGCGGGGCCGGGAAGCACGGAGAAAGAGCGTGGTCGCCCCCAAAGACCCGCACCTGTCCGCCCACCCCTTCGTCCCCCGTCCGTTTTGTCCCCCCCGCCCGCCCGCCCGCTCCATCACACCCCCGCCGCAAAAAAAATCCCCGGAACCCTGTGTCAGGATTCCGGGGGGAAGGATTCAGCACTTACACCGTCTTGGGCTCCGCCTTCTGGGCGGCCCTGCGGCTGCCGCCCTGTGCCGCGGCTGCCGCAGCCGCCTTCTTCTTGTTCCACCCCTCGAAGTAGTACACCACCGGGCTGGCGATGAAGATCGAGGAGTAGGTTCCGACCACGATGCCGATGGTGAGCACCAGCGCGAAGTCAAAGAGGGAGTCGCCGCCGAATATCAGCAGCACCACGGTCACAAACAGCGTGGTCAGCGAGGTGAGCAGCGTGCGGCTCAGGGTGCGGTTGATGGCCAGGTTCAGCACGTCCAGCAGCTTGATGCCCTTGCCGCGGCTGAGCTGCAGTTCCTCGCGCACCCGGTCAAACACCACGATGGTGTCATTCAGCGAGTAACCGACGATGGTCAGCAGCGCCGCAATCACCGGCATGGAGATTTCACGGCCGAGAATGGAGAAGAGGCCCACGGTGAACAGGATGTCGTGGATGGTCGCAGCCACGGCGCCCACGGAGAAGCGCAGCTCGAAGCGGAACCACAGGTAAATGACCACGAACACCAGCGACCAGAACAGCGCGTTGAGCGCGTCCCAGCGCAGTTGCGCGCCCACGGACGGCCCCACCGTCTGCTCGTCCTCGATGACGATGCTCTCCGCAGCACCGCCTGCCAGGGGGGCTAGGGCGGTCCTGATCCGGTCCGCCACGGTGGTCATCGCCGCGGGATCCGCACCTTCGGCCTTTGTGCGGGTCAAATCGCCCACGCGCACGATGAACTGGTTGATCGCGCCCGTCTCGTCCTCGGTCTCCTGCACGACCGGGTTTGCAAAACCGGAGGCGCTCAGCGTGCCGCGCACATTCTCCACGGGCACGGCCTGATCGTTGGCGATTTTGAGCATCAGGTTGGTGCCCGGCTGGAAGTCCACGCCGAAGTTGCCCATGCCGCGCACGGCAAACCAGCCCATGCCGACCACAATGGAGCCCAGCGTGATCGCAACGACCACCTTGCGCCACTGCATGAAGGGGATTTTCGGCTCCATCGGGATGGCGCTGAGCATCTTCAGGGAGTGCATCACCTTCTTTTCAAGGAAGAAGTCGAAGAAGGCCGGGGTGATGACCAGCGCGGCGAACATGGTGGAGCACACACCGATGCTCAGGGTGACGGCGAAGCCCTCAATGGGGCCCGTGCCGAACTGCATGAGCACCGCCGCCGCGATGAGCGTGGTGATGTTCGCGTCCAGAATGGTCACCGCGGCGCGCTTGAACCCGTTCTCCACCGAGGAGAGCACCGTGTGGCCCAGCTTGATCTCCTCGCGCATGCGCTCGTAGATCAGCACGTTCGCGTCCACGGCCATACCTATGGTCAGCACGATGCCCGCGATGCCCGGCAGGGTGAGGGTGAGGTCAAAATAGGCCATGGCCGCGATGATGAACAGCGCGTTGAACAGCAGGCCGGCGATGGAGATGGCGCCGGGGCCCAGGTAATAGATCAGCATGAAGACGGCCACGATGAGAACGCTGAACAGGGAGGAGATGACGCCCTTGCGCACCGCGTCCTGACCGAGGGAGGCGCTCACGACACGGGAGAACTCCTCGCGCACCGGCACGACCATCGAGCCGGAGTTCAGGGCGATGGCCAGGTCGCGCGCCTCCTCGCCCTCAAAGCTGCCGCTGATTTGGCCGCGCCCCGCGATGCGGTCGCGGATGACCGGCGCGGAGACCACCACGCTGTCCAGCACGATGGCCATCGGGTTGCCGATGTTGGCCGCCGTGACTTCGGCGAAGTTGGCGCCTGCGGCGGCGTTGAACTCGAAAAGAATCTGCCAGTAGGGCGGGTTGGACTGGTCGGGGATGGCCACGGCGCTGGTCAGGCCCTCGCCGGAGGCGATGGGCTTCTTGTCAATCACGTAAAGCTGGTATTCCTGCTTCTCGTAGGCCTTGGGCGGCTGGCTGAAGGCGACCAGCTTGTCCTCGGGAATCACGCCCGCCTCGGCGGCCTTGGCCAGCACGCGGCGCACCCGGTCGAGGTTGTCCGGCGTCACCGTGAGCGTGTCGCCGCGCATCGCGGAAATCTGGACGTAGGGGAGGAATTCCTCAGGGAAGGTGTCCCGGATTTTGCCGAAGACCGGCTTCGAGGCGTCCGGGCCGGCCACAATGTGGAAGTTGAGCTGCGCCGTCTTGGTGATAAGTTTTTTGGCGCGCTCCACGTCCTTTTCACCGGGAAGCTGAATCTGAATCTGGTTCGTGCCCAGCGTCTGGATCACGGGCTCCTTGGCCTCGAAATCGTTGACGCGGGTGGTCACCTGGTTCAGCACCATCTGCTGGATTTCCTGCTCGATGTCCGCGTCGCCGTACTTGCGGTCGCGGTAGTCCTTCAGCTTCTCCTCGGGCAGATCGTTGATGTCAAAGCCGATGACCATGTGCACGCCGCCCTGGAGGTCCAGGCCGAGGTTGATCACCATGTCGCGGTCGCACTCTGCCCAGCGTTTGATGCGCATCATGGACTTGTGGAAGTAACTGGGCCGGGAGCGCGCCAGCTCGTCGTCCTCCTTCTGCCATTTTTCGATGCGGGCCTGCCGGGTTTCCTCCGACATGACCATCCAGCCAATCGTGGGGTACACGTAATAAAGGGCCACGATGGTGCACAAAACGATCAAAATTGTTCTTGAGAGATGCTTGGACATGATCAACTCCGCTTGATAAACCGAGATTTGATTCCCGACAGGGTCAGTTGGTTGGGGCCCGGGGGGCCTGCCTATTTTCCGCTTTCTTCCTTTTTAACCACCTGGGCCACCGCGCCCCGGACAAATTCCATGGTCACGTTCTCGTCCACCCGCAGCACCACACGGTCCTCGGATATGCCCACCACGGTGCCGCAGATGCCGCCCGTGGTGATGACCGAATCGCCCTTGGAGACGCGGGAGAGCATCTCGCGCCGCTCGCGCTCGCGTTTCTGCTGGGGACGGATCATCAGGAAGTACATGATGGCAAAAAAGATGACCAGCATGGGCAGCATGCCGGTAAACGGGCTGGACGGCGCCTGTTCGGCGCCGGCCGCCGCGGCATCGGATGCCGCCGCGTCTGTGGCCGCTATTTCAGTCTGTGCGAACAAAAAATTCCACACCGTGGGCTGTCCTCCGGGTTGTGTCCCTTCAAAACAGGCCGGTCATTCGTCTTCCCGGCCCGCGTATGACTGGAGAAAGGACTGTTTGAACGCCCCAAAGCGATTATCCCGAACTGCTTCGCGCACTTGGGCGGACAATTCTAACATAAAGAAAAGGTTGTGTAAAGTATTCAGACGCAAGGCCAGAATCTCGCCGGAACGGAACAAATGGCTCAAATAGGCCCGGGAGTAGGTTTGGCACACCGGGCAGCGGCAGGCCGGGTCCAGCGGGCCGAAATCACGGACATGTTTGGCGTTTTTGATGTTCACCCGCCCCGCCGATGTGAAAAGACTGCCGTTTCGCGCGTTGCGCGTGGGCATGACGCAGTCGAACATGTCCACGCCCAGTTCGATGCCCGCGAGCAGGTCCTCCGGTGTTCCCACCCCCATCAGGTAGCGCGGCTTGTCCCCCGGCAGAATTTCCGTGCACCAGCCGGTTGCCTCCGCCATTTCCGCCTTGCTTTCGCCCACGCTGACCCCGCCGATGGCGTAGCCGGGGAAATCCATGTCCACCAGCGCGGCGGCGCATTCCCGGCGCAGGGACTCGTGGGTGCTGCCCTGCACGATGCCGAAAAGAGCCTGGTCGGCCGCCGCCCGTCCAAGCCAGTGCCTCTTGCACCGCTCCGCCCACTTCAGGGTCATGCGCATGGATTTTTCGGCGCGGTCAAAGGGGGCCGGGTATTCGGTGCACTCGTCGAAGCACATGATGATGTCGGCGCCGATGCCAATCTGGACGTCAATGTCCTTTTCCGGGGTGAAGAAGTGGCGTGATCCGTCAATGTGGCTTTGGAAGGCCGCGCCCTCCTCGGTGATCTTGTTGAGTTCGGCCAGGCTGAATATCTGGAACCCACCCGAATCGGTCAGCACGGGCCGGTCCCATTGCATGAACCGGTGCACGCCCCCGGCCAGTTCCAGCACCTCCACCCCCGGCCGCAGATACAGATGGTAGGCATTGGCGAGGATGATCTGCGCGTGTATGGCCCGCAAATCCTCGCTGCTCAGGGCCTTCACGGAGGCCTGCGTGCCCACGGGCATGAATATGGGCGTTTCCACCACGCCGTGGGGAAGGCGCAGTCGGCCCGCTCGGGCTTGGCTGCCCGCGTCGCGGTGGGTCACCTCAAACTGCATGCTGCAAAACACGGAATTGTCCCTTGGATGTCCATGCCCCGCCGGTGTCCTGCGGGAACGACCGGCGGGGCATGGGAAAAGGCTGTAAAACAGACGTTATTTGCCGGGTATGGACTTGGGCACCACCGCCTCGTAGTTCGGATCGGCCTGGAGTTCGCCCTTGCCGGAGGCCCAAAGAATGTTGCTCGTCACCACCTTCTGGAAATCCTCCGACTCCCACACATCGTCCCGGTGGCCCATGCCGTTGTAGAGCACCCGCCCGTCGCCGAATCCGCGGCACCAGATGATCGGATAGTCGGGGATGTTGTACTTCTCAGGCTGGTTTGCGCGCTCTTCGCCGAGTTCCAGCAGCGCCAGCACGTGCATGTCCGCCGTGTTGATGTTCTTGTTGATGTACCACTCGTCGGCGACCACCCAGTCCGCGGGCATCCCCTCCATTGCGGGATGGCCCGGGCTGACTGGCTTCAAACGGCCCTTGAACTGCTGGCCGTGGGTGTCAAACTCGCCGCCAATCATCTGGATGTAGGGGTGCACCTCGCCCCCCGCGCCGTGGAAGGTGTCCGTGGCGGAATGGTAGCCCACAAAGCCGCCGCCGCCCTTGATCCAGCCGAACAGCGCGTCAAGGCCGTTTTCCGGCATGGCCGCCCCGCCGTCCTTGCTGGGCTTGGTCAGGTCGCCCGTGGTGTAGAAAATCACCACGTCGAAGTTTTTCAGCCCCTCGGGGTTCACCAGGCTGGCGTCCTTGGTGCACGTGATCTCCCAGTTGTTCTTTTCGGCAAGCGCCGTCAGGGCTTTGTCCACCGTGCTGGGCTTGCCCTTCTTCTGCTTGATCACGTCATGCTCGAAACCTTCGGACTTGCTCAGGAAAAGCAGGCGCTGCTTTTTCGCTGACTGGTCTTCCGCCGCGGCCGCCGCCATGGACATGGCGCACACAGCCGCAATCAACGCTGTCATCCAACGCATACCGGTTCTCCCGTGGTTTAACGTGAAAGGGTTTGGAAATTTGGGGGTAGGGTACAGGAAATTCGGGGGGCCATTGCAAACTTGCCGCGTTATTCTGTCCGCCCGGACACCCAGTTCAGGTGGTCCAGCATCAGCGCCTGAAACTCGGGCGATTCCCATATTTCCTTCCGGTGGCCGAGGCCGTTGTACACCACCCGGCCCTTTTCATAGGGGTGGCACCAGATGATGGGCGGATCGGGAATGTTGTACATCTCCTGCTTTTTCCGCTCCTCCCCGATTTCCAGCCGGGCCAGCACGGTCACCTGGTCGGTGAAAATGCGCTTGTGCAGGTACCATTCCTCCATGAAACGCCAGCCTGGGGGCAGGCTTTTGATGGCGGGATGACCGGGAGCCTCCGCCCTCACGCCGCCCACAAACTGGGCCCCGTGCTTGTCGAATTCCCCGCCGATCATTTGGATGTACGGGGTGATTTCCCCGTTTGTTCCCATATAGGTGGCCGTGGCCGGGTGGATGCCCACAAAGGCGCCGCCCCCCTTCACCCAGTCCACCACCGCGTCCATCCCCCCGGGACCGGCGGGCTTGCCCCCGTCCTTGGTGGGCTTGGTCAGGTCGCCCGCCGTGTAAAACACGACAATGGTGTATTTTTTCAGCGATTCCGGGGTGAGCACGTCCGCATCCTTGGTCAGGGTGATGGGGGCTCCGTAGCGGGCGGCCACTGCTTCCATGACCTTTTCCGCCACACTCAGGCTGTCCCCGTCCCGTTTGACCATTTCATGCTCGTAACTTTCCGATTTGCTCAGGAAAAGGATGTTCGGACCCGGGGCGGCGGCGGACTGGGACATGGCGGGGTCTCCCTCGGCGGAAACGGCGGCCAGCAAAAAGAGCAGCAAATGCATGGGAGGTGCCTTTCCTCGTTGGTTTTGCGCGACAGAGGCAGTGTAAATGCTCCCCTTGCGCCTGTCAACAGGGACATGGGGAAATGTTGCCTTTTTCTGTTGTCAGCCGTTGGGGGGGTGCTTTAGAATAGGTTCATGGCAACGGGGCGCTGAACCATGACCTCCGGATCCGACATACCCAACATACGCATCCTTCCCGACGACGTGGCGAACAAGATCGCCGCGGGCGAGGTGGTCGAAAGGCCCGCCTCTGTGGTGAAGGAGTTGGTGGAGAACGCGCTGGACGCGCGGGCCACCCGCGTGATTGTGCGGATTGTGGCGGCGGGGCGGCGGCTGGTGGAGGTGCAGGACAACGGCCACGGCATGTCGGAGCAGAACGCCCTGCTGGCGGTGGAGCGGCATGCCACGAGCAAGATACGCACGGCCCAGGATCTGGACGGGGTGAAAAGCCTCGGATTCCGGGGCGAGGCGCTCGCCAGCATCGCGTCCGTGTCCCGGTTCAGCCTGATTACCCGCCGCGCCACCGACGAATCGGGCACGCTGGTGCGGATTGACGGGGGGGTGCTGCGCACAGTGGAGCATGCGGGCGCGCCGGTGGGCACCCGCGTTTCGGTGAACCGCCTCTACTTCAACACGCCGGTCCGCGCGAAATTTCTCAAGGGCATCACCACGGAACTGGGCCATTGCATCGACGTGGTACAGCGCCATGTCCTGTCCCACGAGGGGGTGGCGTTTCAGTTTCTGCACAACGACAAGATGCTGCTCGACATCCCGGAGCACGCGACGCTGCGCGAGCGCGCCGCACTCATCTGGGGGCTGGGCTTTGCGCGGGAGATGGTCGAGGTGGCGGGGGAGTCCGCCGGGTTTCACATCCGTGGCCTGGTGGGTAACCCCGGCCTGAGCCGCGCCGCGCGCTCGCACCAGTTCTTTTTCATCAACGGGCGGCCCGTGCTCAACCGTTCGCTTCAGTACGGGCTGGAGGACGGGTTTCGGGGTCTGCTCACCGTGGGCCGCTATCCCGTGGGGGTGCTGCTGCTGGAGACGAACCCCCGCTTTGTGGACGTGAACATCCATCCCACCAAGCGGGAGGTGCGCTTCCGCGACGACCGCGTGGTGCGCGATGCCCTGCGCGAAGTGGTGCGCGGCGCGCTGGAAAAGGTGCTGCCCCGGCGTCAGCACGACACCCAGCCCCCGCCCTGGGAGTCCAGGCAGCCTGTCCCGCCGCCGCTGCCGGAACGGGACGGTGTTGCCACCTCATCCGCGCCATCCTCCAGTGAGGCGCCGCCCGCGCCGGAACGGGATTTTCTCTCCCGTCTGCCGGAGCATGAACAGGCCGAACTGACCGAGGCCCCGCCCGAGACCGTGCCGGAGGAGGGGGAGACTGCGGCTATCCCCGAAACAGGGGAGGGCGGGGTCCGCGCGGACATGGACGATCTTTTTGCGGAACCGGAGGGTTTTTCTGCCGAGGGACTGCTGCCCGAGGGCATGTACGAGCCGGTGCTGGATCTGCCGGACGCGCCCCTCCAGGTGTTCGACACCTACCTGCTGGTGCCCGGCGACAAGCGCCTGCTCATCATTGACCAGCACGCCCTGCACGAGCGCCTCAACTACGAGGAGCTGCGGCGGGAACTGCTGGAGCAGGGCTACGAGTCGCAGCAGCTCGCCGTGCCCATGGTCATTGACGTGGCACCCTCGCAGGCGGCGTTGCTGGAGGAGAATCTGGACCTCTTCTCCAAGCTGGGCATCGAATTGGAGCCTTTCGGGGAGAATACCTTCCAGGTGACCTCGCTGTGCCATCTTTACGACCAGTCCCAGGTGAACGATCTGGTCTTCGGTCTGCTCCACGAGCTTTCCCAGGGCAGCCTCTTTGACCGGGACAACCTCATGGCCGACATGCTCCGTCTGGCCACGCGCGCCTGCAAGGCCTCCATCAAGGCGGGCGATCCGCTGACCGCCGAGGAGCGGCGCGCGCTGCTGGCCGGGTTCCGCCGCCTGCGGCCGCCCTACACCTGCCCCCACGGCCGGCCCATCATCGTCGAACTCACCCGCCGCCAGATGGAAAAAAGTTTCCGGAGGATACAGTGACCGGAAAGGTGCTTGTGCTGGCCGGGCCCACCGCCTCGGGAAAGACCCGGCTGGGCATTGAACTCGCGCGGCGGCTGGGCGGCGAAATCATTTCCGCCGACTCGATGCAGTTTTACCGGGGCATGGAAATCGGCACCGCCGCGCCCACGCCGGAGGAACTCGCGCTGGCGCGCCACCATTTTGTCTCCTTTCTCACCCCGGACCAGTCCATGGCCGCGGGGGAATACCAGCGGCGGGCGCGGGCGGTGATAAGGGAGATTCAGGCGCGGGGTGGGGTGCCAGTGGTGGTGGGGGGCTCGGGACTTTACATCCGCGCGCTGGTGGACGGCCTTTTCGAGGGGCCGCCCCGTGACCAGTCCGTGCGTGACCGGCTGCGGCGCGAGGCGGTGGAGGCGGGAAACAGCGCGCTCTTTGCGCGCCTCCGTGCGGTGGATCCCGGATATGCCGAAACACTCACCAGCGAAAACGATCTTGTCCGGATTGTCCGCGCGCTGGAGGTGCGTGAAATCACCGGAGTGCCCTTCTCGCAGTGGCATGAGGGGCACCAGTTTCAGACCGATCCGCTGGAGGCAGTCTGGCTGGGGCTGCTGGTGGAACGGGAGGCCCTGTATGAAAGGATTGGCCGGCGGGTGGACGCCATGATGGCGGCGGGCTGGCTGGGGGAGGTGCGCCGCCTGCTGGACGGGGGCTACGGTCCCCATCTTGACCGGCTCAAGGCGCTGGGGTTCCGTGAACTCACCGCCCATCTGCGGGGGGAGCAGTCCCTGGAGGCGGCGGTGGAGGCGGCCAAGTTCCACCACCGTCGCTATGCCAAACGGCAGATGACTTGGTTCCGCGCCGAAAAACGCCTGCACTGGCTCGACGCGGGCGACGGCACCGTGCCCGCCGAAATTCTTGCGGACAGGGCGGAGGAATGGTGGCGGGGGGGGGATGGAGCCGCAACTTAAACAGCCCTTTTCGAACGGTCACCCCTTTTTCCTTGGCGAGTTCTTTTTTGCCGTCGGGAAGTGTTTGGCGGCATCTTCCAACTGCCTCAAATAATCGGCTTCACCAAGGGCTTCTTTGTGCTCACGGCGGCGCACCTCAAATTTTTCGTATTCGGCCCTGGCGTGCTCATCCGCCGCTTTTTTGCTGACTTTTCCGGCATCAGGCAGCACCCGTCGTTCATTGAACCGCAGGAACTCGTCGAGCTTTGACTCCCAGTCCTTCATGAAGACCTGCCTGCGGCGTTTGGCCTGATCCTCGGCAAAGTCCAGCCACATGGTCACAATGCGGTTAAGCCCCTCAATTTCCCCCTGTGTCAGATAATTCTTGGCGGTGGCGACATCGGTTATGCGGACTTCGCCGCCCTTCCAGTTGGTAAGCCCCATGTTGGGCAGCAGATGGTTGGCGCGGCTTTGGATTAGTTCGGCGGCGGTTTGGCCGGTGGCGGCAAAATGGAGCTTGTTCTGGATGACGCTGAAAAAACGGGTGGTCTCGCCCCACGAGGGATCGTAATCCCCTGCCATCGAAAAAATTTCCCTCACCCGCAGGTACATGCGCCGCTCACTGGACCGGATGTCCCGTATGCGGGCCAGCATCTCATCGAAATAGTCGGGAACCCCCGCCCCCTTCACGGGCGGATTTTTCAGCCGTTCATCGTCCATGGTGAAACCCTTGACGATGTATTCCTTCAGCCGTTCCGTGGCCCAAATGCGGAAACGGGTGGCGGTCAGGCTTTTTACCCGGTAACCCACGGAAATAATCATGTCCAGATTGTAATATTCCAGTTCCCGCCGGACCTGACGGGCGCCTTCCCGGCGAACTGTTAAGAATTTCTTAACAGTTGCCTCCGGGGACAACTCGCCCTCTTCAAAAATGTTTCGGATGTGCATGCTGACATTGGGGACGGTGGTTCCGAACAGTTCC
>JBHEKP010000377.1:0-8050 GCA_041859375.1 Candidatus Hydrogenedentales bacterium | reverse complement strand
TTTGCGTGGTGCTGGCATGTTTCGCCTGTGCCTCCCCCTTTGCCGCAGGGGACGGCGCGGCCATCGAACGGCTGGATCCCAACATGGCGGTGAAGGATCCGGCGGGGGAATACCTTTGGTATGACGCCAAGGACCTCACTGTGGAGGGAAAGGGCTGGACGGACACGGAGGACTTTTACGACCGCCTTCCCGCGCGGGCAAAGGGTGTCGTGCCCGACGCCGTGTGGAGCCTTGGAAAACATTCAGCGGGGCTGTGCGTCCGTTTTGAGACAGGCGCGGGAAAAATAGCGGCGCGCTGGACGGTGGTGAATGACAGCCTGGCCATGCCCCACATGCCAGCCACCGGGGTCAGCGGGCTTGACCTGTATGTCAATGACAATGGGGTGTGGCGCTGGATTGGAAACGGACGCCCCACAGGCAAGTCCACCCAGGCTGTGCTGGCCGACGGCATTCCCGACGGCGCGCACGAATACATGATCTATCTGCCCCTTTACAACGGGACGGAATCTTTGGAGATTGGCGTGGCCCCCGACGCCGCGCTCTCCAAGGCGAAGCCCCGGGCTGAAGGACGGAACAATCCGGTAATCTTTTACGGAACTTCCATCACCCAGGGCGGCTGTGCGTCAAGGCCCGGCATGGCCCACACCGCCATCCTCGGCCGCAGGCTGGACTGTCCGGTGATTAACCTGGGTTTTTCCGGCAACGGCAAAATGGACCCGGAGGTGGGTGCGCTGCTGGCGGAGGTGGACGCCGCCGTGTATGTGATTGACTGCGCGCCGAACATGCCCCCCGAGATGATCACAGAGCGGACAATTCCCCTGGTGGAGATGCTCCGCGCCGCCCGGCCGGACACGCCCATTGTGCTGGTGGAATGTATTTCTTACCAGGCAGGCGCATTTTTGCCTGGTGCCCGCGCGGGGCATGAGGAGAAAAACACCGCCCTGCGCGCGGAATACGAGCGCCTGGTGCAAAAAGGGGTTGCCGGTCTGGATTATGTGCGGGGTGAAACCCTGCTGGGCGGTGACGGCGAAGCCACCGTGGACGGCGTCCATCCGACGGATCTCGGCTTTGCGCGCATTGCCGACGCGCTGGAGCCCGCCCTGCGAAAGGCGCTGGGACGCTGAGCCTCAGTCCGCCGGACAGGCGACCCGGAAGCCCGTGTTGAACACGGGCTGCCAGGCTTCATAACCGAGGCGGAACGATGATGCGGCCCGGTAAGGCCGGTCATACCACGAACCGCCGCGGACCACCCGTCTCTCCGTGAGGGTGGGATCGTTCCGTCCGTCCCCGTCGTTGTAGGGGTAGGGGCGGTATGCGGAGAGGGTCCATTCCCAGACATTGCCGTGCATGTCGCAAAGGCCCCAGGGATTGGGCGTGTATCTGCCCGCCTCGGCGGAGAGGAATGTGCCGTCGTTGAAGCGGGCATCCTTGGGCACCCAGTCGTCATAGCGTCCCGGATTGGGGATGAGGTGTACCTGGATGTACGTCTCCAGCGCGTAGTCGCGCAGCCGGGCGTCGCCCAGGTTGGCGTGGGCCGAGAAGTCGGTGTCAAAACCGCCGAACGAGAAGGGGGTGGCCGTTCCCGCGCGGCAGGCATGCTCCCATTGCGCCTCCGTGGGCAGGGCAAACGCCTCCCCCGTTCTTTCGGAGAGCCAGCGGCAGAAGGCCATGGCGTCCTCCCAGGAGACGCGCACCACGGGCTGTTTCGGCCCGTTCAGCGGATGGCCGTGGATGCCGAACTGGTAGGCATGCATGGACTCCACGCCGCTATCATGGTTCGGATCAAAACGGGCATACTGCTCGTTTGTCACCTCAAAGCGTCCGAGCCAGAAATTCCGGCTGATTGCCGTCCGGGCCGTGGGCGCGCCGTCCCCGCAGTCCATAAACAGGCTGCCCGCCGGAACACGGACCATCTCCATCATCATACCGTCACCCAGATCAACCAGTTTGGTTTCCCCGCCCGTTCCGGCGGGGGCGTCGGGGGCGGGTGGGGCGGCGGGCTTCGGGGGCTCCGAACGGGGCGGGGCGTCCGGCATCGCGATGACTGCCGGGTGCACGGACTCATAATCCGTCTCGATGCCCGCGTATTTCTTGTCGAGTTCGCGCTGCCGCGCGACGGTCTCACGGAGGGTATCCGCGCCGTAAATCTCGGACCAGGTGCCGTGATAGGGCGCGTTGAGATCGATCCAGGTGTTAAGCCGGTCCCACGCCTCGGGGTCGAGAGAGACGCCGTAGTGTCCCTGTTCCAGCATCTGAGCGAGTTCCGTGGCGCCCGCATGGAATTCCATCGGTTTCAGCAGGTGGTAGTCGCTTTCAATTCCGGGCCGCCGCACAAAACGGTGCAGGCTGGCGTATGCCACGGAGAATTTCCCCGCCGCGCCGCCGCCGTTGCCGCCGAAGTCGCTTTTCCAGTCCGTGATCATCACATTGCCGCGCAAATCAGTGGCGTCGGCTTTCTTGCCGCCGTCATGGCACGCCAGACAATACCGGTCCAGCACCGGCTGCACCTCGCGGGCGAAGCTGAAGCCCCGCGCGGGTCCGCGCCAGGGGGTGACCTCCGAGGGCGCGCGCCGCGCCGCCAGCGTGTTTCGCGCCGGGGGGGTCGAGTTTTGCCGTTCATGGCAGCCCGCGCAGGAGATCGCCTCGCCCGGCATGCCGGTGAACCAGCTTCGCATGAGCTGCATCGCCCGGCCCTGCGCGTCCAGCGGCTGCACCGACAAGGCTGTGTTGGCGGGCACCCGGAACAGGGCCGAACCGTCCGGCTCCACGGGCACGGTGCCCAGGATGCGTTTCACGTCCCAGGGGCCGTCCATGCCCACCACGCCGAGCAGGCCGCCGGTCTTGCGGTAGGCATAGCTGTACGACACCAGCCGGAGCGATTTGACGGCGCCTTCGGGCACCCCGGCAAGCCCCGGACCCTCGTAGATGTTGGCGATGTACACCACCGCCTCCTTTTCACCCGGTTTTACCTTGTCCGGTATCACCGGCGGCCTGGGGGTGGCGCGCAACGGCACCGGTTCCAGGAGGGCCCAGCCCGGCTCCTCGCGGAGGAGCAGCATGTTGTCGAAGGCGTCCACCAGGTAAATGCCCCACAATGACGAGGGGGTGGGCTGGCAGGCCGCCAGGAAATACTTGTCGCTCAGCGGGAAGGGGTGGAGGAATTTGGGCCAGGAATTGTCCACCAGGTTGTCCATGATCACCGGCTCGACGGCCTTTCCCCTGCCGGGGATGCGCCGCACCGCGCCGTCCGCCTCGCTCCGGCCACGTGCGGGATCAAGCACCACCAGCTCGCCCATGCGCGGCACGCCGTGGTGCCCCGTCACAACCGCCGCCACCGCCGTGGGATGGTCCGGCACGGGCCGGGCGTACATGACCGAAGTGGGCCAGTAGGAGTTGCTCCCGTAGTATTCCATCTGCCCCGTGCCGTCGGGGTTCATGTGGAAGAGCAGGCGCGTGTTGGAGTGGGGGAGGTCGGTGTACTCCCAGCGTGTGTACAGCACCCGGCCGTTGCCCAGCACCGTCGGGCTCCAGTCATGGTCCTGGTCAAAGCAGAGCCTGCGCGCGCCCGTGCCGTCGGCGTTCATGACGCACAGGTTGGCCACGCTGTCGCTTCCGGCCACGCAGGGGATGCCCTGGTAGCAGGCGGTGGACCCGTAAATGACGCGCCCGTCGGGCAGGTAACAGGCGTCGTAGTTGTCCACGTCCGGCTCGTCGCCCGGGGTCACCTGGCGCAATCCGGAACCGTCCGCGCGGATTTCCCATATCTGCGAGCGGCCATGGGAGCCCGGCATCGAGAAAAGCAGCCTTTCCCCGTCAAAGTTCAAATCCACATCCCCGATGAAGACGTTCTTTTCGGGTTTGAACAGGGTCTTCAGGGGGGTGTCGCCGCCGCGCGGGGAAAACAGGGCGATTTCATTGTGGTACTTGTGCAGCGGCAGCGAGCAGTTGCCCTGCCAGTTCTGGGGCAGGCCCAGCGAGGGGTCGTCCGCCTTGCGCTTGATCACGAGTATTTGCCCGAATCCGTCCAGCAGCGGATTGGCCAGCAACGCCTGCTGTTTCAGCGCCTCCAGCCGTTCTTTCGCCGGGGCATTGCCGGGCGCGGCGGAAAGCTCCTTTTCAAGCCCGGCAATCTGTTCCAGCCAGCGCGGCCCGTTCGGATATTCCCCGGGATGCGACGCCGTCAAATCCTCCACCGCAAGGCGCAGCGCCGTGATGTCCGCCGCCTGTTTTTCGGGGGCCGCGAAAACGGGCATCAGAAACGCGGACATGCCCCACAGGAATGCGGGCAGAAACAACAGGCCCACCATGCCGATCAAAACGGAACGGAAGGACAAGACACGTTTCATTGGCGTGCTCCGGCATGCCTTTCCCACCCCGTTCCGCTCCCCAGACCAGCATGATAACGGCGGGATTCCCCGCATAGCAAAGAAATTGCGCCAGGGTTGCCGCATCCTCTTTGGAGTTTATTGGCGGCGGGTGGTTTCTTTTCCCAGTTGAAACCCGGGCCGTCCGTTGCATAGTCTTTGCCATGGAACCATGGAAAGGAGCCCCACCATGAATTTTGCGCTTGTGCTGCTGGCCTGCTGCGGTGTGCCCGCCGCGGCGGAATTGCGGGCCGGGGTGGCCGTGGAAAGCATCAATCCCGTGGAGTCGGGCATCGCCACCCAGTTGGGCGGCTACGGCGCACGCGAGGGGAAGCCCGCCCACGGCACGCTGGACACGATATTCGGCAAGGCGCTGGTGTTGGAGCAGGAGGGGCGCAAGGCGGCGGTCATCACCGTTGACACATGCAGCGTGCCCTTGTGCCTGCTGGTGGAGACGCTTGAAAAGGCCAAAGTGGGCGGTTTGAGCGCGGACAACACACTGATATGCGCAAGCCACTCCCACACCGGGCTGGAGGGTTTCGCCCTGGACCGGCGCAATGTTGCGGGCAATCCGAACATCGGCATTTTCTCCGAGGAGATGCTGAACTTCACCACGGACCGGCTGGCAAAGGCGTTGCGCGCGGCCGATGCCGCGCTTCAGCCGGTGCGCGCCGGATCCGGTGCGGTGTCCCTGCCCGGCATGAACCGGAACCGGCGGGTCGCCGACTGTGTGGACGACCAGATGACGGTGCTGCGCCTGGACAAGGCCTCGGACGGAAAACCCCTGGCGGTGCTGGTGAACTTCACGGCCCACGGCACCTTTGTGGACGAGACGGACATGCTTGTGTCGGGCGAGTGGGCGGGGAGCATGCAGCGCACCGTGGAGGATCTGCTGGGCGGCGGCGCCGTGTGCCTGTACGCCAACGGCGCGGAGGGGGACATCGCGCCCGCCGGGCGCGAGGGAGGCAGCCACTATGAGCAGGCTTATAATTATGGACGCAAAATCGGAATAGCCGCATGGCGGCTGGCGGCGGAAATCCCCGCCGCCGAAAACGCGAAACTCGCGGCGCGGGTGAAATGGGTGGCGCTGCCGCAGCGCCGGGGTGCGCCTGATTTCATAAAGATCGCCGGGGACGAGTACAACGTGACCCAGGAGCAGCTTGACCTGCTGCTGCAGGTGATGTTCCCCGAACAGGCGCCCCTTTACGCCCTGCGGGTCGGCAACTTCCAGATGACCACGTTCCCCGGCGAGCCCATCTGCGCGATTGGAACGGCGGTCAAGGAAGCGGCGCGCGCCGCCGGGGCGGAGCATCCCTGTGTGGCATCAAACACATCGGAGCATATCGGTTACATCCTGAGCGCCGGGGAGTACCACAAGAGCGGCTACGAGGTGACGGCGTCCTTTTACGGTGACGGGTTGGGCGCGCTGCTTCAGGATGAGGCAACCGCGCTGTGCCGCGATGTGGCGGGGACGAAATGAGCGGGACAACGGAAGCGGAAACACCTGCCCCGGAGGCGGCCGGGCCGCGTTTTCCCTTGGACCGGCCCTGCCGGGTGCGCCGCCGCCTGCTCATCATGGCGGCCGGGGCGGCTTTTGCGGCCCTTGCGCAGTTCCTTCCCTCTTTCCCGGGTTTTGTTGAGCGGGCATACACGGAGCATTTGGGTCAGTGGGCGGGCAGAACCCTTTCCGCCGTTACCCGATGGTATCCCTGGTCGGTGATGGAACTGGCCGTCATGGTGCTTGCCCTGTGGCTGCTGTGGTCCATGGGACGCGCCCTTGGGCAGGTGCTCCGGGGGAAGCGCCGCCTGCGCAACGCCCTGGCATGCGGCCTGCTGCGGGGGGGTGCCCTAACGGGTGTGGTGCTGTTTCTCTTTTACGCCGCATGGGGGTTCAACTACGCCCGCGCGGATCTGATCACACGGATGAACTGGGGTCAATGGGCTGAATCTCCGGAAGAATCCGCCGCCGTGGAGGAACTGGAACGGCTGTGCGGCGAACTGGTGGACGCCACCAACAGGGCGTATGGGCGCGCCATGGGCTCCCCCGACGCGGGCGGGCCGAGCAGCCCCCCCCAAACCATGGCGGAGGTGGACCGGGCCATAGACGAGGCCTACGGTGTGGTGGCGCAAAAACTTGGGCTGCACCCCTCCTTCGCCGCGCCGCGCGGCCCCGCAAAGCCCGTGCTCTGCTCCTTTGTCATGAGCCGGCTGCTCATTTCCGGCGTGTACACCCCCTGGACCGGGGAGGCCAACTACAACCGGGAAATCCCCGCCTGCAACCAGCCCGAGGTGATCGCCCATGAAAAGGCGCACCAGCGCGGCGTCACCAGCGAGGACGAGGCGAATTTCTTTGGCGCTCTGGCCTGCATCACCGGCACCAACCCCTACCTGAACTATTCCGGCCTGCTCATGATCCAGCGGCAGTTGCTGGGTGAATTAAACCGGCGCGCCCCGGAGCGCGCGAAACCGCTCATTGAAAAACGGCATCCCGGCATTGCGCGCGACATCAGGGCGGCCAATGACTTTTACAACGCCCATGCCGGGAAGGCCAGCGAGGTGCAGGGGAAACTGAACAATCTCTACCTCAAGGCCAATAACGTCAAGGGCGGCATCCAGTCCTACCGCCGCAGCGCGCTGCTGCTGCTCGCCTATGCCCGCCGCAACGGTGGAACCTTTCTGGAGTGACAGGGGCGCGGCGGGGGATCAGTCGCTCGGCAGCCGGGTCTGCGGGTCCAGTTTCCTGAGCTCGTCCAGGGCCCGCTGGAAATCCGGGGGGGGCGGGGTTTGAAAGGTCATCCGTTCGCCCGTGTTTGGATGGGTGATGCCAAGCCGCTCGGCGTGCAGCGCCTGGCCCTGCAAGCCCTTTAAGGCCTCCAGCGTTTCCGGCGGCACCGGCCAGGAGCGGAAGTCTGTGACCCCGTACACCGGGTCGCCCAGCACGGGCCGCCCGGCGAAACGCATATGCACGCGGATTTGGTGGGTGCGCCCCGTCTCCAGTTGCAGCCCCACCAGGGAGGCCACGCCGAAGCGTTCCAGGGTTTCCACGTTGGTCACGGCCTCGCGCGAGTGCAGGCCCGTCACCGCCATGCGGCTCCGGTCAACCAGGCTGCGCCCGAGGGGTGCGTTGATGCGGCCCCGCTCCTCCCTGAATTCACCCCGAATCAGCGCCAGGTAGCGCCGGTCGAAGGAATGGGCCGCCGCCTGCTCCGCCAGGCAGGTGAAGGCCCGCTGCGTCTTGGCCGCCACCATCACACCGGAGGTGTCCCGGTCCAGCCGGTGGACGATGCCGGGCCGCCGCATGTCCGCGCCGGCCCTCTGAAAGTCGGAACAGTGGAACAGCAGCGCGTTGACCAGCGTACCGGCGTCATGGCCCGGCGCGGGGTGCACCACGAGTCCGGCGGGCTTGTTGATGATGATGAGTTCGGCGTCCTGGTAAAGGATGTCGAGGGGGATGTCCTCCGGTTCGGGGATGGCGGACGGCGGCTCCGGGATGGCCACCTCCACCCGGTCGTTTTCGGCCATGGCGCGGGCGGGCTTGAGGCAGACCTGCCCGTTGATGCGCACACAGCCGTCCTTGATTATTTTCTTGAGGAAGGAACGGGTGGCGTCCTCCACCATTTCGGCGAGAAAGACGTCCATCCGCACCCCGGAGTGCTCCGGACCGGCCACAGTTTCCACTGTCTCAG
>JBHEKP010000319.1:0-9482 GCA_041859375.1 Candidatus Hydrogenedentales bacterium | reverse complement strand
CTTGGCGATGAGCACCGCCTGCTGTCCCACCTTGTAGGCCTCGTCGAGATCCACCACCGAGGCATAGGCGCAGGTGCTGCGCTGATCGGTGCCGGACACTTGGCCGCGCGCCTTGCCGGGCACGGGCAGGCCCCGGTCGTTGAGCAGGTTCACCACCTTTTGCGCGGCGGTCAGCTTGGTGGCGCCGAAATTCGTGTGGCCGAAGCTGTCCTTCACATCGCCCAGATCGCCCACGTCGAAGCCCTCGCTCACCACCACCACGCAGCGCCCGTCGCGCCTGAGCTGGTCGTTGATGTTGTCGCACATTTCCTCGGGGCCGACCTTGGACTCGGTCATGTAAATCTGGAGCGGCAATTCCCGCTTCGGATCGGCCAGCCGCGCTGCCGCCGGGATGAACCCTATCTTGCGGCCCATTGCCTGGAGCACGAGCACCGGATCCGCAGGGCAGGAGCCCGCGTTCTCCTCGTTGGCGTTTTGCACAATGCCCATCCAGTAGCGCGCCACACTGCCGTAGCCGGGCGTGTGGTCGATTAGCTTGAATTCCGAGTCGCCCACATCGTTGTCGATGGTCTTGGGCACGCCCACGCCGACCAGGTCCAGGCCCTGCTCGTTGGCGAGCTTCGCCACCTTGTTCGCGGTGTCCATCGAGTCGTTGCCGCCGTTGTAGAAGAAGTAGCCGATGTCGTGGGCCTTGAAGATCTCAATGACCCGCTGGAAGTCCTCCTGCTGGTCTTTTTTCAGCTTGTAGCGGCAGGTGCCTATGGAGCCCGCCGCGGGCGTGTAGCGGAGCAGCGCGATTTCCTCGTCGTCCTGCGCCGAAAGGTTCAGCAGTTCCTCCTTGAGCACGCCCTCGATGCCGTGCCAGCCAGCGTAGACCGTGCCGAACACGTCCGGATACATTTTGCAGGTTTCCACCACGCCCCGGAGGGAGCTGTTGATGACGGGGCTCGGTCCGCCCGACTGGGCGACAATCACATTGCGCGGCATTGAAACGACTCCTTTGTTGATTAACGGGGGCGGCTTTCCAGCCAGTCCAGCACAAATCCCCGGTTGTTGTCCAGTATGTTCTGTTTTATTTCCCGTGCGGGCCCGTAGTCCGGGTAGGCGGACAGCACCTGGTTCAGTGCCACCAGCCCCGCGCTTCTTCCGTCCCGCAAGTATATCAGCAGCGCCCGGCCCAGCACCTTTTCAGGCGTGCGAGTGCCCTCCGCCAGCATCTTGTCGAAACCGCCGACCGCCCTGCCGTAGGCCGCCGTGGCGGCTTCCGTCCGCCCCATGCGCTCCAGCGAAAGCCCGTGCAGCGACTGCCCCTCCGCGTCGTCCGGCCACTGTTCGCAGTAGGAGGCGAGTGCGTCCGCCGCCAGATCCGTTTTGTCCGTGCGCAGCAGGATCAGCGCGCGCAGTTTGGCCGCGTCGGCGTAGCCGGGGTCGTGGTTTGCCGCTTCTGTGGCCGCTTCCAGCGCCTCCCGGTACTTTTCCTTCCGGTAAGCCTCCACGGCGATGGCGTGCCGTTCCACGGCGTACACCTTGGGCGCGTACCCTGACTGGGCGGACTGTTCCTGGTAGCATCCCGCCGGGAGGCATCCCGCAGCCAGCAAAAGGCAGCAAATCGTTGTTTTGAGTGCAGCGTTCACGCCGTTTTCCCGCGCCGTTTGGTGGATGTTCAATCCTTCCTCAGATGGTACAGGATTTCCCCGGCCTCGGGCACCAGCAGCAGCCCTTCGTCCTCGCGGTCGCGCCAGTCGTCGGGGTTGATGCTGTCGGGGTCGCGGTAGCCGAGGTTGATGGCGCGGCATTCCTCCTCGGGAATGGAGGTGGCCAGGGTCACCCGCACCCGGGGCCGCTCCACGCCGTCCTCAAAGGTTCCCATGCCGCGCACATGCGTCGAGTGGGCGAGAATCCCGCCGGGGATGTCCCGGAATTTGTCCATCTGTTTCACGAAATAGTCGCGCACGTGGTAGCCCACCCGCGCGATGAGCTTTCCGTGGGTGACGCTCACCTCGGTGATGTGCTTTCCATAGATGATCAGCTCGCCGCCGTCGGCCACCACCGGCTCCAGTTTGTACATGCACTTGCCCGCCACCCACAGTTCGTCGTACATGGCCGGGGCCATGGCCAGCACGCTTTTGAAGGGCTTGTCCTTGTAGACAATGTGGGTCTTGGCGCTCAGATTCGCCGCCTCGCTCCAAGCCTCCTCGGGGGTGCCGAAAAAGAGCGCCTTGGTGTCTTTTTTCACCTGGGTAAGGCAGAAGCAGCGCTTTTCCACGGGGATCATCGCGGCGGCGCGGTTCACCACGGCGCGCACGGGCGTGTGCTTGGTGCCGTTGATGGCGTAGTTGGTGATGAGCGCGCCCAGCCAGTGGAAGAGGTTCAGGATTTCCGCGCCGGACACGCCGGGGTAGAAATACTTGTTGCCACCGCTGAAGCCCACCACCTCGTGGGGAAAGACCGGCCCGACGATGCACACCAGATCGTAGTCGAGGACGCGCCGGTTGATGGTCACCTCCACCGACTCGCGCAGAAGCCCGCCGGAAATCTCCGCGATTTCATCCGCCGTGATCGTGCCCAGGCTGGCCAGCGCCGCGGGGTTCTGCCATTCATGGTTGAATATGCCGATTTGCCCGTACCTGCCCGCCCGCTCCTCCGGGGTGATGCCGAGGAGCTGTTCGATCATTCCGTCGGTCATCGGGGGGTGCGTGCCCAGCGCGATGAGGTAGTCCATCCGCTTCGCCCGGTGGAACACCGCATCGTAGAGCGCGCGGAACATCAGCGGCATCGGCATGCTGCGCGTCTGGTCGGGGATGATGAAGAGGACGCTTTTGCCGTCCACCGGCAGGGTGGCGCAGGCATCCCGCACAAAAGCATGGATTTCTTCCGGCTTGAGATAGCCGCTTTCCGCGACGGTTTTCATGACCATGGGGCGTCTCTCCCGTGAAAAATCAGGCCAGGGTAAAACCCACACCGGCAAACTGTTCCGCAAGCGCGGGGTCCGGTGTGGTCATTCGGATTTTGGTGTTGAAGAATTCGCGGCGGCGCGGGTACTCCTTGCGCAGCCGGTCGAAGTAGGCGGCCCGCTCGTCGTCGTTGTCCAGGGCGATCATTGGGCGCATCCGGTTGTCGTCGCGCGTGATGGGGTACACGGCGGAGACGGCGTCCTCCAGCGCGGCCGGGTCTCGGGGGACCACGGTGAGTTCTGCCACCTCCGGCGCGGGCAGCAGGGGGGAGGGATCCCATTCCGCCCGCCGGCCCAGCGAGGCGCACAGGGCCTCGTAAACCTGCCGGGTGCCGTTCACCTTGCCGTCGAAGGAGTATCCCGCGATGTGCGGCGTGGCGATGTCCACAAGGGCCAGCAGTTCCGTGTCCACCCGTGGCTCGCCCTCCCACACGTCCAGCAGCGCGCCGGAGAGGTGCCACGAGAGGAGCGCCGCCTTGAGCGCCTGGTTGTCCACTACCGCGCCGCGCGACGAGTTGAAGAGCACCGCGCCCTCCTTCATGTTTTTCAGGAAGGCCTCGTCCGCCAGGTGCCAGGTGGGGTGCGGCCCTGTCTTCTCCATTGGCACGTGGAAGGTGATGAAGTCGCAGTCGTACAGCTCCTCCAGGGGCCGGAACACGGGGTCCTGCTCGCGCTCGAAGCGGGGCGGGTCGCACAGCACGCATTCCATGCCCAGCGCCGAGGCCTTTTTCCAGACCTTTGAGCCCACGTTTCCCACACCCACGATGCCGAGGCGCATGCCCCTGAGCGGATGGTCCATGGCGCGGGCCATTTCAAAAAGCGCCGCCGTGATGTAGTCACCCACGCTGTTGGCGTTGCATCCGGGCGCGCTGGAAAAGGCCACACCGTTTGCGGCGAGCCACGCCTTGTCCACATGGTCCTCGCCGATGGTGCAGGTGCCCACGAACTTCACCGGGGTGCCCTCCAGCAGTTCCCCGTTGACTTTGGTGATGCTGCGCACCACCAGCGCGTCCGCGTCCATGAGCATGTCCCGGCTGATTTTTCGTCCGTGCGCCGTCTCCACCGTGCCCAGCAGGCCGAATGCCTCCCGCCCGTAGGGCACGTTTTCATCCACAATGATTTTCATGACAAAGAGCCTCCGCGCCTATCCTGAGATTTTGGCGCCCTCGTCGAGGACAATCAGGTAATTTTCCACCGGCATGTAGTCTGTGAGCGAGTTGCCCGTGCCCAGGGTCCAGTGGCCGTCGGCGAAGCATTCCTCCGCCACGCTCCGTGTGTACCGGCGCAGTTCTGCCTCGTCCAGGCGGCAGATGCGGTCCACGTCCAGCCCGCCCAGCGGCGTGATGCGGTCGCCGTACTGTTTTTTGAATTCCGTCACCGGCAGGATGACATCCTCAAAGGAATGCTTGGCGTCAATGCCGCACGCGACAAGATCGTCGTACACCTCCGCGAGATTGCCGCAGGAGTGAAGGATGAAGGGTTTTCCGTGCTCATGGGCGATGGCCGCCATGGCGGCGTAAATCGGGAAGATGTACTCGCGCAGGTGGTCAGGACAGAGGAAGGTGGAAGTCTTGAACCCCAGATCATCGCCCTGCCGCAGCGCGCCCACCGCGTCCATCGAGGCAATCTGCCGCAGGCAGGACAGGTGAATCTCGGCGATTTTGCCGAACACCGCCCGGACCAGTTCGGGTTCCATGCACACGGCCATGGAAAGGCCCTCCACGCCGAGCAGGTTGGAGGCCCACTCGTAGGGGCCCATGCAAACGCCGCCCACGAGTTTGCTCCCGGGCCGGAGGCATTCCGCCGCCTTTTCCCAGTGGGAAAATTCCATGTAATGGTCCGGGGTCGGCCAGGGGTAGCGCTCGAAATCATCCATGGAGGCGATCATCCGGCGGGATTCGCTGCCGTGGCTCACGGTGCCGTCACCGTGTCCGGCCTGGGCCAGGGGCAGGTTCGGGCCGATTTCCATCGGCACGCAGTCGAAACCCATGTCCAGCCAGAAGTCCGCATAGACCTGCCAATAGCCGTCCTCGTGGGGCTCCATCCGGTCAAAGGGCACACCCATGCGCCGGGAAATGAATCCCGTGCTGGCGATGTGCTCGTAGGCGGGCAGATGGGAGGGACGCCCTGTCCGTGTCACGGCGCGCAGAAACTGTTCAAAATCCGGTTCGCGCCTCTTTGCCATGGCCTTGTTCCGTTTTTGGTTTTGGCCCGTTGTGCCGGGTTATTTCTTCCAGGGGGGCAGTTCGGGAAGGTACGTGTCGAATTCCGCAATGAGAGCGGCCTCGTAATCGCCCGCATAGGTGCCCGCGAAGAACCGGTCCAGCCCCTCGTCAAAGAGGCGCTTCCAGGAGGCCTCCTCGTCGCCGGGATTGATGGGGAAGAAGAGGGCGTTGTTCTTGCGCGCGGCCTTGAGGTCGCCGTTGGCGTCGCCAATCATGAGGATCTTTGTCTTTTCGTAGCGGCCCTCGGCGGCAAACTGGATGTGCTCGCCCTTGGTGCCCACCTCCTGACCGTTGATGCAGAAGACGTACTTGTCCATGTCCTGCTCGGCCCATTCCCGCTCCAGCGCCTCACCGGGGGTCTGGGAGCAGACCATCATGTCGGCCATGGACTGGGCCTTTTCCAGGCATTCCCTGACGAAGGGGAAGGGGGGCAGGCCGCCCTGCACGATGTCCTCCACAGTCTTGTTCACCGCCACGCTCCACTCCAGGGCGCGGTGCATGTCCGGCTCGTCCGCGGCGGAATGGGAGGCGCAGTAGGCCTTCAGTGCCGGGTTGCCCAGCTTGGTCTCGGTTTCGCACCATTTGCGCAGATTGGGCACTTCGGGCAGTTTTATGCCCCGAGCCATGGGTGCGTCCCAGTCGGCCAGCAGATCCAGCGCCATGAGCAGCGCCGGAAAGCGGTTGACGCCGCGCCATTTGGAATACAGGTTCACAAATTCGCCCGCCATGCGCGCGTACTTGGACACCGCCTGGAGTTCCCAGTATTTGATGATGTTGGGGATGAAGCACTCCTTGTGCTTGATTTCCATGGTGTCGAAGGCGCAGCCGTCGGAGTCAATGGCGATGAGAAATTCATGCTTTGGCTGGTGTTCTTTAAGACGGGTCACTGGATCGCTCATGGGACTGCAAACTCCTGTCTATTATGGTTTTGTTTTGTCAAACACCGGAAAACGCCGAAAATCCGCCGTCCACCGGCAGAACGATGCCGGTGACAAAACCGGCGGCGTCGCTGCACAGCCAGACCGCCGCGCCGACCAGGTCGTCCGGGCAACCGTAGCGGCCCATCGGCGTGTGCGCCATGATGGTGGTGCCGCGCGGTGTGGGCGCGCCCGTTTCCTTGTCGGTGAGGAGGAACCGGTTCTGTTCGGTGAGGAAGAAGCCTGGCGCGATGGCGTTGACACGCAGTTTGGGGTTGTATTCCTGCGCCACGTGCACCGCGAGCCACTGGGTGAAGTTGCTCACCGCCGCCTTGGCCGCGCTGTAGCCGGGAATGCGCGTGAGCGGGCGGAACGAGTTCATCGAGGAAATGTTGATGATGACGCCACCGTCGCTGTTGTTGAGCATGGCTTTCAGGAACACCTGGGTGGGCACGATTGTGCCGCCGGTGAGGTTCAGATCAATCACTTTTTGAAGGGTGTCGGCGGGGATGTCGAAGAAGGTCTGCTCCGGCGAGGTGGTGGCGGCCTTCATGTTGCCGCCCACGCCGTTGATGAGGATGTCCACCCGTCCGAAATCGGCCATCACGGCATTACAGCAGGCCTGGATGGTGTCCCGCTCGAACACGTTGATAAGATATCCCTTGGCCGTGCCGCCCGCCGCCGTGATCCGGTCCGCGCAGGTTTGGGCCATTTCCGGAAGCAGGTCCGCCACGGCAACCGTGGCTCCGGCACCGGCAAGCCCCTCCGCAATTGCGCCGCACAACACCCCGCCGCCACCTGTCACCACCGCCACTTTTCCCTTAAGGCTAAACAAATCAAGTGTTTGCATCGTTTTTCTCCCTGGAGACGCCTTGTGGACGTTGATATGCCTTGTTTACATATGTGGCGCGCGCAAAAAGGCCGCCAACAGTAATTTTTGCAATCCACCCCCAAAATCAGCCCTTTTTTGGTCTTCGCTGAAAGGGCGATTTTGGGGAAATTATCCCGATTATCGTAGCACACGCCACCGCACCGTGTAAAAACCCCAAGCAGGAAAATCAGGGTGGGGGAGGGCCCGAACGGCACAAAAAGCCCCGCCACAGGCTGCTGCGGCGGGGCCGGCTTTGAGTTATTGGAATCAACGCCTAGAAAAGGAAGGACAGATACATGCCAAGCTTGTCCAGCGGAAACACACTCGGCCATTTCAGGAATTCAACATGCCCGTCCATGTACAGCACGTTGCCGCCGCCGGGAACGTGGTTGAAGGTGGTGGGCTTGCCGTAAACGGCGGTCTCATCCCACATAACCGCCAGTTCGCTGGCTGCCTTCGCGGAGGCTGATGGGTTGTTGATGTCGGTGATGAGGAAGCGCTCAATGCCGTTGCGCAGGCGCGGGGCGGGACCGAAATCGTTCATTTTTTGCTCCGGAGTCATGGTGCCGCCCTGGGAAAGCACAATCGGCACGGCATAAGCCACCAGATCCGGGTTCAGGAAGTTGAGCAGGGTGGTGAAGTTGGTCTCGTCTATGGTGGTGATGTCCTGGGGAATCGGCACGCCCGGAATGGTCAGGTTGGCGACGCTGAAGGCCCACCCAAGGTAATAATAGCTGCCCCGGGCCAGACGGCAGGGTTCAACCGGCTGATCCAGATCATTGTTGGCATGGAACGCCTTGCGGACGGTTTCGTTGTCGCTGTCCGAGGGGCACACAAGAATGTTCACATCACTCAGATATTCCGGGTACACCGCGCGCCCCTCAAAGGATGCATCCCTGGCGAAATGTCCGGTGTTGGCGGGGTCCGTTCCGTTGCAGTTGAAAATCTTCATCGGCGGGAACATGTCCTTGGACTCGTTGGCGTACATGTTGAACACCAGGCCCATCTGTTTCAGGTTGTTCTGGCAACTGGAACGGCGGGCGGACTCGCGGGCGCGTGCCAGCGCCGGCAGCAGGATGGCCGCCAGGATGCCGATGATGGCGATGACCACCAGCAACTCAATCAATGTGAAGCCGTTTTGTTTTCTTTTCATGGGTTTGAATCCTCCTGAATGTGACGACCGTTTGAATGAAAGGCAGACAGGCCTTTGCACCGGCGGCCAGCTTAATAATATGCCTCAACCAGATTGTACCCAATTTTATGGAATTTTCATAGTCCCCGGAATAAACAGTTGCGCGGCCCGATGGGCTGGGGAAATCGTTTTGCGAACCATACCTATGCCATGACGGGAAGAGAAACCCAATCCGGATAAATTATGAGTTGTTTTGGCCGGAGTTATAAGTGGTACTTTTGAAGTAAATTTTACTGCCGATGCGTGACTTCCATGATCAATAGGGAATTCTTCGCTCTTCGGTAATATAGGCACAGGCACACCATATCAATGAATTCGGAAGGTTATGTTTCATGTTTTGAATCCATTAATGAGTCCTCTGGCGGGTGGTGCAGTTCAAGCAGGCATTTATTCATAGGGCAGTCACGTTCAAATTGTCGTTTTGTAAACAGGTTCAGTCCGTCTGAAATATCTTTTTAAAAATGATACAGGGTAGTTCAAATGCGGGAATATGCCGCCTGAAACCGGAGGGCGCACCCGGAAAATTCACACCGGAGAAAGGGGGATTTTTTTTTTGCTGGGAGTTTAATGGAGGAGATTGGGAGGAGGAGACAAAAAAAATGGAGCGGGACACGGGGTTCGAACCCGCGACATCCAGCTTGGGAAGCTGGCACTCTACCAACTGAGTTAGTCCCGCTCAGGTCTGCATTAGTATAGCACCGGTCAGGCCTGTTGTCAATTTGCCGATGTTGTAAACGTGCCGGGAGCAAAATACTGACGGATTGGGGAGGTGCCTGTCGCTTGGGCGGACACCATGTGCCGAGGTTACCTGGGGGGGATGAGCCCCAATCAAGGGAATAAGCGGTGGGAGGGGGGTGCTGGAAAAACTTGCCATAAATCAGTGAATTGGAGTAATTAATGAGTAATGATTTTTTTCCAGGGTGGTATAAGTGGATAGAGGCATGGTGGAGAGAGCTGGAAGCCAAGCCATCGGCCGCAGTCAATCTTTGGAGCGCTTTTCCCATGGTTGATTCAAAATTTACACCGACAAAAACTACTGAATTTGATTGAATCGCAGGCAATTAAAAATATCATATTAAGTTTATAAAAACTTGATAGAAATAAATTTACAATTATAAAATAATTTAAATTATTAGGTCTGATTATGCCTAACTGCCGACCACTGATTTTGGAAGCCCCGTTTTTGCCCTTGTGTCCGACAGGGCCTGCTCTAATATCGAGCATGCCCAAAGTGTTTCTACAGGCGCAGTTTTACGCTACAAAAACAAACATAATATATATTATCAGACACTAAGGAGACCAAAAAGCGCATGTATGAATATTT
>JBHEKP010000286.1:0-59770 GCA_041859375.1 Candidatus Hydrogenedentales bacterium | reverse complement strand
CGGCCCCCGGTTCCGCGCCCACACCCTGAGTGGCCACCCCGGCCCCCGGTGCCGCGCCCACACCCTGAGTGGCCACCCCGGCCCCCGGTGCCGCGCCAATATCCGATGCAGTGATGATAGCTTTGTGGCCAAAATGCATCCTATTCAATGCGGGGGGGGTGTGTACCGTACACAGGTAACACAAAAAAACATTGACAAATAAAGACAATCAGTGTTATATAAAACACGTCAAGAGACAAAAAGCCGCACGGTAAGATTTGCTTGCACTTCTCCGGAGCAAGAGGCCGCAGGTTCGAGCCCTGCTGGGCGCGCCATTTTTTTTGCCCGCCTTGCCCCATCACCCAACAAACCTCTAAAATACGCGCCTTGAATTCAACACGCAGGTGCAGGCATGACAAAAATACGGTTTTATACCAGTCTTTCCCCCAATATCCTGGTCTTCTTATTTCTGCTGGGCGTGTCTGTCATTGCGGCAGCGCAGGATCCCAACCCGCCGAGCATCCGGGGCGGGGGCGCGTGGCCCATACGCAGGCAATGGACCGTGCCCGAAACCCAGCACTACGCGAAATGGGTCGAGCGCATTTTCGACATGAAGACAAAGGGAACGGTTGAGCAGCGGACGGCAAAGCTGGAGCGCGTGCTCACCGACCCGGAAATGAACCTGCTTCTTGATCCCGCGTTTCTGGGGGAGGGGGGCAACCCGCAGATGTCCGCCGGGCTCATCCGCACCATGAACAGTTACATGGACTGTGGCAAGTTCACGGCGTTCATGCCCGCCTACTACGCCTACCGCCGCGCACTTCCCTGGATGACCACCATGGTGATTTCCGGACAGCGGGGTGTTGATGTGCGCATTTCGGCGTTCAACACGCCCGCGGGCGGCGTGAACAGTTTCACCAGCCCGTCCCTGTCCGCCTTTTTCAACGAGGCGGTGGGCGTGTTCATCTCGGGCAATTACCGGGTGAACCTGAACGACAAGAACGCCGGCCAGTCGGACACGGTCCCCGTGGCCCTGAACCGTGCCAGCCTGCTTCCGGGGTGCATGAACTACCTGGACGGCCACTGTCTGATGCTGGCGAAGGTGACGGAGTACGGCGAGCTGTACTTCCTGAACTGCAGCACCACCAACACCCGCGACATTTTCACGTACAACGGAATGAACGCCGTGGGCGGAATCACCCCGCGCGGCAGCGACCCTGAAAACGAGTGGATGGGCTGCTTCCAGGGCCTGCGCGTGCCCAGGTATCCCATCGCCGAAACGGACGGGCGCGGCAATATTACGAAGGTGCGCCGACGCACCGACGAGGAAATGCGCGAATTCGGATTCAGCACGGAACAGTACGACGTGGTCCGTGAAATATCCCAGACACAGCATATCGAGGAGGCGGGCCTGAAGCCGCAGAGCCTGCACGATCTGATCCGCCTGCGCATGAAAACGGTGGACCGGGTCGCACCCGCCAAATTCATTGAACCCTACTGCGAGGAGCTGCTCGCCGCCTTTGTCGAACGTGAAAAGTTCGTCCAGGACGCATGGGCCGACGTGCGCCGCAACGGCGGGGTTGTCTATCCCGAGGATCAGGATGAGGACAACATTTTTCAAGCCAGGGGCCGCTGGGAAACCTGGAGTTCCCCGTCCTCCGATGTGGACCGCCGCAACAAGTACTTTTACCTGGCGGACTGGATGGAATACGTCATCCGCATGTTCGGAATGAAGCCCTCCTTTGTTGATCTCACCGGACTTGAGAAGTACACCATCCGCAGCCAGGCCGATCTGGCGGCGGCGCTGATTGCCGAAAAGAACCGGATTTTCCCGATCAAGTCGATGGTGTACACCACCTCAAAGGGGGAGAAGGTCACCCTGACCCTCGCCGATATCGAAAAACGCCTCTACGACCTCTCCTTCGATCCCAACCATCCGCCGGAACTGCGCTGGGGCGCGCCGCCGGACAGTCCGGAGCGCCTGGGCGCCCCCCAGACGTTCACGCCCCTGCCGGACGGCACGCGGATGCCCATGGAGGAGGCCTTCCGTCTCCAGGCGTTTTACCGTTCCCTGTGCCAGCGGGAGACCACCACAAGCTACCTGCGCGGCATGTTCACCTCGGGATACCCCGTCCGTGACAGGCTGGACGCGCAGGTGGGCAAATGGTCCTATTTCACGGATCCGCTTTTGTAGGACAACCCAACCCGCAAGGAGTCGCCGATGCGCGTTCGTGGGATTTGTTTGGCTGCCTTGGGCTTTGGGCTCGCGGCCCTGTTCGGCGGAACCGCCTCGGGGGAGGACCCCAATCCCGCATCCATCAGTTCCACCCGCGGCGCATGGCCGCTGCACCGCCAGTGGACCGTGCCGGAAACACGCCATTTCGCCGCGTGGATTGGGCGCATATACGATCGGAAACTCAACGGGAGCCGGGAACAGCGCCTCGCCAAGCTTGAGCAGGTGCTCACCGATCCGGACATGAACCTGCTGCTGGACCCCGCATTCGCGGGTGAGCCCTGCAACCCCCAGATAGGGATGGATTCCATCCGCTCCATGCACGGCATTGTGGACTGCCAAAAACTCATGGTTTCCCTGGGCGCGTACTATTCCTGCCGGCGCGGACTGCCCTTCATGATCAGCCATGTGCGCGCCGTTGACGGCACCGACGTGCGCACCGCCCCCGCCACCATACCCGGCGGCACGGTGAGCTCCTTTGACTACGCCTCGGCGCACCAGTTTTTCTGCGACGCCGTCACCGGCACCTGCACGGGCAACCTCCGGGTGGAGCCCTTCTCCAAAAACTCGGAGATCAGCGACACCTGCCCCGTCGCCATAGACCGGGAGCACCTCATCCCCGGCTGCGTCTACTATCTGGACGGACACGTGCTGGTGCTTGCCCGTGTGGACACAGACGGGGGGGTGCGCTTTCTGGACGCCACCACCTCGCCGACCCGTGATCTTTACGTGTACAACGGGCTGAACGCCGTCACCGGCCTCACGCCCAAACAGACGGACGGTGGCGGAAATGAGTACGCCGGATGCTTCAGGGGCTTCCGCACGTTCCGCTGGCCCATTGCGGAAACGGACGACAAGGGAAAGGTGAAGCGCGTCCGGCGCAGAACCGATGCGGAAATGGCGGAATTCGGATTCAGCACCGAACAATACGACAAGATGGCGGAACTGGCCAAAACCGGAAAGATTGCCGAGGACGGCATGGAACTCGGCAGCATTCACCAGTTCATCCGGCACCGGCTCCGCGCGGACATTCCGGTGAATCTCGCGGCGGTGATGCGCACATTCGCCACTGAGGCGCAAACACTCCTTGCAAAGCGCGGGGAGGCCGTGCAGGCCGCGTGGGCCGACGTGCAAAAGAACGGGCCGGTCCAGTTCCCCGGTGAGAGCGCCGCACGCAACATCCACAAGGACAGGGGGCGCTGGGGGCAATTATCCACAGCCCTCGACGATGCCGAATTCCGCGCCCGCTATTTCGACATGGTGGACACCCTTGACGCGCAGATTCAATGGTACGATGTGAAACCGGACCTGCCCGGCCTTGATGGAATCAATTATCACGCCGTCTGGAACCATTCTGATCTGGCTTGGGCGGTCATGCTGGAAAAGCACAGGATTTTCAGCGCCGTTCCCGTTGAATACACCGACAGCAGGGGCGCAAAACAGCGCATCACGCTGCTTGATGTGGAGGCGCGCCTGTATGATCTTTCCTTTGACCCCAACCATCCGCCCGAGCTGCGCTGGGGCGCGAAACCCGGCAGTGCCGAGGCGGCCACTGCTCCTGAATCGCCCACCCCGGGGCGCGGAGGCAAAATGGTCCCCATGGAACAGGCCTACGCCCACCAGGCCTGCTACCGGGCCCTCACCCGGATGGAGATAGAGGAGACACCGCTGCTGGAAACCCCCACCGAGGGTTTTTACAAGCGCGAGATCATGGACGATTTCCTGTGGCCCAAATGGCACGGACAGGTTTCGCCGCCCCTGGTGCCCCATGGCGGCCGGGCGGCCTACTTGGCGGCGGAAAATCCGTCAAAATAATTGTATTTGCCCCGGCCGGGGCCCTATAACTGCGCACGGTGACATCTTGAAAATCAAGGAGGCGCAAACATGATCCGCCTGTTTCACCTTTGCATCCCCATTGTCTGTCTCATTATTTGTGCCGGGTGCGCCGGACTGGCGCGTGACACTGGAAGGAACGGCTTTGATCTCGTGCGGGATGGAAAGCCGGCATGCACGATTGTTGTCGCCGCGCAGGCCACACCGGCGGCACGCCTGGCGGCACTTGAGCTTCAGTTCCATGTGCTGAAAATATCCGGGGCTGAAATTCCCATTCACACCGATGATTCCCCGGTTTCAGGGCTCAAAGTGCTTGTGGGGGAGAGCACGGAGACCCGTGCCCTGGGCCTGAAATCCGCCGACTTTGATCCCCAGGAATATATTGTTGATTTTCGTCCGGACACCCTGATTCTTATCGGACGTGACTGGGAGGACACGCCGAAAAACCGCGCCGAACTGGGCAGGCCCATGAATTGCGGTGACGCACTGGCGGCCACGCGCCACCGGATAGACTACTGGAAGACAGTGGGCATGCCGGAACGCAGCACAGGAGAAATGGAGCTGCCCGGCATCTATGACGAACAGGGCACCTGCCAGGCCGCCTACCACTTCATTGAGCAGTTCTGTGACGTCCGTTGGTACGGCGCAACCGAATCATCCATCATCATCCCCCCGCAAAAAACACTTTCCGTGAATGGGCGGAACATACGCCGCTCACCCGCGCTTAAATACCGCGACTACCTTTACGGGGGCGGCTGGCCCTTCATCAGCGGACAGTGGGGCCCGGTCACACAGCCAGAACTGTTCCTTTTCTGGCGGCGCATGCGCCTTGGCGGGGAAAAATGGGCGGGGAACCACACCTTCAACCGAAAAACCTTTGACACCGTTTTCACCGATCCGGAATACCAGGCGCAGGGACCGGGCAAAGGGACGCAGCTCTGCTACTCCAACCCGAAACTGGTGGAACAGGTCGCGCAAATGGCGCGGGACTACTTTGACGGCAAAAAGGAAACACCGGAGGGTTGGAAGGCGGTCGGTGACTATTTCGCAATCATCCCCGACGACAACTCCAATTACTGCACGTGCGACAAGTGCAAGGCACTGATCGTGTCGGGCAGGAGGATGCAGACCGGGCAGTTCAGCAGCGGCACCATCAGCAACTACTTCTTTTCCTTCGTGAACGCCGTCGCCCGCGAGGTGCGCAAAACCCACCCAAGCAAGTACATCGCCACGCTCGCCTACTGGAACTACGCCTATCCGCCGACCACCTTTGAAATGGAACCGAACGTCTCCATGGCCCCCTGCCTGCACAACTGCATGTATGCCATCCACAGGGAAATGCGCGAAAACGACATGAAGCTGTACAAAGACTGGCTGCGCCGCAGCGAGGCGCCCATGTACCTCTGGAATTACTATCACCACCCCATGGAACCCGCGCTGATAGACAAGTTCAACTGTTTCCCAAACATCATGGTCCACAAAAGCGCCGAAACCATGCGCATGTACATCAAAGACGGCATCCGGGGCATCTTCATCTGCGGACAGCAGGACATGCTTGAAAGTTATGCCATCGCGAAGATTTGGGATGATCCCTCGGCGGATGTGGACGAAATCATCAGCGAGTTTTTCCGCCTCTATTTTGGCGCGGCGGAAAAGCCCATGAAGGCGTTCTACCAAAAACTCGAGGAAACCGCCTGCAACCCGGACAATTACCGCAAGCCGTGGTACAGGAAAAACGGCATCGACTGGAAAAACGTCGCCTGGACCCAGTTGGGAACCGCCGACCGGATGAAGGAATTCGGAAGCCTGATTGCGGAGGCGGAACAACTGGCCGCCACCGAACAGGAAAAGAAGCGCGTCGCCCTGTGGCGTGACGCGCTCTGGAAATGGATGGAGGAGGGACGGGCGCAGCACCTGAAAAATTCGGCTGAAAAATCCGGGGGCGTTTAATCCCCAATGGCGGGACAAAGGAACCTGACGAATGTCGCTTGAAATGAACCGCCGCGAGGCGATTGCGTTCGGGATGGCCTCCATGGCCTCCCTGTCCCTTGCCTCCAGGGCGGAAGAGACCGCGCCCGCGCCGGTCGTCCAGGCGCACGACGAGCATCTGAACCGGATTGTGAACAGCCAGAACATTGACCCGAAAAGCCCATGGTGCGGCGGGATTCCCGATCAGTGGGGCATACATTACTGCACCTCCGCCGCCGGGCTCCTTCGTGACGGCGCCGCGGCTTATTTTCACCCCCTATCCCGGCACCACAAAAGCGTCGAACTGTTTGAGCGCATGCGCCTTGCGGCGGCATTTCTGGATCGTTCCCAGCATGAATCCGGATTCATCGATCTCCCGGCGACCAACTTCAATTCGCCGCCCGACACCGGTTTCGTGGTCCATGGCGTCGCCACTGCCGCAAGACTCGCGGTAATGAATGAAAACACGGCGGTTCTGGACTTGGTGAAGGGCTTTCTCCTTCGGGCTGGGAAAGGCCTTTCCATCGGCGGAATTCACACACCCAACCATCGGTGGTGCGTGTGCGCGGCCCTGGCCCAAATACATGAACTTTTCCCGGACAAGGCATATGTTGGCCGGATTGACCAATGGCTGGCCGAGGGCATAGACATTGATGAGGAGGGCCAGTACACCGAACGCAGCACCGCAGGATACAACACCGTCGTAAACAGCGCCCTTGTTGTGACCGCAATCAAGCTGAACAGGCCTGAACTGCTTGAGCCGGTCCGCAAGAACCTGGACGCCATGGCCTATCTGCTCCACCCCAACGGCGAGGTGGTCACGGAGATATCCCGCCGGCAGGACCTCAACACCCGCGGCACCATGGGCGGATACTGGTTTGCGCTGCGCCACCTGGCCATCCTGGACCGGAACGGCCTGTATGCGGCCATGCTGGCACCCCTTGAGCCGGAACATGTTGAGCTGGCCCTGCTGATGGAGTATCCGGCGCTTCAAAAAAGCACACCCGAGCCGGCGCCTGTTCCGGACAACTATGAACGGGAGTACAAATCGTCCGGCATCACCCGTATCCGCCGCGGCAGAACCAGTGCCACCATCATCCACAAGGAAAACAGCCGTTGGGTGACCCTGCGGCGCGGGGAGGCTGTCGTCAGTGCCGTCCGGTTCGCTTCCGCCTTCTTCGGAAAGGGGCAGTTTGTTCCCTCTGCGTTTTTGAAGGACGCCGATGGCTGGCATTTCACACAGCAACTGCAGGGGCGGTACTTGCAGCCCCTCACGGACAAATCGCGATTTCCCGTGACTCCGGACACCTGGCCTGATGTCATGCTGAAGCGCAAAATAAGCGAAATATGCCGTATAACCCAGAAAGGGCGCATTAGGGAGACTTCTCAGGGTTTTGAATTAACCATCAGCGCTCAAGGAACAGACCATGTGCCTCTGGCAGTTGAAATCAACCTCAGGGAAGGGGGGGAGCTTTCCGGCGTGGAGGCGGTCCGGGAGGCCGGTGACGTCTACCTGCTGAGGGATGGCTTCGCCGAGTACCGCATGGGCGCGGATGTCATCCGCTTCGGGCCGGGAAAAAACAGCCACGCCTGGGTGCAACTGCGCGGCGCGGAGGCGAAACTGTCCGGGCCAAGCGTTTACCTGACCGGTTACACGCCCTTTGAGCATACCCTTCAATTTATAATGGTATAAAAGTGCCTTTTGACACCATGTGGAACTGAATGATGCCCGGAACCTCTCACAACGACCGGCCGCAAACACAAAGCCCGCCATTGCCCGCACCCCTGCCCATGTCCCGGGAGGAGATGGACAGGCTGGGATGGGACGCGCTTGATGTGCTGCTGGTGTCGGGTGACGCCTATGTGGACCACCCCTCCTTTGGCACCGCGCTGATTGGGCGCTGGCTCCAGTCAAAGGGATACCGTGTGGGCGTGGTTGCCCAACCCCGGTGGGACACTCCCGAGGACATCATGCGTCTGGGACGTCCAAGGTTGTATGCGGGAATCACGGCGGGGGCGCTGGACTCGATGCTTGCCCATTACACCGCATTCCGCAAACTCCGCCACGACGACGCCTACACCCCCGGCAACCGCCACGGTGCCCGTCCAAACCGGGCCTGCATCGTCTACACCGGCCTGATGCGAAATGCCTTCCCGGGTCTGCCGGTGGTGCTCGGCGGGGTGGAGGCCTCCCTGCGCCGCGCCACCCATTACGACTTTTGGACGGACAAAATACGCCGATCACTGCTGCTGGACAGCAAGGCCGATTTGCTCGTTTACGGCATGGGGGAGAGGGCGGCGCTGGAGGCCGCGCGGCGGCTTGAATCTTTGCCGGAGGGAAACAACCCCGTTGAAGCGCTGCGCGGCATCCCCGGCACAGCCTTTGCCGTCTCCAAATTGGAGCCGTTGCAGGAATCGGGTCTGGTGCCCCAGGATGATGGGCTGGTGCGCCTGCCTGGGCATGAGGAGATTTCCGCTGAACCAAAGGCGCTGATGACCGCAACACTGGCCCTGGAACGTCAGGTGCACCAGGGCGCCCGCTGGGCGGTGCAGGCAAGCGGCACACGCCACGTGGTGTTTGCCCCACCCGCCGCCCCCCTCAATACCGGCGAACTTGACTCGCTTCACGCCCTGCCCTTCACCCGGCGGCCCCATCCGCTGCACAGGGAACGCATACCCGCAGCCGACATGATCCAGTTCAGCATCACCGCGCACCGGGGCTGCGCCGGGGGATGCACCTTCTGTTCCATCACCATGCACCAGGGGCGTCAAATCCAGTCCCGCAGCCCGGAATCCCTTCTTCAAGAAGCCCGAACGCTGACAAAGCACCCTGACTGGAAGGGAAGCATCAGCGATGTGGGCGGCCCCACCGCAAACATGTGGGGCGCGCGCTGCACTGCGGATCCCTCCGTTTGCCGCCGCACCGACTGCCTGGTGCCCGTGGTTTGCCCCCATTTCAAGACAGAGGACGAAGCCCTGGTCAATCTGCTCCGGGAAATGGCGGGCGTTGACGGTGTGCGCCACCTGCGCGTTGCCAGCGGGGTGCGCTATGATCTTGACGGCGGGGGAGGGGTGTTTCTGAAGGCGCTCATCAACGAATTCGTGGGGGGGCAGTTGAAGGTGGCGCCGGAACACGCCAGCGACAAGGTGCTGAAGCTCATGCGAAAGCCCTCCTTCCACCGGTTTGAGCAGTTCATGGCCCTTTTTTCCAATGCCTCCTGCGGCGTTGGAAAGGAACAATATGTCATTCCTTATCTGATCAGCGCCTTCCCCGGATGCACCGACGATGACATGCGCGATCTGGCCCGCTGGCTCAGGGAACGGGGGTGGCGGCCCCGGCAGGTGCAGTGTTTCATTCCCACCCCCGGCACTGTGGCCACCGCCATGTATCACACCTGCGCGGATCCCAGGGGAAACCCCATTTATGTGGCAAAAAGCGATGCGGAACGCCTGCGGCAACACCGGATTCTGCTTCCCGTGGAAGGCCGTGAGTGTTAAAATTGTTTATTCTGAGTGGAATGGCCCCCTCATTTCATTTTCGCACACAATATGCGGTGTATACTGTTGAGCAGGGCACCAAATAGTGTATAATTTTGTTCTGAAGCAGGGATGAACATAATGTGTTGCCTGAAAGCGCAATCGAATCCAATCATCACGCCGTCTTTACTGCGGCGTATTGGGTTGCTGGTTCTTTGCGTGCAGTTTCTTGCTTTCCCCGTGCTGACGGCCTGGGGGGAAGACTATTTCACCGTTGAAATTCGTGGGGTAGACGAAAAAAAGCTGCACGCGGCCCTGTTGGAACAGTCCCAATTAGAGCGGATAAGAAACAAGCGCGACCTTTCCGTGACAGCATTGGAAACAAGGGCCGAAAAGGAAACCGCCCTGCTGTTGGAGGTGTTGCGTGGCTTTGGATATTACCAGGCAACGGCAACCTCCACCGTTGAGAAGGGGGAGATTCGCCCGGTGGTGGTTTTTTCGGTCACTACCGGAGTCCCTTATCTGGTGTCCGAACTCTCCGTTTCCGCATATGACGCCACCGGAGTCAAATCCACGGACAATACTTGGATTCCGCGAAATTTTCCGCTGAAGAAGGGGGATTTTGCGGAAACTGCGAAGATTTTGGACGGGGAGGCTTTTCTCGTTGCCGCCGCGCGCGATGAGGGATGGCCCCTCGCCCATCCCGGTGACCGTAAAGTGGTGGTTGATCATGCCGCACACTCCGTTGTAGTGGCCTATGTGATCCAGCTCGGGCACCCGGCAAATTTTGGGGCAACTCAAATTGCAGGGCTTGAGGGAATGGAAGCCGCCCCGGTGCTGGCGATGCTTCCCTGGAAAGCCGGCGAGCGTTACCGCCGCTCCCTGCTGGAGAAGGGGCGGGAGAAACTGCTTGCCAGCGGGCTTTTTGCCACAGCCAGCCTTGAACCGGGCACGGCCGTGGACGCGGACGGCGGAATCCCGATTAATGTCACCGTTACCGAACGCAAGCACCGCACGGTTTCCTTCGGAGTGCAATACCGCACGGACGAGGGAATTGGCGCGCAGACGGGCTGGCAGCACCGCAACCTTTTCGGCAGGGCGCACCGCCTCACCCTGGGGTTGAACACCTCAGAAATCGACCAAAGCATCACGGCAAAATATGAGTTTCCGGGCTTTATGCGTGAAGACCAGACGCTTTCCCTGAACTTCAAGGCCTCCAATGAGTCCCCAGACGCCTATGACAGCCGCGCGACCGAGCTTGGCGCGTGGGTCGAACGCCGTATCAGCCGCCAATTGACCATTGGCGGCGGGCCCAAACTTCGCTTAAGCCATGTGGAGCAGTCGGACGAAGGGGAAACCTACTTCACCGCCTCCCTTCCGGTTGAGGCGACAAGGGACACCCGTGAGAATCCTTTGGACCCTTCCAACGGTCTTCGCCTGGGGATGCGCGCGGAGCCCCATGTGGTCGTCAGCGGCCCGGGCGCGGCCTTCCTGAAAAATGAATTCCAGTGGAGCGGTTATCATTCCTTCGACGAGGACGCCCGCTGGGTCCTGGCCGGAAGACTTAAACTGGGCATGCTTGCCGGGGCGGGCTTGACGGACGTGCCCCCGGACGCGCGGTTTTACGCCGGTGGCGGCGGCTCCGTCCGGGGTTTTGGCTACCAACGCATCGGCGACATCAACTGTGATGACGAACCCGTCGGCGGCCGTTCACTCGCCGAATGCTCCCTGGAACTGCGCCGAAAACTCAACGACCGCCTGGGATTGGCGGTGTTTTTGGACGGCGGCTCGGTGTACGAATCCGCCCTGCCCGACTTCAGCGGCACACCGCGCTGGGGCGCGGGCATGGGGTTGCGCTATTTCACCCCCATAGGGCCGTTGCGTCTGGACGTGGCCTCGCCGCTCAACCCCCGCGGCGGCATAGACAGCTCCATGCAGTTTTATGTCAGCATGGGACAGGCGTTCTGACAATGTCCGCAAAGACAACATCCAGACGCCTTTTACGCTTATCGTTTTTTTTGATTGCGGCGGTGCTTGCGGTTGCCATATTGGTCTTTGCCGCACTCCAAACACCGCCCGGCAGGGAACTCGTCCTTTCCATTATCCAGGCGCAGGTTGCGGCGCGCACCCCGTTCACCGTTGAAGCGCGGGGCCTGAGCGGCCTGGTGCCCTGGAACTTAAAGATTGATCAAATCACAATCCGGGACAAGGAGGGCGTCTGGCTAGAGATCAACAACACCGCGTTGAGGGGTGCTCCCGGAGACCTTTTTTTTGGCAGGCCCAGGCTCAGTTCTGTTTCTGTTGAGACGACCACCATTCACCGAAAACCCGTGCGCCTGCGAAAATGGCGGCTTCCAAAGGTGCCCGGATACCGTTTCTACCCCCATGCGGACAAGATAGACATCAAGGCACTGGTGTTTGAAGAGCCCGTTTTCGGTGAACGGGCCGCTTTCCATGCGGAAGGCGCCATTGCATGGACAGGTTGGGGCCAAGCCCCCGGTTGTTCGTTTTCAATCAGGCGCACCGACAAGGAGGGCACCAATGCCGCAATCTCCTTCGCCAACAACACGGATTTGCCCGGACTGGACATTCATGTTGATGACGCCACCCTTTTCCCGCTGCTCTCGGGAAAACCGGACCATGTAACCATTGATATCAAGGGATCCGGTCCCCGTGAAAAGTGGAACGCCACAGCCAATTTCAACTCTGCCGCCGGCCCGCTCCTGTCAGGTTCGGCAACTGTTTCCGGGACAACGGACAGTGAAATCACGGCAAACATTGCCGTCTTTCCGGGACAGTGGATGCCGGCAGGCCCCTTGTCCGTTTGGCTGGGGGAAAAGGCCCATGCGGAGTTTTCCGGGACGCTAACACTGGACGGCCTTTTCACCCTTCAAAACGCAACCCTTGACTGGCGGCACGGCCGCGCCACCGCCGACGGATCGTTCCGTCTTAAAACCCGAAACGCGCATATTTCCCTTCAAATGAGTGCTGATTCGCTTCCGGCGGTTGGCGGCATCAGCCCCCTTCTTCAAAATGCGCCGGCCCTCTCCATCACCGCGTCACTGGACAGCACGCCTGAAAAGGCACTGATCGGACTGGACCTGAAAGGAGGCGGGGGGCGGCAACTCCTTGGCGACTCCGAATGGACCCTTGTCTGGGGCGCTCCACTGCGGTTGTCGGGCGTTTTCACCCCTCACCGGCAACTGGTCGAACTGCTTCCCTGGTCATTAAACCAGGCATTCCCCGAGACACCCGTGCTGACGCTCAACATGGCCTGCGACACCGAGCGGGAATCACTGCACTTTGAAACCATATCCCTTGCGGCGGGCGAATTCCGACTTGCGGCGCAGGGCACCCATTTCCTGTCCGGCTCCAGCACAGATATTTCGTTGGAGGGAATCCTGCCCGCTCCTTTGCTGGAACACATCACAAACACCCCGGTTTTCCCCGGGAATGTTGCGGTGTCCGGCTCGCTTGAGGGGAATGAAACCGTTTCGAAGGCGCGCTTTGGCTTCGAAACGCCTTCCGTTTCCTTTGGCGTATTCTCGCTTGAAAAGGCGGGAGCTGCCATTCTCAAAGAGGCGGGCTCACCCGCCGCCCTTGCCGCATCACCAAATTACACCGTGAAAATACACTCGGAAAGCTGCCTGTTCAACGGCGTTCCAATGGGGTCCATGGAGGCCGACTTCCCTCTGGTTGCGGAGAAGGGCTTTTCGTCTTTCACGTTTACTGACGCCACGGCGGCCCTGGATGCGCTTTCTCTGCGGCTGGAAGCGGACGGTTCCCTGGCGTTGCCTGAAAACTCATTTTCAGTTGACGGCACACTCATTTCCGGCGATCTGTCCACATCAGCCATGCTGCTTCCTTTCGCGCCCAAAGGAGAGGCCGTGGTCACGGCAAAAGCCAAAGGCATAATGCGCCCCTTTGCTCTTGAGGGCGGCGTCACATTAAAGATTTCCGGCCTTCAGGGCCTTCCCCAACAGTTGCAACAACTTTCCGGGCCCAGTCCCTCCGCCCAAGCCTCGTTGACATGGAGGGACGGCGCTTTTTCATGGAGGGACGGTGAACTGGCCGCGGAATCGCTTTCATTGAAAACTGACGGTTCTTTCACTCCCTCCTCCGGTGGTTATGACATCGTTTTTTCAGGGAAGGCGCCCGACCTGGCCGCCATCATTCCGACAGGGGGAAAAAACACGCCAAGCGGCGAGGCTGCCTTCAAGGGAAACATTTCCGGTGATGAAACAAAACACGCGATCACCGGCGGGTTCTCACTTAAAAAACCGGGGTATGGTCTGTTCGCCGCGGACACGCTTAGTGGTGATTTTCTTTTTGAGGGAAAAGACCTGGGTAAATTCAGCGGAAAAGTCAAGGCAACCGCGCAAACAAAAGGGAAACCACGCCTCGATGGAACCTGTGAGGTTGCCATTAATGATGACGCGGTTCAAGTAAGGAAAGGCTCCTTTTCCTCCGGCCCCAACAGGGCATCCGGTTCCCTGGACTGGAACCGGAAAGATGCCAGTTTTAAGACAGGCCTCACATTCGACCTGCCCGAACTGGGAAGGCTTTCCCTCTTCGGGGAGCATTCCGTGGCGGGGGGCATTCGCGGGGACCTGGAACTTCATGGAGGCGGGAGGGATGCTTTTCGCCTGAAAACAAACGCCAAAGCACAAAACCTGCACTTTGACAACAACACCCTTGAATCGGCCAAATGTTCTGGAAATTTTGAGATTACCGGGTCCAAAACGGCCGGTTCCGGGACGCTCGACTTCACCGGATTATCCGCATTCGGAATACTTTCCGGCGGAAGCGGCTCCCTGGCTCTTTCCGCGAAAGATAACCGCGGAAACGCCTCCCTGAACGTGTCCGGCAGTCTTCACAGAAAAGGCGAGGAGACACCGTTGCCGGTGCAATTTTCCGCCACCACCCTAATTGACCCGGCCCGTGGGGTGCTTGAGATAGAAAAGGCATCCCTTTCCGCTGACACAATCCTGATGGAGACCGGGGGCACCGCGGTGCTCACCCGTGCGGGGGACGGCTGGACGCTTGAGAATCTCGCCGTTCGTTCCGGTGGGGGCGGGGCGTCATTGTCGGGAAAATGGTTGCCTGGAAACGTCACGGCAAACGCGGAGTGGGAAGACTTCCCCCTTTCCATCGCCGCCTTGTTCAAGCCGCTTCCCCTCTCCGGCACATTCGACGGCACCGCATCCCTTTCGGGCACAACGGACAATCCATCCGCATCATTCAGTCTTTCCACCTCCAATGCGCGCATGACCACCGCCTCCAACGACACGCCTCCCGTCACCGCCGAGTGTTCCGTGGAAATCGGGGGGGGGAGGTTGAAAGGGACCGCCAAGGGGCTTTTCGGTGACGCCGGCAGGGGGGTGGCAAATGGTGAAATTCCCTTTGTCTTCCATCTTGCCCCGTTGACGCTGTCCCCCTCGGACGCGGGTGAGCTTGCCCTTTCCGGGAAAGGCGAACTCGAACTGGATTCTCTCGCGCAGACAATGGGCCTGGTGGAGCATCATCCAAGGGGCACTTTGCTGGTCGATTTTGCCTGCGGGGGAACCCGCCTTGCGCCGGTTGTGCACGGCAAGGCAGAGTTGGAGGACGGCGCTTACGAGAACCTCTCCACAGGCACCCGCCTTCAGGACATCTCCCTGCGTTTGGAGGCCGACGCCTCCCGGTTGGTGCTGACCAGGTTCACGGCGCGTGACATTGATGTGGGTACGGTTTCAGGAAAGGGAACGGTTGATCTTGCCCAACCGCGCCGCCTGGCTGTCGAGTTAACCCTGAACAACCTGCTTGCGCTCAACAATGACTACGCCTCCGCGCGTTTCTCCGGTCCCCTGATCCTTGGAGGCTCCCTTTCGGCCCCCGAGGTGGGGGGCAGCCTGGTTCTTAACCAGGGCGACTTTGAGGTGCCCGAAAAATTGCCGGGCGGGACCGCGCCCGCCCTTGAGGTAACCGAAATTAACGGTCCGGTGGATGGTGCCAAAACGCTTCCAAGGCCCGTTTCCCCCGCCATACTGCCCGCTGTCACCCTGAACATCGGACTAGACATGCCATCACGGCTTTTTGTGCGGGCACCCGTGCTGGATTCGGAATGGAAAGGCAGCCTGCGGGCGCGGGGCACACTTTCAAAGCCTTCGGTGGGGGGGACCATGACCATTTCAAGGGGTTCCCTGGACTTTTTTGGACGCCGGTTTGACCTGCGGGACAGCACCATCACCCTCAACGAGGACAATCTGCGGGATCCCTATGTCAACATCAAGTCCACCTCGTCCACGGCTTCAATGACAGCCACCATGCTGCTCTCCGGACAGGTCTCGGAAGCGTCCCTTTCCGTGGTTTCCGAACCGCCCATGCCGCAGGATGAGGCGTTGGCGATGCTGTTGTTCCGCAGAAACGTCTCCCAAATATCCCCGGTTCAGGCGGTCCAACTGGCAAGAGCCGTCACCCTGCTGAGCCGGAGGATGAGCATGGCGGAATTCCTGTCGGGAAAACTGCGCATTCCGGGCCTTGACATCTTTGACGTCCGCACGGGCGAGACGGTGGGGGACACCACTGTCGGGGTGGGCAAATATATCAATGATCGCATTTACCTGGAGGCCCAGCAGGGTGCCTCCACGGACAGCGGAAAGGTATCGGCGGAGGTGGAGGTGACGCCCAACGTTTCCGTAAAGGCCGACGTCGGCTCAAAAGAGAGGGGCGGTTTGGGGGTTGTCATCAGGAAAGATTATTAACCGCAGGCACTGAAGCCGCCCCGTTGCTCAAACGTTTTCGTTGAAACGGTATGACATGATAATCATGTCATGGGTGTTTCCGTCGGGGTCAATAAGCCAGTTTGCCAGCATTGCCTCGGGCATGAAACCCATGGTCTGCAGGATCTTCTGCAAATCCGGCTGGATCCGGGGGATGTTGACCTCGACAATCTGCACATCGTTGTCACGTGCCAAACCGAGAATTATTTCGGCGAGCACGCGCCCGAGTCCAATCTGCCGCAGTTCACGCTTGAGAAACAGCCGGATCTCCCCCAAATGCCTCGTCCACAACACCTTGTTTTGGTGAAGGCTCGCATAGCCGACAATGCCGTCCTTTTCAGTAACGGCAACCACTGTGCGGGTGCGCTCACTGAGCAGGTTGTTCATCCATTCATCAATGGCCTCGGGACGGGTGATGTCCATGCGCATGAACACACGGTCCTCTTCGCTCAACTGGTGCCCGAATTCAATGAGAGTTTCCCGGTCTTCCTGCGTCATCAGACGGATTGTAATGGAAAGCCCGTCGATAACCACTGTGTGGGGAAACTCAACACCCCGCTTGATTTCCATTTCTTTGACCATTACCAAATCTCCGTTTTATTTTATTGTTTTGTAAACATTCAACCGTGGAAAATTGTTCCCATGGAGAAATGATGGAAAAGGAACCGAGAATGGCCGGACAAACCGAAAATGACGCATTGAATGAAGCCGCAAGTTTCCTGCGCATGGAGCTTAAACGGCGGTATGACTGGAAAAATGTCCGTAATTATCAGGGGTTTGCCGCCCTTGGTCCGGAGTTGTCAGGGGAGCTTTCGCAATTTTTACTGAACCGGATCTATCCCGCCGACCCCCTCAGAAGCGACATTATTGAAGCCTTTGGGCATTTGAATGACATGCTCCGGTCACCCTCAAAAATGAAGCGCCTGGCATCAGGCAACCTCATGCTGCTGCTTCGGTTGGGCCCCCGAATTCCCGCCGCCATCCAGGCGGGCCAGAGAACCATTCACCTTTATGATTCGCTGCGTTCCGCCGAAGAGGCGGTCGCCGATGCCCTGATGGCACGGAAAAACTCCCTTCCTAAAACACAAGAGGAATGGATGAGGGTTTTGGCATCTGTTGACAGGGTCTATTTTGACGCTTTAAGTGAAAATTTTTCCGCCCTTCTCCATGCCATCTATGACCGGCACATGATTGAAGCGGCCAGGGATATAGCGGCCAATGTGCTTCGTATCATGGAATTAAAACCGGATGTCTGGCATATCGGTGATGTGGAAGGTGCCCGCCTCGCCCTCGAAACTTTGGATTCCGGCCTTTGCATTTATTCGAAAATCAAAAAAGAGCACATCCTGCCATTAACAAATGACGTGCACACCATTGAGAGCCATTGGCTTGAGTCGATATGCGGCTGTTAATGTTGTTGGTTGTTGTTATTTATTTGTTTTTTTGAGATAAAAGTAAGGCCCCAACTACTACCACATTCTCTTCGAGTTCACACGGAACAAGCTCATAACGGCCCTTATACGGCCCAAAACACAGCCTGTCCACCTGTTCCTTCAAGGGCGAGATGAGGACATCCCCCATGAGCGACACCCCGCCGCCCAAGGCAATTTTCTCCGGATGAAACAGGGTGATCAGGTTTGCGATGGCAAGCCCAGTTGTCCGGGCCACTTGGCCGATCTCCCCCAAGGCCAGTGCGTCACCCATCCTGGCCGCCTCTGCAAGCATCACGCAGGTAAGTTCAGCCGGATTACCCTGGCATAGCACATGAAGCGGTGTGCCCGGAACGGGGGAGAGCGTCTCCCGGATTCGCCGCTCAATGGACCAGCCCGAACAGAGGTTTTCGAGTTTGTCATAGCCATTTTGGGATCTGCCGGTCCAATCCGGAACCCAAACGTGCCCAATTTCTCCCGCGCCATAGCCCTGACCGTTGTAGAGTTCCCCGTTGACAATCAACGCCCCGCCTATGCCGCTGCCCATGTTCATGTAGACAAAGTTTTTCGTTCCTTTTCCCGCGCCCAGCTTGTACTCGGCCCAGCCTGCGGCATTGGCGTCGTTTTCCACCACAACGGGCATTCCAAAACGCTGCTCGAACCATGTGCGAAGTTCTATGCCCTCCCATCCCTGAATCTGGTGGGACACCAACACCCGGCCCGTGGCGCTGTCAACAGGGCCACCAAAGCCTATTCCGGCGGAAACAGGCCGTGAAGATGCGCCGTTGATTAATGCGCCAACGGCAGCAGCCATCCATTCAAGTATTCCGGGAGCCCCCTTGCCGCGGTTCACGGAAGACCTTTCCAGGCGGTGAATCGCCCCCAGACCGTCGCCCAGGGCCGCCTGGAGTTTCGTTCCGCCAATTTCCACACCAATCACACAGCCGCCCATGTCCATTTCTCCGTTTCAGAGTCTTCCGCCAAAAAAACGCAAAAGTCCGTCCAAATCAATTTCGTGCGCCCCGCCGTGAAGGTCCAGTTCAGCCATGCCGGGGACGGACATGATGGCATAAGCACTCCGCACCGTGTCAAAAGCATGGCGCGCCGTGGTGGGATTGAACTGGTCCAGGGGTTCTTTCAGCCCAATCTGGCACATAAGCGGACGCGGCGCGACCAGCGCGTAAATATCCGGAAAGTCCGCCAGTTCCCTAAGCCCCGGCACCTCCCAGCACATGCAGTGGTTGCGCTCCATCTGGTTCATGGAGGTGAGAAAACCCGCGCTGAGCACCGCACGCACGCGGGTGTCCATGGCACCCAGCCACATGGCCATTTCCCCGCCGAGCGAAAGGCCCGCGCATCCGATGCGCGCGGGATCCACCCCAGCCAGTCCGGCGGCATAGTCCACCACCGTCATCAAGTCGGAGATGCGGCCGCCCATCAGTGTGCCGGATGGGCCTTTGGGCTCATGGTAGCCCACCGAGGCGGCAAGGACCACATAACCGCTTTTTGCCAGCTCCCCCGCCATGTTTTTGTAGATACCCTCCGGTTTGAACAGATCCTCCGGCGCGCCGCCATGCCCCGGTATGCAGATCACCGCCGGAAGGGGTGTCGTTGCGTTGGCTTCAACAGCGGCTTTGAGCAGGCGCACCCCTTCCCGCCGTCCGCCCTGCAAAACAACCTCCTCAACTGTGAATCCATTCTTCCTGGATTTGGACAGTGAAACGGCGGACGGTTTGGAGGCGGGCAAGTCCCCCAGTTTTAAAACGCCCGCGAGTTCCCCGCGCAGCGTGTTTTGCCAGGATTCCAGTCCTTCAGGCGTGGACTGCGGGGGCAGCTTCAGCCTGCGCCAATTATCCTCGTTATGGGCCGCACCTTTGGCGGGCGCGGGGATGGGGGAGAGGGTGATTCGGAGGGTTTCCCCCGCCAACACTGACAAGGGAAAAGCGCGCAGTTCGCCGCCGTCAAGCTCCTTTTCCGCCTCCCCGTTGACCGTGAGCCTGTACTTTTCCCCCGGAACCACGGCCACCCATTCGGGAAACTGGTTAATCCGGGGATAGTCCATGGGCAGCCCGAAATTCTCCAGATGCCTCCGGGAGTCAAGGCAAAGGGTACCCTCCCAGTCCCATTTTGCCGAAAGGATTATGCAAAGCCTTTCCGCGCCGTCATGTGCGGCCCCGAGAGCCAAATCCTCCCTCCAGGGTGTCACCCGCGCCCCCCGTGTCTTCCACAGGGCATACATCATCATTGTGCGCGCGGAATTCCCGTCGCCATACCACCCCTCTATGATGCCGTCCTCTCCCTGTTTGGAAAGGATGTGACGCACGGACTGATCCACCCATTCCGCAGCCGCCGCATCCGGAAACCGGTTCATCAAGTTGAGGGCGCCCTCGACAGAGTCCGCATACCCGTCCGCGGATCCTTTTTCCCAATCCGTGCCAAGGTGCCTGTGGATGTTTTCCACCGCCCTGCGCGCCGCATCAAGATAAGGCGCGTGCCCGTCAGCCATGCCCACCGTGCAGACGGCGTCATACACATAGCCCCAACTGTCGGAAAAGGCGGGATTGACACGCTCCCCTGTGCGCGGGTTGTACGCGTTGGGGAGCATGCCATCCTCAAACGCGGCTGCGCCGATGACGGAATCCATGAGCGCATGCATCGGCGCGCGGTAAGCGCCGTGCTTTTCCGCATCCTCCGCCGCCGCGACCAGATAGGCCTCCGAGAGGCCGCCCAGCACCTCGCATCCGTGATCCCGCAGCGGCACTTTTTCCCGTGAGAGGAGCGGGTTTTCAAGAAGGTAATAATCCGCGATCCGGTAGATTTTGTGTTTGAACTCCGGATTACGCCGCAACCAGTACAAGCGCGACATGACCTGCATGAGGTTGCCGTTCACCTCATCCACGGGGGAGGGGGGGCCGGAGGCGGACGCCTCCGCCCAGATGTCCCGCATCATTTCCTCCATGCGGTCCAGCCAGGGGCCTTTCCCAAGCATTTCCGTCATGGGCATGAGCCCGTCCTTGGCGTACTCAGAAGCGCCAAAGATCAATTCTTCCCTGTCTACCCGCTCCTGAATGAACCCGCCCGCATGAATGTCCACCGTGTCCGGCAGGCTGCCCAGCCTCGGGCAAACACGCCGTTCCGTTTTCATGATTTCCGCCACCGCGGCAGTCATGCCCCTGTTTCCAAAAAGATGCGCGTAAATTGCCAGGAAGGGCAGGTTGTCCGCGGCGCAGTCGCGCGCGTTCCAGACATGGTCCCCGTTGAGGCGTCTTGGAAGAAGCCCCGTCTCCGGTGCGGCATGGGAGAGCCATCCGTTCGCGTAGCGGCCGCAAAACTCCAGCGCAATCCGGGCATCCGCCCCGTTTGCGGCCGCGGCGGACCATGCGTCTCCGGGCTGGCCGAAGGATTCCGCCGCAAACAGCAGCACCAGGGAACTGATCATTGCAGTGTGCTTGCGCATGAAAAGGGTCTCCCGCAAATAAAAAAGGCCCCGGAGCCATGCCCCGGGGCCTTTGCCGTTCAAGTCACCACATCATGCCTCAGGACGCCTGACATGATACGCGCCGCCGCAAACCGCCGCAAGGGCCAGCAGCAGCACCAGCATGTCCCCGCCAAATCCGGCGCCCTCATCCGCGCCGGGGGCGCATCCAAGGAACGCCGCGCGCTTGGCGGGCTTGGTTCCGGTCCCGCGGATGATCAGGCTCAGGTCGCCGACCGGATCGCCGGCGATGCGAAGCTCGCCCATGTAATCCCTCACCGCCTTCGGCTTGAAGCAGATGAGGAACTGCTTGGTCTGCCCGGGGGCAAGGCGGAAGGCCGTGTCCCCGACAAGGGTGAACACATTCTCATTGTCGGCCACCGCCGCATTTCCCTCAACGGTCATCACGCCGGTGTTCGTCATTGTGAAATACTGCTCAATCGTGTCCCCAAGCCGCGCGCGGCCGAAAATAACGCCGTATTTGACGTTCGGGCTCAGTTTGAGGCTCATCTTCTGCTCCACCGGGGCGAAGATGGAGAGGGAGCGCACGGTGGTGCGGAGGGTGTTCGCGCCAACGACCTCAAAGGGTCCAAGGTCCTCGACCGACCATCCGCCCAGCTCACCAAAGAGGTTCATGTCCGCAGTGTCGTTTGCGGCAAAACCGGTGGGGTGGGAGAGGAACACGGGCACGCGGCCGGGCATGAAGTTTAGGCCGGAAAGGGTCAGCGTGATCGGATGCTCCGCAATCAGATCGTTGCTGATTTCCGAATAGGCCACCCCGCCCTCGTTGTCGTCTATGTCCGCGATGTCCGCCAGCAGGATTGAGATGTCAAAGTACAACCCTCCGGCGATGAAAACACCCGGGGGCGGCGGCACAAGGGGAAGTCCGTCGGGGCCGAACAGTTCGGGGCCGACAAGCTCCTGCAGGGAGTCGGACATGGTCAGAACGACAAGCATCTCCATGCCGCAGGGCACAAGCGCCCTGGGCACGCTGACGGTGAGCGTCTGCGTCGTGTCGCCGTTGAAGGAGGAGGAGAGCACAATGTCGCCGTCCATTCCGCCGTCCTCGGGGCAGAGCGCGGAAGTTATGGCTATGCTGCGCCGGTACATCGAGTTGAAAACCGTGTTTTCAAATATCGACGCCTCGGGCCGCAGCGCCTCAAAGGGCCTGTAGGGATAACCGTTCGGACCCACCTGGATGTTCGCCACGTTGAACACCGTCTCGGCGTTGGCAGCCTGTCCGGTCTCGGGCACAACCGCAACAGCCACAAGGCGGTACTGGCCCGGCGTCAGCGTGACCGCCAACGGGAAGTTGTTCTGCCTGTCAACGCTCTCACCGACAAACAGCGTGTTGATGTAGTACTCAACCTTGACGGAGCCAAACACGCAGTTCGTGCTGTCCCCATGGTTTGTCTGGGAGAGGATCGTGGTTGTTGCGGCCCCCTGGCTGAAGGGCACAAACACATCCCCAACCGGTCTAAGGATTTCCAACCCGGTCAAATCACAGAATCCCGGCTCGCCTTCGCCTTCGCCTTCGCCTTCACCCTCACCTTCGCCCTCTCCCTCACCTTCACCCTCTCCCTCACCTTCACCTTCGCCTTCACCCTCTCCTTCACCTTCGCCTTCGGCGCAGGAGGGACCGGTCACATAAACCGTTCGCGAAGCTGTCGCGGTGTTGCCACTGTCGTCAGTGGCGGTGAAGGTGACCAAATAGGAACCGGATGAGGTGACGTCAACATTGGACGCGTCAGTGACAACGTCCACGACACCGCCGCAGGCGTCCAAAGCACCCGCGCCGGGGTCGGTGTACTGATCGGCGCAGTCAAGCGTGAGGGGGTTGTCGCCCAGAAGGGTGATGACCGGATCTGTCGTGTCTGAAACAACCACCGTCCTCGTGACTTCGACCGCCTGGTTTCCTGAGGGATCAACGGCATTGTAAGCCACCGTGTAGGTGCCCGGCTGTGCCGTGTCAACCGTCCCCGAAACCAGGACAGAAAGTGAGCCCGCGCAGGCGTCAAGCGCCGAAGCGCCCTGCTCTGTGTAAACACCGCCGCATTCGACGTCAATCATGCCGGAACCGTTCAGCGTGATCACCGGAATCACTGTGTCCGTCACCGTGACCGTGCGCGTCACCTCAACCGCAGCGTTGCCCGACGGGTCGGAGGCGTTGTAGCGCAGGGTGTACACGCCCGGAACAGCAGTGTTCACCGCTCCGGCAGTCGCCACCGTCAACGAACCCGCACAGGCGTCAAAGGCGGTCGCGCCGGCGTCCGTGTAGGAGCTGTTGCAGGGGATCGTCAGGGAGGGTGATCCGTTCAGCGTGATCACCGGAATCACCGTGTCCGTCACCGTGACCGTGCGCGTCACCTCAACCGCAGCGTTGCCCGACGGGTCGGAGGCGTTGTAGCGAAGGGTGTACACGCCCGGAACGGCGGTGTTCACCGTGCCGGTCGTCGTGGCGGAAAGCGTTCCCGCGCAATTGTCGGACACAGCCGCCCCGGCGTCGGAATAGCTTCCCCCGCAGGGAACGGTCAGTGAGGCGGAACCGTTCAATGTAATCACCGGCACGGTGGTGTCGATCACAGTGACAGTGCGGGTACGCTCAACCGCCGCGTTGCCCGACGGATCCGAAACATTGTAACGAAGCGTGTACGTTCCGGGGACCGCAGCGTTCACGGAACCGGTCACCACGACCGAAAGCGTTCCCGCGCAGGAGTCGGACGCTGTCGCACCCGCATCAGAATACACGCCGCCGCACTGGACACTGATGGCGGGTGCGCCGTTCAGCGTGATCACCGGAACGGTGTTGTCAACAACCGTGACTGTGCGGGTGCGCTCAACCGCCGCATTACCCGAGGGATCGGAGGCGTTGTACCGAAGCGTGTACTCACCGGGAGCCGTGGTGTTCACAGTCCCCGTGGTCACCACGGTGAGCGAACCGGCGCAGGCGTCAACCGCCGTGGCGCCGGGGTCCGTGTAGGATGCGCCACAGGCGACTGTCTCGGTGGGGGAACCGTTCAGCGAAACAATCGGAATGACCGTGTCGGTCACGGTGACGGCACGAGTCACCTCAACCGCCGCGTTGCCCGACGGATCGGAAACGTTGTAGGAAAGCGTGTAGACACCGGGAACCGCCGTGTTGACGCTCCCCGTGGCGGTGACGGTCAGGGTTCCCGCGCAGGTGTCGGCGGCCGTGGCACCGGGATCAGTGTAACTGCCGCCGCAGGCCACGGACTCGGCCGCCGAACCATTCAATGAAATGACGGGAATGGTGGTGTCCACCACATCAACGGTGCGTGTCTCGTTGGCTGTGTTACCAGAGGCGTCGGTCGCGGAATAGTTGACCGTGTAGGAACCCAGGACGGCTGTGTTCACCGCGGTGCTGTCAATGTCCACGGTGACACTGCCGTCCACATTGTCCAGGGCGATCGCACCGGATTCGACATATGCCTGGCCGCATTCAACCGTCTGGGGGTCGGCGCCAATAAGGGTAATCTCGGGCGGGGTTCCGTCCAGCGAAACCAGCGTTGTTCCAACGACATTCGTCCTGAGTTCCGGACCGCTCAGGCGGCCCACCGCCTGCCCGAGGATGTCCGCATCACCGGTGAAGCCTGCGGGAACGGCGAGAGTGTAGGTAAAGGTGTAGGGAAAAGCGGGAATCGGAGAGAACCAGATAAACTGAAGCGGGGCCGGGTCGCCGGGAGCAGGGGCTATCACACCGCCCGGATCACCCAAACCGGAGGCGGAAACAAAGGTCCATCCGACGGGGGGCTGCTCTTCCACGGCAAGGGCGGTCACCGCCTCACCGCAGAAACTCTCAACGGTCACCTCAACAACAACCTCCTGTCCGGCGACATATCCACCCGCCGCCACATTCCGCGTCATCACAAGGCAGGGGATGGCATTGGCCGGGGTCTCCACGGTGGCCGACTCAAGTGAGCCGCCATCCGTCCTGTAAATCACCCTGCCGGAAATCATGTCTGACTGCTGCAAAGACGTCACGACAAGGACATAGGAAAAGGTGAAAGGCTGCGTCAGGTCTGGAAGGGTTACCCACACGAAATCAAGGGTGTTACCCGTAATTTGAACATCACCCGACGGGGGCGGGTCCGCCGAAACCGAATCAAAAGCCGCGCCGGCCGGAATTTCCTCCTGAACCGCGAGCGCAGTCAGCGCCCCGGGTATGTTCGCCCCGGCGGTAAGGGTGACGGAGACTTCAAGCAGGTACGACCCCGCCGCTCCGGGCCCAAGCGATTTGACTGTGCGGCCCATTTCGATCTCATCCGATCCCGGGTCGGCGAATGCCGAAACACCCAGGCATACGAAAAAAGCCAGCCCAAACGCTGTCAGTCTTTTCATGAAACAACCCTTCCTTGGTTTTGCGGGCGTCTTGTCTTGATTCACAGAGCATCTCCTAATCTTGTCCTGATTATAGAAACACTGGACAACTTCGTCAAGTGAAAATCATTCTGCAAAAATCACAGAAACGGCATCAAATCCACATTTTCCTGAATTTGGCGTTTAGCCGTGAATTTTTTCCGGGTTTTATCCTCAACTTTAAAAAAAACAAAGGGGCCCTCAACCAGATTCCCTCTGTACGGGTCTTAGTTGCAGAAACTTCTAATATCCAGTAATCTTTGCCATTATATCAGTGCAGGAGCAGGATTTTGTTGAAAATTACGCTCGATATGGAATCATTCACCGCCTCCTGTTTCAAACCTCGCGTTAGTTTCCCCCCGGCACTGTCGGCATGGACCCTTGCCGCATGCCTGGCAGTATTTTGCATGCCTGTTTTTGCCGGGCATATTCCTCAAGAAGTCTTGTCTGACTGGCAGTTGCAGGACGGGGCGTCCTCCCCCCAAAAAATGCATGAGGTTTTGGGCGCGGTATACAGCGAACTGGACAACCCGCAGGAACAACCAGACTCACCCCCAGTGAACGGTCGCAAGGCGTCCCGTCCCCATTCGGATGAACAGTGGGAACAATTGTATGCCAAAGCCTGCCTTCTGCGCCGGGAAAAACGGTTGCGCCTGCTTGCCGGGAAACACCCCCAAATCATCTTCACCAAGCACTACGATTTGGGCGGATCCCACTACGCCTACACCGAAGGCCAGTCAGACGCGCAAAACGAGCGGCATTTCACGCCCGGAGCAAGCCTGTGCCTGCTCCGCATCGAACAGGGTATGGGCACTGTTGAAACACTTTTTGATGACCCCACCGGCGTGATCCGGGACCCGGACGTGTCCCGCGACGGAAAGCGGGTGCTCTTCTCCTGGAAAAAATCCCTTGACCAGGATGATTATCACCTCTACGAGATGACACTGGCCGACCGTTCAACACGCCAAATAACCTTCGGCCTCGGTTTCGCCGACTATGAGGGGGTGTACCTTCCAAACGGGGACATCCTCTTCAATTCAACGCGATGTGTCCAGACAGTGGACTGTTTTTGGACGGAGGTGAGCAACTTATACACCTGCGGCCCGGACGGCCGTTTTTTGCGCCGTATAACCCATGACCAGGTGCACACCAACTACCCCACCGTCACCTGGGACGGCCGGGTGGTGTACACCCGCTGGGACTACAACGACCGGGGTCAGATTTACCCGCAGGGCCTTTTCCAAATGCGGCCGGACGGCACCGCCCAGACGGAGTGCTACGGCAACAATTCATGGTTTCCCACCGCCATTCTCCATGCGCGGGCCATACCCGGAACGACAAAACTGGTGGCCGTTTTTTCAGGCCACCACACCATCCAAAAGGGGTGGCTGGGCCTGCTGGACCCCTCGCTTGGGCGACAGGAAAACGCGGGAGCGCAGCTTGTCGCCCCGGTCAGGCCAACCGCATCCGCCAAAATCGACGCCTACGGCCAGGAAGGGGATCAGTTCCAGTACCCATACCCCATAAACGGGGAAGAATTCATTGTCGCTTTCAAGCCGGCCAACAGCAAAGACCCCTTCGGTTTGTACTGGATGCACAAAGACGGCCGACGGGAACTGCTTGCATGGGATCACGCAATCTCATGCAACCAGCCCGTGCCGATCGACAACCGGCCTGTTCCGCATGAGACACCAACCCTGGCGGACTACCAGCAGGAAAGCGGCGCTTTTTTCGTGCAGGATGTCCACCACGGTCCGGGGCTTCAGGGGGTGGCCCGGGGAACCATCAGCAAACTTCGGGTGGTGGCGCTCCATTTCCGCGCGGCGGGGGCGGGATACAACACCAACAAGGGGGAGGCCGGGGCGGCCCTGGCCAGCACACCGGTGTCGATTGAGGGCACCTGGGATGTGAAGGAAGTGCTGGGTACCGTCCCGGTTGCCGGGGATGGTTCGGCGTTTTTCAAGGTCCCGGCAAGGACGCCCGTTTATTTTCAAGCCCTCAATGAACACAACGAGGCGGTGCAGACCATGCGAAGCTGGGCGCAGGTTCAGCCCGGCGAAGTGTTTTCCTGCGCCGGCTGCCATGAAAGCAAAAACAGCGCGCCGCCCGTCGCGCGCCATGCGGTCGCCCTCAAGGGCGGCCCAAGGGTGTTGGAACCGGTGCCATACGGGGGCAGGGGCTTCAGTTTCCACCGGGAAATCCAGCCCATACTGGACAAACACTGCGTTCAGTGCCATTTTCTTAACGAACCGGACCGCATGGTGAGCCCTTCCGGCGCACTGACAATAGACCATCCTGATGTGGTGACCGCGCCAGAGTTCATGAATTATGGCACACCGAAGGCGGGGAAACCCGCCGCATTCAGCCTTCAGGGCGCGCCCGGCACCTGGAGCCCGGCCTACCGCGCCCTGGCAAACAGGCGTGTCACCAACTGGATCAACGTCCAGTCCCCCCCGCAGATGCTGCCCCCCCACAGTGCGGGGGCGGCAAAAAGCCCACTGATGCGGATGCTCAGGGAGGGCCACAACGGGGTGGTCCTTTCCCCTGAGGAACTCGAGCGAATCGCCTGCTGGATTGACCTGCTGGTTCCCTGTTTCGGCGAATACACCGAGGGATTGCAGGATCGGCAACTGGCCTTCTACAATCGTTTTTTGGATAAGCGCAAGGCCTGGCAGCGTCAGGAGGCCGACAACATCCGGGCGCTGCTGCAAAACCGTTAATGTGACGGGGAGGTCACATAAATCCACCTGTTCGCGTGCGCGGCGTCGGCCTTAACCGTCAGCACCCCGTTGCCAAGCGTGTGCTCCATCACCTCGCCCCGGCTGCCCGGCAACGCGCCCTGGCAGACCACCGCAACCGCCTCCGGCAGGTCCGGCGCAGGCAGTGTCAACAGGCCCTCCCCCCAGTAAAAGAGAATCATGACCGCGCCGTTTTCCACCCGCCGCCCCTGCTCCACCGGGGCCCAGGCCACAAGGGGCATTTTTTTGTCGGCAAACACCGTTTCTTTTCCGTTAATTGTGATGCGGTCGCAATCCATCCCGGCGAACGCGGACAGATTCCCCCCGTCATCTGAATTGAAGGAGAGCGCCAGCCGGCCCGAATAGGTCACCTCACGTCCATTGACCTTAAACGCGGCAAGTTCCGTCCGGTCTGTGGGCAGGACAACACCCTTCATCAATTCGTCATCTTTTTCCTTTTCGCGGGCGAAGCCGCCGGGCCAGCATTCCTCCACGTCCCGCAGGTGGGGGGCCACCGCAACCGTGCCATCCGGAAAACGACAACAGAGATAGGGCGTGGTGCGGGAGAGATATTCCGTGTTGTCATTGACATCGGGGAATTTTCCCGTGGCCGGATATGCGCCAATGGCCGTGAGCAATTCAAACCATTGCCGTGATTCATACCCCAGGCTTGCGGACTGGTCGTCCCTTGGCCGGAACCCCAAGGTCAGCGACAGGCCCCCTCCGTCATGGTGCTTGAGCGCGCCCAGCACATGGCGTCCGGAACTTGCCACCGTCTCGACGCCCTCCCCCGGTGTTATGGGATACAGGCGATCCACTGTGAAATGGGTGAGCACGGTCATCGGCGGCACCCGGGCCAGCGTCCCGCCAAAAGCGATCGTCCTGCCTGGGCCTAAAATTCCATCATCCTGCCCGGGCGTGTAACCCACCCCCATTAATTCCGACCAAGGAGCCAGCGCGGAATCCCCATCCGTGTCCAGCACCGGCGGTGGTCCGGACCAGACGAGTTTGCCGCCCGTGGAGACGAACTCTTTCACCATGGACAGGAACTGTTTGGAGGGGAATGGCTCAAAAAGTGCCGCGAGGGTGGTAAATCGGCGGCCGCCGAGCAGTATGGCCCCATTTTCCACCCTGCCCAACTCCACCAATTTCGCCTGGGTAATCATGTTGGCATAGGCGTACTGGACCATCCATGAGCCAAAACGCTCATTCACAGCCACCAAATCCAGGGGGTAAAGCATCAGCACCCCCACGTCACGGTGCCGCATTTGCCGGGTCATGTCGTAATAGGGCGCGCCCGCCGCGCCGAAGGCGTTCACCAGTGCGTCCCGCCGCTCGTTGACCGCCGCGGGCATGCCCCAGTGGGCCCCGTAGGAATAGGGAATCCGGTTGATGATTCCCGTGGAGCATGCCAGCGACAGGCCCATGTAGTTCCGGTCCAGCCAGCCGCCCTCGGCATGGTCATTGCCGTTGCCCGTCAGAAAATCACCCCATTTGAAATAATCCTGGCAGGCTGCGGCGGCCTGGTGCACCGTGCAGGACCAGACAAAATTGGGGGTGTACTCATACTGGTGCTGCTGGTGGGGCTGTCTTCCCGTTTCCCACTTGTCAATGGTGGGGCTTTCCGCCCAAGTGGCGTGGGCGCGCGCCTCCAGCAGACGGCCCATGCGCCCCTCCATGTGCCGCTTTGCGGCTGTGAACAGATCCACCACGCCGTCCTGCAGCATTCTGTAATAGCGCGAACGGAACAGCGCCGTCCGCTGGATTTCCTCCGGGGAGCCGCCAAAGACATGCATGATGTCCTGTTTGGCCGTGAGATCATTCGCCGCGTCCTCCTGGCCCGTGGTGAAATAGATCATGTACTTTGCGAAGTCGCCGTATTCCGCGCCATACTTTTCCGCGAAGCGCCGCTGGAAACCGGGGCTGACATAGCGCAGCGCAAAAGTGCCGTTGTCATGGTGGCTGAAATAGTGCCAGTCCTGCTGGATGTGCATCTCATCACTGTAAAGTGCGTTGAGCCTCACTCCGGCGTCGGCGTAGCGGTCGCACAGTTTTTGCAGGTAGGGGAGGGCGTTTTCACTGAAGTAGTCCATCTCGGGGGTGTGGTATTGCTGCACCACCAGCACCTTGTCGCGCCCGTCGCCGCCGCCCGTGCCATGGACACGCACCCGCACCGCACCGTATTCGCCAGAGCCGCGCCGCAACCCCTCGAAAATCTGCACCTTTGCCGTGTCCGTGATTTCCACAATATCCGACGGATCCACCGCCCGGTAGGAACTGCCCGGGACACCCCGCTCCCTGAAAGCAAAAACCCGCACTCCCGCGTCCTTCAACACCACCGGCCCCTTGTTGTTGCTCCAGCCCGTCTGCCGCCACAGTTCAACGCTGTAGTCGCCGGACTTGGGGTCGCGGATCCCCTTGCGGTAATGCATCCACAGTCCGGACTCGCCTGTCTCCGCCGCATACCCCGGACCGATTTCAAGGGGGGTCAGCAGGCTGAGTTCCAGCCCCAGCCCGTATTCCCCCGCGAATTTGCTGATTGCCGCTATCCGGTCAATGTATTCCTGCGTGTCGGGCATCAGCTTGCGCGGCGCGCTGTCCGCGCCTTTGCGGTACTGGGAGAAGAAATGGTCAAAGGCGATGATAAGGGTGCGGGCGCCGATGCCCCTGGCCTGCTCGCATACCTGGCGCAGGCTCTGCTCCCGCTTGTCATGGGTAAGACTCAGGTCCACCACCTGATCCGGGTTGGACAGGGCCTCCAGCTGGGCGTCGCTCACCACGATGATGTGGTGCCGTGGAATCTGAAAACTCCAGGCACCGGGGTAGGAAAGAAGCTCCCCGGTGAAAACTTCCTCCTTCGGGCCGGTCTCCTCCGCCTGCGCTAAACAAACACATCCCACCGTGGCAAGCACGGCACACACAATCGAAACGTTCCTGAACCACATCTTTCATCACTCCTTTGCAAAGCTTCACCGTCCACGGCCCAAGGGGATGATACCGGGCGGGCGGCATCCGGTCAAGACATAAAAAAAACGCGCGGACGGCGTCAAAACCGTCCGCGCGTCAGAAATTCATGCCGCCGGATTACTGGTCCTTCTTCCTGTCATCCCTTGAGACGAAACCGTCACCATTCCGATCCATCTTCTTGAAACGTTCATCAGTCATCTTGGGGAACTTTGCCTTGGCCTCCTCCAGGGAAACTTTGCCGTCCTTGTTCGCGTCCGCCTCGGTGATGCGCATGGCGGCTTTCTTGCGCGCCTCAGGGGAGACGCCCGCCGCAGTTGGCGCCGCCGCGCCCGCCGGACGGTCTTCCTTGGAAATAGCGCCGTCCTTGTTGGTGTCAAGTTTGGCAAACTGCTCGTCGGTCATCTTGGGCATGCCCGCCTTGGCTTCTTCACGGGTCACCTTGCCGTCCTTGTTGGTGTCCGCCTGGGCGATTTTTTCCCGCAACGCCCCCGGTTTGTGCTGGGCGTCACCCTTGGCCGCACCCCCGTCCGGCTTGGCCTGCCGGTCCGCCTTGGTGAGGACACCGTCACCGTCATGGTCCATTTTCTTGAACTTCTCCTGGGTAAGCTCGGGGCGCACCGCCTTGAGCTCGTCGAAAGTCACCTTGCCGTCCTTGTTCGCGTCGGCTTTTTCTCCGGCCTTTGCGGGTTTCTCAGCAGCCGGGGCATCCTGGGCGAACAGGGGCGCCGAAAAACATGCCAACGCCAGAACCGCCATAATCATCCCAATATGTCTCATCTTCGGTCTCCTTTGTTTCACTGGTTCACGACCCTCGCCGGATTGAACACCGAATCACCGCCCAAGTTCCTGAAATTCACTCCCGGACCCGGCCGTGTTATGCTTATGGACGTTTAGCGGCTGCAAAGGAGGCGCTTTCCCATGGGAAAAATGCTGATAGGCACCGATGATTACGGGCTTTACCAGGCGGTGTCCGCCACCCTGGAAAGCCTGGGTTTGGAAACTGTCTGGGCGCTCAACGGCCTTGAAGTTATACACGAGGCTGAGGCGGAACCCGCCGGTGCGGTCTTTCTGGACTCGGCCATCGGGGTTATCAATCTCTTTGAATGCTGCGCCGCCCTGCGTGGAACCCCGCTTGTGGACAAAAAACTGCCGATTTTCATCATCACAAGCAATGAAATCGATCCCCGAAAGGTGGAAAAGTACGCCCTTGCGGGGGTGGTTCCCCGTGAAATTGACGTATTCGCCCTGCGTGAGCTGCTCTCCCGCGCCGGATGCGCATAAAAAAAGACCGGCGCGCTGAACGCCGGCCTTTTCCTGAAAGCGCAGTGCTATTTAATCGTGATTTCCCTGTTCTTCCTTGACGACTCGTAAATGGCGTCAATAATCTTCTGGATGCGGAGGGACTCCTCGGGTTTCACCATGACCGGCTTGTTCTTTTCCACGCACTCGCAGAAATGGCGGACCTCGCGGCGGTGCCCGTCCTCGGTCGAGAGCCAGTCCCAGGTGCTGTGGGTCAGCGAGTTGTGGTCGGCGCTGAAATAACCCAGCGGGTTGGTGCCCACGCCGCCCTTATCACCCAGCACGTACAGGTTTTCGATCTCATCGTGGACGTTGGCCGCCCAGGAAACCTGCACCTGCATGGTGATGCCTTTCTCAAAGCGGACAAAGGCGGTGGCGTAGTCCTCAACATCAAACTGTTTCGGGGGGTAGGGGGTGCCCCAGTCTGCGTTGAACAGATCCTCGCGATCGCCGAATTTGCGGTAAACCTTGCCGGAAACCGCCACGGGCTTCGGGCATCCCATGAGCCACACGCACAGGTCCATCATATGCACACCGATGTCAATGAGCGGTCCGCCGAGCGACTCCTTGGCGATGTGGAACATGCCCCATCCGGGAATGCCCCTGCGGCGGAGCCACTTGGTCTCCGCGGTGTAAATCTCACCGCATGCGCCGCTCATGATGACTTCCTTCATCTTCTGGGCGCGCTCCTCAAAGCGCATGTGCTGCGCGACCATCAGCTTTTTGCCGGCCTTCTTTTGGGCGGCAATCATGGCCATGCATTCCTTTTGGTTCATCGCCATGGGCTTTTCCACCAGCACATTCGCGCCCGCCTGGAGACCCGCGATGGTGGCCGGGGCGTGCACCCGGTTCTGGGTGCAGACGTCAATCACGTCAAACTCGTTCTCATGGAGCATTTTTCGGTAGTCGGCGTAGGGTTTCGCCCCCCGGCATTTCGCCGCCTCCGTCTCGCGGCGCTCCTTCACAAGATCGCACACGCCGACGATTTTCACGCGCCCCTCCTCCTCCAGCTCGCGCCAATAGGGGAGGTGCTGTTCGCGCGCGATGGCGCCGGAGCCGATAATTCCCACATTCAGTACCTTCTTCACCTTGGGCATGGGTAACCTCCTTGATTCGCATGTTTGGCGGTTTCGGCGCCCGCAGGGCGGGGCGCACCAGTGACGGGGCGACATGATAATGAAATACCGGCCGGAAATCTAATCGCGGTCGCCTGTTTTTTTTTCACCCGGCGCATTGTTTATGATATCCCCGTGTGCGAAAGTGAAAATTCCACAGGCATCCCGGCGCGCTCCGCCGGAAACCAAACGAAAGGCTGCCAAGCATGTCCAAACTGATGATGGCGACACTTCTGGGAACAATGACCGCCCTTTCCATGACCCCGGCGCAGGGGCAGGACAAACTGGCCGACGGGGCCCCCACAGCGGAGGCCATGGGCTGGCGCGTGGCCTGCCAGGCCTACAGCTTCAACCGCTTCACCTTCTATGAGGCGGTGGACAAGACCGCCGCGGTCGGCCTTCACTTCATCGAAGCCTATCCGGGACAGCGGCTGAGCAAGGACAAGGCCGAGGATGTGGTGTTTGACCACAACATGAGCCCGGAACTCCAGAAGGAAGTCCTGGCCTATTGCGCGTCCAAAAACGTGAAAATCGTCAACTACGGCGTGGTTGGCCTCCCCAAGGAAGAGGCCGAGTCCCGCAAGGTCTTCGAGTTCGCCAAGGCGATGGGCCTTGAGACCATCGTCTCCGAGCCCGCCAAGGTTGCCATGGACACCGTGGAGAAGCTGGTCAAGGAGTACGGCATCTCCATGGCCATCCACAACCACCCCAAGCCCTCCCTTTACTGGGACTACAAGCGCACCATCGAGGCGCTTGAGGGGCGCGACGCGCGCATGGGCGCCTGCGTGGACACCGGCCACTATCCCCGGTCCGGAATTGTCTCCCTTGACGCGGTGAAGGCGCTGGCCGACGCAAACCGCATCATCTCCTTCCACTTCAAGGATCTCAATGAATTCGGCAACCCCAAAGCCCATGACGTTCCCTGGGGCACCGGCGTCTGCAATGTGAAGGACATCATGGCGCTGCTGAAGGAAAAGAACGTGAAGGGCGTCTTCTCCATCGAATACGAGCACAACTGGGACAACTCGCTGCCGGAGATCGCCGAATGCGTGAAGAACTTCGAAAAGTTCGCCCAGGAACTCTCCAAATAACTCATTCCTGACACACAAACGCTCCCGCCACTTGTTCATGGCGGGGGCGTTTTCATTTACCTGTACTGCCGCGCCCATTCCTCCATGCGCAGATCCTCATTCCGGATGCGCCAGCGCAGGAGTTCCTGGCAACATTCCGCCACCACGCCCGCATATTGGGGTGACTCCGCAAGATTCCGGGTTTCCCCGGGGTCATCCTCCAAGTCAAACAGCATGGGGGGGAGATGCCCCTGGCCAAACTGCACATATTTGAATTTTTCATTGCGAAGCATCCAGAGACGGCACTCCGCCGGATGCGCGTTCCCCGTCTACCTCAAAAAGTTATGATAATAAAATTCAAATACCGCCCGGTTTTTTGCCGGGAAGGCTCCCCGCAAAACGGGCAGCAGACTCAGTCCCTGCGCGCGGGGCATGGCAGGCAGCCCCAGGTGTTCGCAGATGGTGGGGGCCAAGTCGACATTCTCCACAATGCAATCCACCCGCGAAGGTGCCGCGCCGGCGTCATGGAGATCCGGCACACGCACAATCAGGGGCACGCGCACGGACTGTTCATAAAAATGGGGCTTGCCCGTCAGGAAATGATCGCCCAGGCAGGTTCCATGGTCCGCGCCAAAAATGACCATGGTGTCACCCCACTGTCCTGTGCGCTTGAGCGACTCCACGAGCATCCCGACACAGTGGTCAATTTCCGCCACCATGCCGAAATAACAGGCCCGAATCTCCCTCCAGACAGTCTCCTCCGCAAACTGCCTTTTCGAGAAGTCATCCCTCAGCGCCTTAAAATAGGGGTGCGGGTCGTCATATTCGCCCGGATCGCGCAGGGGGGCGGGGACTGTTTCAGGCGGATACATGGCGTGATAGGGGGCGGGGGAGATGTATGGGGGATGGGGCTTGATGTAGTTCAGGTTTAGAAACCAACCCTGCCCGGCGTTCTTTTCGATGTATTCCACCGCCCTGCCGGTGAGAAAGGCGGCCTCGCTGTCCTCCGCCCGGTAACGGGCCGGGAAATGACAGGGGAGATGGCCGTTCAGCCCCCCAGGCGGCACACGGGTCGCCTGCATCTCCTCCCGGTTGCACCATTCCTCCGGATATCCCCTGCGTTTCAAGTATTCAAACCATTCGGGGGAATCATATTCATGATCCAGCACCACCTCATAACCGGGAAGGAAATAATCGTAGCAAAGGCTGCTCCGGTGCGGATGGTCTCCGGGCAAAAGCGCGGGATCCATGGCATAGTCGTTGTACCCGGCAATGCCCGCCGTGCGGCCGTGCCGCCTGAGCCACATGGCGAGGTTGTCCTCCGGCTCCGCAAGCGGCGTCATGTTGTCCACCGCGCCCGTGGAGCACATGTACCGGCCCGTGTGCATGGACATGCGGCTCGGCGCGCAGGGGGACGCCTGGCAGTAGCACCTTTCAAACAGGGTGCCCTGCGCGGCCAGCGCGTCCAGGTTGGGCGTCTTCACATACTCCGCGAAACGCCCCGCCAGACAGTCCGGGCGAAATTCGTCTGACACAATCCAAAGAACGTTTTTTGGCATCTTTGCCTCCAAAAAAGCACCGGGGCCGAAACCTTTCGGCCCGGCCCCGGTGAAATGAACGCTGGAAAATCAGGCCCAGGTCATCGCCGTGGGCTTCTCGAAAATGACCGACTGGCGCAGGAAGTTGACCGCCTTGGTGAGGCCTTCCCGGCTCGACATGAGGCTGTCCTCGTGCTCGATGCTGATGGCGCCGTCATACCCAACCATGCGCAGGGTGGAGAAGAAGTCATTCCACCACTTCTGGTCGTGGCCGTAACCGCAGGTGCGGAAGATCCAGGACCGGTTGATTTCGTCGCCGTAGGACTTGGCGTCGTTGACGCCGTTGACCGCGGCGTTGGTCTGGTGGACGATGGAGTCCTTGGCGTGGACATGGTAGATGGCGCCTTTGAGGGCCTTCACGCACTCACACGGCTCCATGCCCTGCCAGAACAGGTGGCTGGGATCGAAGTTCGCGCCAAGGCTGTTGCCGCATTCCTTGCGCAGTTTGAGCAGCGTCTCGGGGTTGTAGACCACAAAACCGGGGTGCATCTCAAAGCCGAACTTGACGCCATGGTCCTTGAGGAACTTGGCCTGTTTGGTCCAGTAGGGGAACACCACCTGGTTCCACTGGTAGTCCAGAATCTCAAGATAGTCGGGCGGCCAGGCGCAGGTGACCCAGTTCGGCTTGGTGGCCTTGGGATCAGAGCCGGGGCAGCCTGAGAAGCCGTTGACCACCTTCACACCGAGCATTTCCGCCAGAAGGATGGTTTCCTTCTCCACCTCCGCGTTGGCCTTGGCAAAGGCGGGATCGGGGTGGATGGGGTTGCCGTGGCAGCTCAGGGCGCTGATTTCCAGCCCCTCGCCCTTGAGCATGGCCAGAAGTTCCGCGCGCTTGGGCTTGGAGGCAAGCAGTTCCTTGCGCGGACAGTGGGGGTCGCCGGGGTAGTTGCCCGTGCCCAGCTCCACCGTCTGCACCTTCAGCGGACGGATGATGTCAAGCACCTCCTTGAGGGGCTTGTCGCCGAACATTGCCGTGAGTAGACCGAGTTTCATGCTGATTCTCCCTTGATGGTATGCCGCGGCGCCGGACTCGCGCCGACGCCGCGGTGTTGTGTTTTCTCAGACCTTTTCCCACTTCTTGGTGCCCGCGGCCTTCTCGACGGCCTCAAGCACGCGCTGGCACTTCACGGCGTCCTCGAACGTGGGGTACGCGCCCTGCTTCTTGCCAAGGCCGTTGAGGAATTCGTGCATCTCGTGGACAAAGAGGTGCTCGTAGCCGATGGTGTGTCCAGGCGGCCACCAGTTTGCGACATAGGGATGGCCGGGATCGCAGGCCTGGACCTTGCGGAAGCCCTGAAGGTTGCCGGGATCCTTGCGGCTGAAGTAGTGGAACTCGTTCATGTCCTCCTGGTTCCAGAGGACCGAACCCTCGCTGCCGTAAATCTCGATGCAGTTGTAGTTGCGGCGTCCGGGGGCGAAGCGGGTCGCCTCGAAGGTGGCCAGCGTGTCGGTGCCCTTGAGGCGGGCGATGTACACGGCGGCGTCGTCCACGTCAACCGTGTCGAACTTGCCGGTTTCCTTGCCCTTGTTTCCGGAAATGCCGCCCACATTGCTGGAGCTGATCTTGCGCTTCTTGATGAAGGTCTCCATCGCGGAGGCGACCTCGCAGACGTCGCCGACCAGGAAATGGCAGAGGTCGGTGATGTGCGCACCGATGTCGCCCAGCGCGCCGGAGCCGGTATTTTTCTTCTTCAGGCGCCAAACCATCGGAAAGTCGGGGTCCACAATCCAGTCCTGCTGGTAGGCCGCGCGGAAGTGGAAGATGTGCCCGAGGGCCTTCTTTTCCAGCATTTTCTTGATGCTCTGCACGGCCGGGGCAAAGCGGTAGGAGAAGCCGCACATGTGCTTGATGCCCGCCTTCTTGACGGCCGCCAGCATCTCCTCGCCCTCCTTGAGCGTGTTCGACAGGGGCTTTTCGCACACGATGTGCTTTCCGGCCTTGGCGGCCTCGATGGCCATCGCGGGGTGCAGGAAATTCGGCGTGCAGATGTCAATCACGTCGATGTCCTTGCGGTTGACCACCTCTTTCCAGTCGTGGGAGGTTTCCTGCCAGCCCCATTTATGGGCCGCGGAAAGGTCCTCGCCGGGGGCGCCGCACATGACCTTCATCACGGGCGTGTGGGCCGAGTCAAAGACCGCCGCCACCTGGCGCCAGCCGTTGCTGTGGGCCCTGCCCATGAACTGGGCGCCAATCATCGCAACATTCACCGTCTTCTTTGCCATAAGTCTCCCTCCTGTTGTTGGGGCCGCCATGGTGCATTCGGCGCCGTTCCGCCTACCCTTCGGCGTGAAAGGCGCGCGCCTTTTACCGAAAGCCAGTCGGAAAAAGAGTAATCAACTTTCACCGGATAGTCAAAAAAGTTGCGGGGTGTTTTTGCCGGGCGGCCGGAGGGGAGAAAAAAGATTCTGGACGCGGCGGCGGCGGTTGTGGTATATCAACATGGTCCGGTAAGATGTGCGCCCGGGGCGGCTGCCCCCCCGGGTGTGTTGTTATGGGAAACGGCGGGAGATGTAAAGGCCATGTCGGTTCGCGTCTTGTACCTGGTGCGCCATGCCTATCATGATCAGGATAACCCCACGGGTTCCGAACTCGGCGGGGGGTTAACCCCGCTCGGAGTGAAACAGGCCGAGTTGACGGGCAAGATTCTCGCCCAGAAGCCCGTGTCCTCCATACATTGCAGCTCGCTGAACCGGGCGGACGAGACCGCGCGGATCATCGCGAAGGAGATACCGGGCCTCGTAATCCAGCCAACGGATCTCCTGTGGGAATGCATCCCCTCCATGACCGCCAAACTTCAGATTGAAATGCCGAACTACACCAGCCAGCAGGTGGCGCAGGACCGGCAGCGCGCCGAGATTGCCTTCCGCAAGTACTGCAAGATCGCCAAGCGCGGCGACAAGCATGACGTGATTGTGTGCCACGGCAACCTGATCCGCTATTTCGTGACCATGGTGCTCAAGGCCGAAGTGGACAGCTGGATGCGCATGGACATCTGCAACTGTGGAATCACCCAGATACTGGTGCAGCCCGAGGGCGACATGGCGGTCCTGTGCCATAATGACTGGTCGCACCTGCCCAAGGATCTGCGCACGTCCACGCTCAGGCCGAGCTGACCCCTAAAAAAGGTAACCGTCCCCGGACTTCGGCGGTTCCATGCCAAAATGCCTGTAGGCGAGGGGGGTGGCCATGCGGCCGCCGGGGGTGCGCTTCATGAAGCCTATCTGGATGAGGTAGGGCTCGTGCACCTCCTCAAGGGTTTGTTTCTCCTCGCCCACCGCCACCGCCAGCGACGCCAGCCCCACGGGGCCCCCCGCAAACTTTTCCAGCAGGGTGCGCACGATCATCCGGTCCATGTCGTCCAGGCCGAGTTCGTCAATCCGCAGCAGCTTCAAAGCCGCCTCGGCCATCCCCAGGGTGATTGCCCCCTCACCCTTCACCTGGGCGTAATCGCGCACGCGCCGCAGCAGCCGGTTTGCCACGCGCGCGGTGCCCCGCGACCGCGCGGCGATTTCCAAGGCCCCCTCCGGGGTCGTGGGCACGTTCAGAATGCGCGCCGACCGCGCGATGATGCATTCAAGCTCCTCCGGCGAGTAAAGCTCGAAACGGCACACGTCCCCGAACCGCGCGCGCAGGGGGGGGGTAAGCAGGCCGGAGCGGGTGGTGGCGCCGATGAGGGTGAAGGGTTTCAACCCAATCTTCATGGACCGGGCGGTCGGCCCCTTGCCCAGCATGATGTCCACCTCGAAATCCTCCATCGCGGAGTAAAGCGTCTCCTCAACGGCATGGTTGAGCCGGTGGATTTCGTCAATGAACAGCACATCATGCTCCTCAAGGCTGGTGAGTATCGCGGAAAGGTCCGCCTGCCTTTCTATCACCGGCCCCGAAGTCTGTTTGATATCCACGCCCATTTCATTCGCCAAAATGCGCGCAAGCGTTGTTTTGCCCAGGCCGGGCGGGCCGCTGAGCAGCAGGTGGTCCAGCGGCTCCTTCCTGTTTTTGGCGGCCTGGATGGCTATCCGCAGTTTTTCCTTGATGGGCTCCTGTCCGGGAAAGTCATCCAGCCGCTGCGGGCGGATTTCCTCGTCATAGCGGGAGTCATCCTCAACCCTGCCGGGATTCAGTATGTCATCGTTGGCCATGTCCGTCATTTCCTTGCAAGCGAGCGGAGCGCGACACGCACCACTTCCTCGTCCGGCGCGCCGGCGTCCAGTCCCGCACGCGCCTCCGTCACCGCCCGCCGCGCCTCCTGCTGGGTGCATCCCAGGCTGAGAAGCGCCTCGTAGGCGTCATCCCCGTCCATGGAGGCCCCCTTCTGGGGCTCATCCCCGAGTATGGCGCTGAGTTCCGGTGTCTGCCCCAGCTTCACCTTGGCCTCAAGCACAATGCGCTGCGCCAGTTTCTTGCCCACCCCCTGGGCTTTTGTCACCGCCGTGATGTCGTTGTTTTGGATTGCGGCGGCGAACTGCGCCGGGGGAAGGGCCGACACCACGGAAAGCGCCACCTTCGGACCCACCCCTGAAATTCCCAGAAGCAGTTCAAAGAGCGCCTTTTCCTCCTCCCTGATAAAGCCAAATATCTGAAAGGCGTCCTCCCGGATGTGGCAGTGAGTCAGCAGGACGGCCTCCTGGTTTTGCGCCAGCCGCCTGTGGGTTGAATCGGGCACAAACACCTCAAAACCGACTCCGCCCACATCCAAGGCGATGCTTTGCAGGCCCTTGCGGGCCACTATTCCCCGTAAAAATGAAAACATTAACTGGGTTCCCGGTTGTTGTTCCGGCGTCTATGATACCGCCAAGGCGGGGGCTTTTCACAGGTTTTTCGCCGCCACCCCGCGCAGTTCCGGCACGGTATGGGAGGCATGGGGCATCAGCAGCACGGAGGGAGAATCAATCCCCGACGCACGCAGCCGGACAAAAGCCCGGTCAACCGCCTCCTGAAACCCCGGTGCCTTTTCCGCGCCGGTTGCCGCCGTGTCCTGCTCCGTCATTTCCGTGACCATCACCGCGGAGGGTGCCTTGCCAAGCGTGGACAACGCCGTCTGGCCGTTGATTTCGGCACGGGTGCGCAGGGCGCGCATCACCTCGCCGGGGCTGCCCAACGAAAGCCATTCACGGAACCGCTCCGTGCCCAGCCCCTCGCTGGCGGGAGCGAGGAAAACCATGACCCCGCCCGGCCTCAATGCCTGCCAGGCGTTGAACAGGGCCTTGTGGCTTTGGATAAAATTTCTTGCCCCCCCCGAGGAGGCGACAACCAGATCGGCCTGACAGCCGATTTCACGCACATACATGCCCGCCGCCGCCGCGCAGGCATCACTGTGCGCCGCGTCACGGTCGCCCGCAAAAACACCGGCAACACCCCCGTCAGGCGCAAGCACGGTGTTCACCACCAGCGCGACGGGCACCATGGCGGCAGCCTCATGCATATCCTCGGCCACGGGGTTGCCCGCCGTCACCCCAATCCGCACCGCCGGATTCAGCCGTTCATGAACCGGATCCAGGTTTAGTGAATGGTTCGCGGAAATCGTCTCCTCACCGGCAACCCCCGGCACCAGCGACTTGCGCCCGCCGCCAAACCCGGCAAAGTAATGCAGCACAACCGTGCCGGTGAGGATAACTTTCGCGGGGGGGAGGACCATCCTGTTAATCCACACCGGCGTTCCCCGGCTGGTCCTTCCCAGAAAGGAGAGGCTTTCCCTGTCGTACGCATTGTGCACTGTGACCCTGCATGCATGCCGCGCATGCACCTCAGCGCCCAGAATCTGGCATATCTCGCCGCTTGTGGAAGGCCTGTGAACTCCGGTCGCAACCAGAAAATGGATGTCCTCCGGCGAAACACCCCGCCGGCCAAGGCCTTCCAGGAGGGCGGGGAGGAGGATTTCCATTCCGGTGCGGCGGAAGATGTCGGACACCACAATGACGACCCTGTCGCCTGGCAGGAACCCGTCCAGTCCATGCCCCTGCATTCCGGAGGGGTTTTCCAACGCACCGGCAAGCAGCGCCCCGGGACTTGCGCACACGCCAACCGCGGGCACCTCCAGGGTTCCCAGCAGGTTCCCATGAGGAAGTATCGCGTCCACCATCTTGGGGCCGTAGGGCATTGTGACAGGGATGGGCATGGTTTACTCCGACGGGGCCACCGGGTTTTCCTTCAGGAAATTTGTGGCGTTTACCCTCAGAATCTCCAATTGCGAGGCCGCGCTGGTAAAAGGCAAATCAGGCATGTTTTTCTGTGATGCGATACCCCGCAAATGGTCCGCCAGGAAAGCCGAATCCCTTGCCAGCAGAAGTTCCCAAAGGGCCGACATGTCGTCAAAACTGGCAATTCCCGCCCACTTTTTGGGGTTAACCGCCATTTGGCGCAGAAATTCGGTTGTTTCCGGGTCGTTTAGCGGGGCAATCCATTCCCTGACCTCGCGCAGGGAGGAAACATAGCGCCTGATCTCAGTTTTGCCATCCGCCCCGTCAACCTCGTGCATTCCAAACAAAAACACCAGCATTTCCCCCTTCTTTCCCTCCCCGGCGCAAGCCACGGCTTTGGCAAGCACGGGCAGTATCTTTCGCGGCGGAAACACCGGACTGACAGTCATAATGTCACTTTTGGCCAACCCGTAAAAGGCCCCCAGTCCTTCAGGTGAAAGAAGCGGGACGGCGTACTGTGTCAGCACAAGGTATTCATTCCTTGCCTGACCGTCTCCGGCGGATGCCGCCTGATACCCTTCTGTTATCTGCTTCAATGCCGCAATCGCGGCGGATTCGGAAACCGGCCGGACCGCTTGCAGCAAGTACAGCAAGGCAGATTTTTCCGCCGTTGTCCCCGGGTCCAATCCGGCAACCAACCGTGTCACACCATTCTCCGCGCCTTCCCTCCCGTCCGGAAGGATCATTTCTATCATCCCCCTCACCGCGTCAACGGGAAGGAACTGCCCGGAGTAGGGGGGGAATTCAACCCGGCCGTCATCTGTGATGGGAAAAAATCCCTCTTCGGGGAACGGACATGTGGGAACAAGGGAAAACTGTTCCCTGCGCACCAGCATCAGTGCTTTTTGCCCGTCTTTGGGCATCCATGGCGCGCTGGTCAACCCATCCAGTGTCATTTTCACCGGCTTGTCATTTAACACGGCGCCGGTGGACACGAGCACGATGGAATATGGCATGGCGGGAATAAATTCATCAACCGCAGGACGGCGTGGCTTCGTGCCCGCCAGTGAGTGCTCAAAGCCCGTGACCTTCACCTCAATGACTTTTTCGGCGGCAAGATAGCATTCCGGGGGAACAATCTCCCACGAAGTCTGCGCCCCCGCGCAAAACGCCGCCAATACGCATATGATTGGGAGGGCCAAACGCCGCTGTCTAGAAATCATCCTCATCAAAATCTCCCTGTTGCTGCCGCTCCCGGTCAATCTGGCACACCTGCCACATCATGACAAACGCCATGCAGTCGAGCAGGCAAAAAGGAATGTCCGTGACGCCCGCGATCAGCAGGGCGCCCGCCCCGGACTCGTCGAGGGCGGAAGCCCTGAGCAAAAGCAGGTACCACTGAAACAGGCAGAGCATGAAAACAAGCATCGCGGGCGCAAGGTTTCTCGCCATGGGCGCAAGCGCCCCGCCCAGCGACCGCCATTCAAACCGTCCGGAAAACATGATGCACGCCCCCGCCGGCACCGCAACCATGTTCAAGAGCATTGAAAGCAGTTCCATGGCCGCGGACGCATCGCCGTTTCCGGAAAGCACCGCCTGCAGGTGGAACGAATGAACCGTCATACTCAGCAGGTTAATTATCAGCCATGGCAGAAAAAAAGAGCCCACGGCCTGTTTCACCCCCCTGCAACGCCATAGGATCGGATCCAGCGCGTTGCCGTACCGCGCCATAAACACCGGGTAGAGCACCGCGCCCGACACGGACAGGAAGATTATCAGCCCGAACCGGAAAAAACCCTCCATGTCTGACGGGTTGGCGGTGAGATGTCCGTCAACCACCCTGTAAAGCGAGTTGAGCGCGACCGAACCCGCCACAAAACCCAAGGTCGCGCCCGGATTATGCGCGATGATTTTTCCGGCGTTGTTGAACAGTTGCATCTAAATATTTCCCGTCAGGCAAAAGCGCCGGCCAGAAATGATAGTACAGGGGGGATGCCGAAAACACCGGGGGTTATTCAACTATGAACCCCTCTTTTTCCAGCATTTTTTCCATCTCGGCCTTGGTGGTTTCCGTGTACCGCGTCACCTTGTGCGGATCCAACGGCTCAAGATACCGGCCCAGTTTGCGGCGGTGGGCCAGGTCTGCCATGACAAGGGGATCATCGGACTCAATCACATGGTAGGTGCGCAGCCGCACGCGCTTTACCGCGCCCCCCCAGTCCTCAAGGGTGGCAAGGACATTTGACGGGAGCGTCCCGCCCCGGTTGTGGCTGATGAGGTACTCCATGAAGACCTGCGCGTTCTGCCCGTTCTGAATCGCCTGCAGAAAGGACTCCTTGTTCAGGCTGTACACGGCCACCTTGCCCATGCTCATTCTCACGGCGAACTGATCAAGGGGCACCGTGAGCAGGGGATCCATGTCCTGCACGGGCGCGACAATGTCAAAATTGGGCTGCACGACAATCTCACTCCGCCGCTCCGGATACTTTTCCGAGATGGACGCGTCGGGCGCGCCGCAAAGGAGCACCTGTCCGATGGGGGAAATCCGGAAGCATGTGTCGCCCTCCGCGGTTCCCCGTTCCACGGCGCCCAGCCAGAACAGGGACTCCTCCAGCATGCGCGCAAGCCGGTTCTCACCCCTTCCGGACATGGATGGCCCCATGTATTCGTAGTGGGCGCCCGCCGCTTTCAGGACGGGCCTGGCCTGGGACTTGTTCTTTCCCATCGCATAGGCGATGAACTCAGTGAGGGGATACCATGTGTCCGGCCGCATTTCCTCAAGAACGCTCTCCAGCATTTTGCGGGGGGCGGCCTCGTCCGGCCTTGCCATCAGCCAGTCATGGACCAGGCGGTGCCTGGCAATCCTGCTCATGCCGATGATGGGGGATATGTCCGCAGCCACCAGGGCCGAATCCACCGTGTTGAGCCATCCCAGGCCGGAGGCAATCCACAGGCAGGTGTTAAGCGAGGGCTCCTCCTCATCGCCGCACACATCCTCCAGCCTGCGCCGGTCCTCGCGGAAAAGCTCCCCGTCGCTCCGCAGCCGGGCGGGTCTTGCCGAAATGAGCGCCACCAGCCTGCACAGCGTGTCCGAAACGCCCAATTCCCTCCGCTCCACGCCGTCCACGTGGCTGCGCACTGTTTTCAGCCGGGCCCCCGCGCCGCCGGAGGAGTACTCCGCCGACTTCCGGTACTGCCTTATTTCCGAAAGGAGCCCCTGAACCCTCACCAGACGATCCTCGCCGTCAAAGCGGAACATTTCAAATGTGGCGAAGCCCTGCGACAGTTCCCAAAGCGCCTGCTCGACCTCGTATTCGCTGCCCCCCTGCGCCGCGCGTATCTGGGAGACGGGCATGACCCCGTCGCGGGACTGCCAGAGGATGTCAAACACCTCCCGGGCGCGGCTCGAAAACCCGCGCGTCGCCACATAGTTGAGGATTGAGTCGGGGTGCTTGTAGTACTTTTCGATCATCAGCTCGGCGGCCGCCTTTTTTGAAAGGGGCTGGTCGACGCCCAGGCGTTCCTCAAGCCGCCTGAAGTCATGGGGCTCCAGGGATTTCACGCGGTTGACGAGGGAGGGGATGTCGCCGTGGTTCTCAAGCCCGTCCCCAATCCGCTTCAGGGCGCTGTGCCCCTCCGGCACAAGCTTAATCTTCGTGAGATCGGTGAACATGAGCCTGTGGTTGACATCCAGGAGGTATTCAATCTCCTCCTCGGGTATGTCGAGCTTCTTGGAGAGAAAGCGCACCGTCAATCCCGACCGGCTGTTGTTGGCAAGCTCCCTCGCAATCCGGTAGGTGGTGCGGCTCATGCCCTCCAGCGAAGCCAGCAGGCTAGCCCCATGTCGCATCTCACGCTTCTCCTTCTGCATTCACCACGCAGAGCGGCTGGTTCAAAGCATCATTATAGCCAAGGGGCATGCGTTCAACAAGCATTTTGCGAGGCAGGGGCAGACCGCGTCCCTGAACCAGGCGCGGCATCCCCCGGGGTCGGCGGGGCCGACCGGATGGTTCAGCCTCCCGCAAGCATCGAGCGCACCCTGCCCAACAGCTCCGCGGGCGAAACGGGCTTCACGAGGACGGCTGTCTTGTCGCTGAGCAAATCAGACGGGAGCGGTCTTTCCGAATAGCCGCTTATGAACACGGCACACGCGTCGGGCCGGATTTTCCTCAATCTTTCCCACACCTGCCCGCCCGTGATACCGGGCATGACAAAGTCGAGAATGTGCAAATCAAACGGTTCCCTGGAGGATTCAATGATGTTCAGCGCCTCCGTGCCGTCCCGCGCCGTGGTAACCCGGTACCCGGCGCCCTCAAGAAGCTGTCCGGTAAATTCCAGCACTTCCGGATCATCCTCCGCGACAAGAATGCGCGCACCCATTCCCGCGGGCGGGGAAAGGCGTTTCTCCGTCTCCTCCTGCACGCCCTCCTGGCCGGTTGACTCCGGCAGAAACACCTGAAACTCGGTGCCCACCCCCGGCTCGGTAAACACGCGGATAAAGCCGCCGTACTGCCGGACAATCCCGTAGACAGTGGGCAGGCCGAGTCCTGTCCCCTTGCCGGTGTCTTTGGTCGTGAAAAAGGGATCAAATATTTTTTCGACCACTTCGGGGGGCATCCCCGTCCCCGTGTCAGAAACGGAAACGACCGCGTAATTTCCGGGTTCGGCCCCAAGCTCCCCGCCCTCGGCAAGCAGTTCCCGCCGAAGCCTCACATGGATGTCGCCCCCCCCGGACATGGCATCCCGCGAGTTAAGGCACAGGTTCATGACGATCTGGTAAACATGGGTCGGATCGGCGTAAACAAAGAGCCCCCGCTCCGCGACACCCAGACGGATCTTGTACTCCTCCCCGATGATGCGGTCAAGGAGCCGCAGTGAACCGATGATTTCATTAAACAGATCAATCCGCCGGGGCATGACCGCCCCCCGACGGCTGAAGGAAAGCAGTTGTCCCACCAGGGATGCCGCCCGTTTGGACGCCTTGTCCACATGTTCAAGCCGCCACCGCGCGTTTTGATCAATTTCGCTCTCCTTCAGCACCAGCTCCAAATAACCGATGACCACCTGCAGGATGTTGTTGAAGTCATGGGCTATGCCCCCCGCGAGAAGGCCGAGCGACTCCATCTTCTGCTTTTGCTGCACCTGTTTTTGCAGGTTGCGGTATTCATTCTCCTTGTGGTGCTTTTCTGTGACGTCCCGGCCGATGGCAAGCACCGTCCCAGAGCCCTCCTCCCCTGTTTTTGGTTCGGGGACTATCTGCCAGTCCACATATTCAACCCCGGGGGCGGCATGGGCGCATTCAATGCCCGCCGGACACCCCGCATCCCGGGCCTGCGCAAAGGTCCGTTCCCATTTTTCCGCACCACCGGGGGACAAAGACAAACTATTGCCTGAAATGGCATGTTCATTGCGGGTCAAACCGGGAAAAATTTCAACCGCCGTGTGGTTTGCGTAAAGCAGGCGCCCGTGCTCGTCCAGACGCAATACGGCGTCTGTTGAATTTTCAACAAGCGCCCTGAATTTCGACTCACTTTCACGCAGGGCTTTTTCCGCCCTCACCCGCTCGTCTATTTCCTTTTTAAGCGTGTCATTTGCCGCGCGGAGCTCCCTCGTCCGCTCAATCACCTGCTTTTCAACAGTATGATAAGACTCCTGAAGCGCTTCCCGTATCCGCTGCGCCTGCAGGAGGGAAAGCAGCAACGCAACCAGCATCATCGTGAGGCCGGTGACAAAAGACGCCTCCTTGGCGGTCAGCACCCACGAATTAAGCAGACCCGCCGTCGCAACGGCGCCATCCAGGGCACTGATGCCGTTTATCACGTTGATTGTCTGTCCGACAACCAAGAAAAACGATGCCATGGACAAGAAAAAGGTCAGGGACGGAATCCTGTAAGCCCGGTGAATCCTGTGAATCGTTGCAAATGTCCAAAACAACACAAGCAGCAGGGTTATAAAATCACTCACGGCGATTGGCATGTACCCCATGCGGTGGCATGCGCGTCCAATGACATGGAAGACACCAAACATCACGACGCTCAAAATCATCGGCGTGTAAATTCGGAACATCCCCATTTCCGGCATTCCGCCGGTGACACTTTCGTTTTCTCCCCGCATGTCCATGTCGACCTCTGTTCCTCCCGCCCATTTATCAAATATTAACAGTTTGCTCATTTCGCCGGGATGTTTAAATTATGGGGCAATTCGTTTTTGAAAACAAGTGGTTATATTCCCCTGCGCAAACTATAATATCAGACCGGTCTTTTGGCTCATTTTTTTGGACCGCCATCATCACAGGAGTATCTCAATGCCCAGAAGGAAACCGAAACGGCCGCTGCCGGAAACAGTATTGCTTCCGCTGCTTCCATTGAAGGATGCGGTTGTTTTCCCCCGTATGGTCGTGCCTCTTTTTGTCGGACGGCAGGCTTCGCTCGGAGCAGTCGAGGAGAGCCTCAAGGCGGGCGCCCCCCTGTTTCTGTGCACCCAGCGCGACCCGGAAGACGAGGAGCCCGGTGAAAACGGATTGTTCCGCATCGGAACAGCGGCAAAAATCATCAACGCCCTCCGGATGCCGGACGGCAGCATGAAAATCGTGGTGGAGGGGCTTGGACGCGGGAGGGTGCAGCGGTTCACCCTTGACAGCATCCCCTGGACCGCCCTGGTGGAGAAGATTGAATCAGTCAACCCTGAGGGGTTGGAGGTGGAGGGGCAGATGCGCGCCGTGCTCCACCAGTTTGAGGAATATGTCCGGCTGACCCAGCGTATTGCGCCCGAGGTTTACCTTGCCATACAGGGCATGCAGGAGCCCGATGTTTTCTCCGACACAATCTGCGCCTTCCTGTTTGTGAACATGGAGGAGCGGCAGGATCTGCTTGAATGCCTGGACGTGAAAAAAAGGCTTGGAAAGATTTCCGTGCTGCTGGAGCGGGAAATCGAGCTCGCCCGCATCGAACACAAGGTGCGGGGCAGGGTGCGGGAGCAGATGGAGCGCGGCCAGCGCGCCCATTACCTCCAGGAACAGATGAAGGCCATCCAGCAGGAGCTGGGCGGCAAGGATGACACGGTCAACGAATTCGCGGAACTGCGCGAGATGATCAGGGCCGCCAAAATGCCCGCCGAGGTGGCGGAAAAGGCGGAACGGGAAATGGCGCGCTACGAGCGCCTGCCCTTCATGAGCCCTGAAAGCTCCGTGCTGCGCGGCTACATCGAGTCCCTCTGCGAAATGCCCTGGTCAAAACGAACCAGGGACTCCATCAATCTGACCAAGGCCCGGAAGGTGCTGGATGAGGACCATTTCGGGCTTGTGAAGGTCAAGGAGCGGATTCTTGAATTTCTCGCGGTGCGGAAGCTGACTTCCAAGGCCAAGGGGCCGATCCTCTGCCTTGTCGGCCCGCCGGGGGTCGGCAAAACGTCGCTGGGGCACTCCGTCGCCCGGGCCATGGGCCGTAAATTCGTCCGCGTCTCCCTCGGCGGCGTGCGGGACGAGGCGGAAATCAGGGGCCACAGGCGCACCTACGTTGGCGCGTTGCCCGGACGCATCATCCAGGGCATGAAAACCGCCGGTGTGAAAAACCCCGTGTTCATGCTCGACGAGGTGGACAAGATGAGCATGGATTTCCGTGGGGATCCCTCCTCGGCCCTGCTGGAGGTGCTCGATCCCTCCCAGAACAAGAATTTCAGCGACCACTTCCTTGAAATTGGGTTTGACCTCTCCGAGGTCTTTTTCATCACCACCGCCAACAACGAGCACGAAATACCGGAACCGCTCCACGACCGCATGGAAATCGTCCGACTTCCCGGTTATACCCGCGAGGAAAAAAGCCAGATAGCGCGCAATTTCCTGATCCCGAGGCAACTCCGTGAAAACGGCCTTGAAAAGGTTTCCATCCGCTTCACGGACAAGGCGCTGGAGACCATCCTCCAACGGTACACACGCGAGGCGGGGGTGCGGGAACTGGAAAGGTTTATCGCCGCGGCGCTTCGAAAGCTCGCGATGAGGCTTGTATCCGGTGAAAAACGCAGGAAATTCACCGTGGACGAGGCCGAGGTGTTTGAATTCCTCGGGCCGCCCCTGTTTACCGGCGCGCAGGAAGACGCGGTTCCCGATGTCGGCGTGGCCGTGGGCATGGCATGGACCTCAACGGGCGGGGACACCCTGCGGGTGGAAACCACCATCATGTCCGGAAAGGGCAACCTGCTGCTGACCGGCCAGCTTGGCAATGTGATGCGTGAATCCGCGGCCGCGGCGCACACCTACATCCGCGCCCACGCCGCCGAATTCGACATAGCCGCCGGTTTTTACAAAAACATGGACATGCATGTCCACGTTCCCGAGGGCGCCATTCCCAAGGACGGCCCGTCGGCGGGTGTGGCGATGATCGTTTCAATGCTTTCCGCGCTGCTGGACCGGGCGCCCGCGCCCGCGCTGTCCATGACAGGCGAAATCACCCTGAGGGGCAGGGTGTTGCCCGTGGGCGGCATCAAGGAAAAGGTGCTGGCGGCGCGCCGCGCGGGTATTAAATCAATCATCCTGCCCCGCGACAATGAAAAGGATTTTCCTGATCTGCCGGGGGAGGTTATGAAGGACATCTCCTTCCATTTGGTGGACCGTGTGGATGATGTCCTGAAAATCGCCTTCCCGAAAGGTGTCGCCCCCCGGAAAAAAAGGGCCGCGTCCACGGCGTCCGGGAAGGTGTCAAAGGGCCGGTCATGAAACTTTCGGAAGTGAATTTTTGCCTGAGCGCGATGCAAAGCGGCCACTTCCCAAAAGACGGGAAACCCGAGGTGGCCTTTGTGGGCCGGTCAAACGTCGGGAAATCGTCCCTGCTCAACACCCTCTTTCACCGGAAGGAGCTGGCCAGAACCAGTTCAAGGCCGGGAAAAACGCAAACCATCAATTTTTTTGAGGTCAACAAACGCTGCTATTTTGTGGATCTGCCGGGTTATGGTTTCGCCAAGGTGCCCAAAGACATCAAGGACGCCTGGAACAGGCTGATGCACCAGTATCTCACGGCGCGCGGGCAGTTGAAACTCGCCGTTGTCCTCCTCGACGCGCGGCACGCGCCAAGCGCCAACGACCAGGAAATGCTGGACATGCTCGAAGAGTCCGCCGTGCCGACGCTGGTGGTTGCCACGAAATCCGACAAGCTTTCAAAAAACCAGTTAAATGCCAGTCTGGCCCTGATACGCCGTGAACTGGGACTGGACAAGGAGGCTGTCGTGGTGCCTTTTTCCGCCGTCACCGGCGACGGTTCAAGGGAACTTTGGCAGATAATCGGGGAGGTTCTGGCATGAACTCCCCACAGCCCCCCCCCGAGGAAAACTCCAAAACCACCGCCTCAGGGCACCCGTTTCTCCATGAAGTTGCGGGGGTTCTGCTTCTGGGTCTCACGGGGTGGGCCGGTTGGGCTTGGGTGGGGGAGGGGGGGGATTTGTCGGCCCCCCGCATCCTGACCGGATTCGCCCTGGCGTTTCCAGTGGTTCTTGCGGGGCTGGCCTTTGCAAGACCGGAACGCCTGTTCATGAATCTGGCGTTCTCATTGGGGCTTTCAGCATCTGTCTTTCTGGCGTACGCCGCCTTTTTGATGGGCAATTTCCCCCTCATTGGCCCGTCTCTTCCGGGACTGGTGGTGGTCTTGTCCTGTCTCGTTTTTGCGTTTATCGCCTCATACTGGAAAAAGACCGAACTCGCCGCTGTTTTTCCAATGCTCACCCTTTTGTCCTTGTGCGTCCGGGACAGGGCCGCCCTTATGGAATCGCTGGGTTTTGCCGCACTGGGCGCAATACCCATGGCGTCCCTTGCCGGCGCCTTTTTGCTTTTTTTGCTTGCGCGGCGGCGGCTGCCGTTGTGGATTTCATTTCTCTATTTCCATCTCTTCTGCCTGCTGGTTCTTTTCCTGGATTTTGGCAGGCCGGTTTCACCGGTGGCCCCTGAAACCTTCTTTTTCTTTTTATTGTTGTCACAGGCGGTCACCGCCCTTGTCGCCATGGCCCCCGCCGGGGACGATTTCCTTTCGGGAAAAGCCAAAGGACTGGGACTGCTGATCGGGTTGAACTGCGCCCTATTTCTTGTAACCGCCCATCTTCTTCTTTCCAGGGGAGCCCCCGGACTCTTTCTGCCGCTTTATGGCGGATGTGCGGTTCTTTGGTTTGCGCTTGGTCTTGCCGCCGCATCCCGCTCGGGAAACGGACGCGGATTTGAACGGGTGTTTTTGGTTTGTGCCGTGGCCGCCCTGGCGGGGGCTGTCTTTTTCTCCCCCTCGAATTCGGTGGTGGGGCTCATGCTTGCGGCGGTGGCGCTGGTATGCGCCGCTGTTTCACCACTGTTCAACTATTCCCGGGATTTTTTGTATTTCGCGGCCGCAGCGCTCGCGGTGCTCTCCCTGTCACTAGGACTAGGCACCCCCGGAGAGGCCTCCGCCTGGCTGGGCTGGCTGCGTCTGGACAGCGAATGGCTCGCGGGGATTGTCCAGGCGGTGCTTCTTTTTTCAACCGCCGTCCTGTCCGAAAAACGATGGGAGCGGGGCGGCCGCGCATCCGCCGCCGCGCGGGGATTGGGCCTGGCCGTGCTGGCCTCCTTCGGCGTGTCCATGCTGCTTGTCATGCGGGCGCTGGGCGAGTGGGGGGGGGATCCCGTGCTGCCGCTGATGCTTGCCGCCATGGGGCTTTCGGTTACCGGCCTTGCGCTTGTGTTTAATTCCCCCGTGGCCTCCTCCTCCTCCATGGTTCTCTTTCTCGCGTCCCACCTCGCAGTCCACCTCTATTACTGGCAGGGACTGCTGCAACCCGGGTCGTTTGGGCCTTCCCTGCTTGTCGGGGCGGCATCCCTCGCGGGCTGCGCCGGATGGGAAACTTTCCTCGGCAGGGTGCGCCGCGGCGGCTGGGATGAATGGGATCACTACCTGGTATCGGCGCTGCCCTCCCTTTCCGCCGCCGCCGTGGCGCTTGCGCCGTTTCTCCAAACCGGGCACGCGGCGCCCCTGTTCATGCCCTGCGCGGCGGCGGCCGGACTGGCGCTCCTGCTCTTCGGGCGGCTGGGCCGTTTCTCCGGAATGGTCCTGTCCGGCTGGACGGCGATGGTTGCGGCGGTGTGCGTTCCCATTGTGCTTAATTTCCAGGCGCCGAATCCGGGCGCGGCTCCGGTGTTTGGCATGTGGGTTCTCACCGGGGCGCTCATCGCCGCGGGCCAGCGTCTTTTTGTCTCGCACGACCTGGGGCACGCCCGGGCCCGGTCGGCCCTCCTTTTCTCGGGATTTTTCCTTTCTCTCGCCATGGCTGCGGCCCTTGCCATGGCCTCCTTCTCCTGGTGTTCCGCGGAAATGACGCCTGTGGGGTGGATGGCGTCGGCCGCAGTGGTGGCTTATTTTGGGGCGTTGTTGGGGGACTTGGGGTGGTCCGCCGCCGCGGTGCTGCTTGCGGTTGCCTCACTCGTTTCGGCCTATCCCGTCCGGGACACTTTCCTTGCCTCCGTATCCGGCGGCCGGTTCGCCCTTTTCGCGCTGGTGTTTTTCCTGTCGGTGCTGGCCGGAACGCGCCGGTATTTCGCCGGGCACAGGGGTGAGGGGCGGCATGCCTGAATCGGGACTTGAATCGGGGGCGAGGAGAATCTGCGCCGTTCTCAGGGACGCGGGACACCGGGCCCTTTTTGCGGGGGGCTGCGTGCGCGACCGGATGATGGGCGTGGTCCCCTCCGATTATGACATTGCCACAAGCGCGCCGCCCGCCGGAGTGATGGCCCTTTTCCCCAGGACCGTGCCCGTGGGTGTTGATTTTGGCACCGTGCTGGTCATTCTTCCGGAGGGGCCCTATGAGGTCACCACCTTCAGGAATGACGGCCCCTACCTGGACGGCCGCCACCCCTCCGGGGTCGTGTTCACAGGCGAGCGGGAGGACGCGCAACGCCGTGATTTCACAGTGAACGCGCTGTTTCTTGATCCGGAGACGGATGCGGTGATCGATTATGTGGGCGGGGTGGCTGATTTGGAGGCGGGCGTGCTGCGCGCCGTGGGGGATCCCGGCGCGCGCTTTGCCGAGGACCATCTCCGCCTTCTCCGGGCGGTCCGCTTTTCGGCGCGGCTTGGATTTTCCATGGAAGCGTCCACCTTGAGGGCGGTTGTCGAAAACCGCCGCACCCTGGCCGCTTTTTCCAGCATGGAAAGAATTCGGGACGAACTGGTAAAAATGCTCACCGGTGGAACCGCGCGGCGCGCCTTTGAACTGCTTGATGAAACCGGCCTGCTCGGCGTTGTGCTTCCGGAAGTGGCCGCCATGAAGGGGGTGGAGCAGCCGCCCCAGTTCCACCCGGAGGGTGATGTCCTCACGCACACGCTGCAAATGCTCGCCCTGCTCCCGAAGGACTGCACCGTCACCCTGGCCATGGGCGCCCTCCTGCACGACGCGGGCAAACCCGCGACCCAGACCCATGAGGACCGCATCCGCTTCAATTTTCATGAGAAGCGCGGGGCGGTCCTGGCGAGGGATCTGTGCGCGCGCCTCCGTTTTTCCAATGCTGAAACCGGACGGATTGTTTGGCTGGTGGCCCAGCACATGCGCGTGGCCGCCTTTCCCGAAATGCGCGAGGCGAAGCGTCGCGCATTTGCCGCCGAGGAGGGCTTTGGCGAGTTGCTGACCCTCGCGCGCATGGACTGTTTGGCAAGCCACGGCGATCTGTCAACGCTGGAATGGATTGAAAACTACCTGGGCTCCCTTGCGGAGGGCCCCGCACTGCCGCCCCCCCTGGTCACAGGGGATGATTTGAAGGCCATGGGCCTCGCTCCCGGGCCGGTCTTCAGGGAAATCCTGGATGCGGTGAGGGAGAAACAGCTTGAAGGGGGGGTAAAGGACAGGGGGGAGGCGCTTGGGTATGTGAAAAAATACTGGGCGGGGATGAAGTGACGGCCTGTTTCAGCCGGCGACGCCGTTGACGCAGGTCATCAGGAACCTCGGATCCACCGGCTTGTCAATCACCCCCTCGGGGGCGCGCACATCAAAGGCCGCCTCGAAATCATCGGGGGTGTATTTCACGCCGTCGTCATGATCGGGGTCAATAAGGGCGATGATGGGGATCCTTCCCGTCTTTGGGGAGTCGCGCAGGGTTTTGAATATCGCGTAACCGTCGAAACCCCTTGCCGCGGTGTCCAGAATGATCAAATCCGGCAGCGTGTGCTCCGCCATCATCACCACATCCTCCGCATGAAGCACCTCCTCGGCGTCCCATCCCGCGCCGCACATCAGGTGCTCTATCTTCTGGCTCACCAGCTTGTCATCATCAATGATGAGGACTTTTTTCTTCAGGGTCACCATAGGTTTCTTTCCAGCGCCATCTTTCATGCGATGCCCGAACAACCAACCCATAACCCTAGTCCTCACCCACTTGACTTTGACATTTGCGCAAAGTAACCGTTGGTACTTTTTTGCAACTTCAAATTTATTTTATCACAAGCCTCATGTTTTTCAAATAGGCAACGGCCATTATTTTCGAGAAAGCCGATTTTCAATAATTTCCCGTTTCTTAACACTTGAACCATCGCATAACTGATGATATATTCAGATAAAATCAGGGCCGTTTTACCATGAACACTTCACAGATCATTGATAAACTGCGGCGGGATGAGGATTTTCGCGCCAATCTGACCGCATGGAAGACACTGCCAGAGCGTTCGCCTGTGTATGCCGATTTCCCCCCCGGAATCCACCCCAAACTGGTTGAAGGGTATGCACGAAGGGGCATTCATCGTTTGTATTCGCATCAGAGTGAGGCGGTGGCGGCTGTGTTGGGCGGTGAGAATGTGTGCGTGGTGACCCCCACCGCCTCGGGCAAAACACTTTGCTACAACATTCCCGTGCTGAACCGGCTCATGACCAACCCCAACGCCCGCGCCCTGTACCTTTTCCCCACCAAGGCGCTCGGACAGGATCAGGTTTCAGAGTTAACCTCCACAATTGACGCGCTGGAGGTGAAGATTGGCACTTACACCTTTGACGGGGACACCCCGGCCAGCGCGCGCAAGGCGGTGCGGAGTGCAGGGCATATCGTGGTGACCAACCCGGACATGCTGCACACGGGCATCCTCCCGCACCACACCATCTGGATTCGCCTCTTTGAAAACCTGGAATTCGTGGTGGTGGACGAGGTTCACCATTACCGCGGGGTTTTTGGGAGCCACCTGGCCAATGTCATCCGCCGCCTGAAGCGCATCTGCCGGTTTTACGGCGCCAATCCCCGGTTCATCTGCTGCAGCGCCACCATCGCCAACCCGAAGGAGATGGCGGAAAACCTGATCGAGGATACGGTGCGCCTCGTGGACAACAACGGCGCACCGGCGGGGGAGAAGCATTTCCTGTTCTACAATCCGCCCGTGGTGAACAGGGAACTGGGCATACGCGCCTCCTCGGTGAAGCAGGCCAGCAAACTCGCCATCAGCCTTCTCTCACGGGACATCCAGTCCATCGTTTTCGCCCGGAGCCGACTGCGCGTGGAAATCATCACCACCTACCTGAGGGAGGCGGTGCGCCGCATGGGCAGGGATGACCGGCTGGTGCGCGGCTACCGGGGCGGCTACCTGCCCACCGAGCGCCGGGAAATCGAGCAGGGGCTGCGCGAGGGAAAGGTGATGACCGTGGTCAGCACCAACGCGCTGGAACTCGGCATAGACATCGGCTCGCTGGACGTGTGCATCATGACCGGCTACGCCGGAAGCGTGGCCAGCACCTGGCAGCAGGCGGGCCGGGCCGGGCGGCGCAACAACGTGGCGCTCGTGGTGCTCGTGGCCACCAGCGCGCCGCTGGATCAGTACATTGTGGCCCATCCGGAGTACTTCTTCGACCAGCCGCCCGAACACGGCACGGTGGATCCCAACAACCTCTTCATCCTGGCCAGCCATGTGAAGTGCGCGGCCTTCGAGCTCCCCTTCGTTGAGGGGGAGTCCTTCGGCGTGGACGCCCATTCCACCGCCGAACTGCTGGACTACCTGGCGGACTGCCGCATCCTGCGCAAGGCGCGCGACAAATGGCACTGGAGCGCGGAAACCTACCCGGCCACGGACATCAGCCTGCGCACGGCCGCGCCGGGCAACGTGGTCATCATCGACATGAGCGACAACGGCCGGGTCATCGGCGAAATTGACTATTTCGCCGCGCCCACCGAGGTGTACCAGAACGCGGTGTACCTGCACGAGACCCGCCAGTACATCATTGAGGAGCTGGACCTGGAAAACAGAAAGGCCCACGCGAAACCGGTGGAGGTGGACTATTACACCGACGCGGAGACAAAGGTGGATCTGAAGGTGATGGACCGTTTCAGGGAGCAGCCGGGCGCGAAGTGGATGAAATGCTCCGGGGAACTGAGCGTCACCTGGCTGCCCACCATCTACAAGAAAATAAAATTCGGCACCCATGAGAATGTGGGGTGGGGGGAAATCCACCTGCCCGAGCAGACCATGCACACCACGGGCTACTGGATTGAGTATGACGACGGCACGGCGGAGGAGCTTGGCCTGGACAAGGACCAGTTGGGCGCGGCACTGAACGGGCTCGCCAGCGCGCTGCGCCAGGTGGCTCCGGTACACGTGCTTTGCGATTTGGGGGACATCCGCGCCCAGGCCATGCTGCGCGCGCCGGTCTCGGAAAAACCGTCCGTGTTCCTCTATGAAACCTATCCGGGCGGGGTGGGTTTTGCGGACAAACTGTTCACCCACCATGAACGGCTCCTCCAGGCGGCCGTGTCCCTCCTGGCCGGCTGTCCATGCGGCGAGGGATGCCCAAGCTGCGTGGGTCCGGCGGTGGAATCGGGCATTTACGGCAAAAAGGGCGCGCTCCTGCTGGCCAAACGGGCGCTCGAAAACACCGTTCCACCGGAGGCGGCCCATGGCTGACCCCAAGGACCCAAAGGAACTCTTCAAACGGCTGGGTCTGAAACCCGCCTCCGAACTCCCAAATGAGGGGGGCAGGGGAAAGCCCCGGCCAAACACCCCAAAAGCCCCCCCCTCTAAAGGGCCCCCCCTTGAAGGGGGATTTGAGGGGGCCTCAAAGGGTGAAAATACTGAAGAAACACCCCAACCGACTTTTGACTCCGAGTCAAAGCGCCGCCTGAACGAACGATTGGGCCTCATGTCCGGACTGGCCCTGCGACGGGAACGGCAGGGTGAAGACCTGCCCCGAAAAAAGGGACTCCACGAGGTGGACCGGGTGCTGGGCGGGGAAATCATCGGCGACCCCGCCGACGGCTTTTTCCTGTTCCGCAATGAATACCCTGTGGAGCATTTGCACGGGGACATGCCGCTGGCCGCGGCGTTTTCCAGCAGTGCCGAGCATCTGGCGCTGGTGGGCAACGACAATTCCCTCGTGGAATGCAAACCCGCACGCTCCTTCTTCATGGACACGGAAACCACCGGTCTGGCCGGAGGCGCGGGCACCGTTGCCTTCCTGGTGGGCATAGGACGCTTCACCGAAGAGGGCATGTTCCGCCTCGACCAGTGCTTCATGCGCGACTACGACGACGAGGAGCCCATGCTCCGGTGGCTGGCCGCGGAGTTCAGGGAATGCGACACCATAGTCAGCTTCAACGGGAAAAGTTTTGATCTGCCCCTGCTGCGCACCCGCTTCGTGCAGCAGCGGGTGCCCTTTCCCCTGGACGGCGCGCTGCACCTGGACCTGGTGCACACAGCCCGCCGTTTCTGGAAACGCCGCCTGAACGATTGCAGCCTCGGCAACCTGGAGCGGGAGGTGCTCGGCGTGCGCCGCCACGGCGACGTGCCCGGCCATCTCATCCCGCAGTTGTGGCTTGAATACCTCCACAGCCGCGACGCCCGCCCGCTGGAGGGCGTCTTTTACCACCACCGCTTTGACATCCTGTCCATGGTCACCCTGGTGGGCCTGCTGGGGGAACGGCTCTCCCGGCCGGAGGGCTCCGAGTTCGAGTGCCACGAGGACCAGCTTTCCCTGGTGCGGCTGCACTTCAAGAAAAAGCAGTATGACAAGGTGGTCACCCTGGCCAAGTCCTATCTGGAGGAAAACAGGGAAACCCCGCTCCGCAGGGAATGCCTCGAAATGCTCAGCCTCGCCTGCAAGCGGCGCGCCCGCTTTGCCGAACTCCTTGAGGCGCTGGAGTCGTGGCACCGGGAATTCCCCGGCGACGCGGAGGCCGCCGCCGAATTGTCAAAGCATCTGGAGCACCAGTTGCGCGATCTCCGCCGCGCGGCGCGGGTGTGCGCGGAAACGCTGGAAAAGATGCGCGATGCGGGCTCCTTCTACCGCAATTTTGCCGAAAATCCCCGGCGCACCGCCCTCGAACAGCGCATGGCCCGGATACAGGCCAA
>JBHEKP010000039.1:0-5032 GCA_041859375.1 Candidatus Hydrogenedentales bacterium | reverse complement strand
CCCTGGACGGGCTGCCGTATGCGATGCGCACCTACCAGCCCGACGGCGTGTATGTGGAGGGCCCGAGCTACTGGGAGTACGGCACCACCTACAACGTGCTGCTCATCGCCGCGCTGGAATCCGCCCTGGGCGGCGACTTTGGCCTGGCCGATTTTCCCGGCTTCCGCGAGACCGGCGCCTTTCCCCTGCTGATGACCGGCCCCACGGGCGATCATTTCAACTTCAGCGACTGCGGCCGACGCGGCGCGTGCTTCCCCGCCGTGTTTTGGTTCGCCCGCCGGTGGAAGGAGCCGGGCTGGGCCTGGTTCGAGCACCAGTGGCTGGAAAAACTGCTGAGCGGAGACAGCGCCGCGCAAAACCGCTTTCTGCCGCTGCTGCTGCTGTGGTGGGACGGACGCACCGCAAAGAAGCCGCAACTGCCCCTGTGCTGGAAGGGGGAGGGGCAGAACCCCCTCGTTGTCATGAGAAGTTCCTGGACCGATCCGGATGCGGTGTTTCTCGCCGCCAAAGCGGGCACCCCCTTCGCCAACCACGGCCACATGGACGCGGGCTCCTTTGTGCTGGACGCCGACGGCGCGCGCTGGGCGCTGGACTTCGGGGCCGAGGGCTACGGCGCACTGGAGGCGCGGGGGCTGGACATCTGGAACCGCACGCAAAAAGCCGACCGCTGGCGCGTGTGGCGCTACCACAACAGCAGCCACAACACGCTGACGGTGGACGGTGCGGCGCAGAAGGTCACCGCGCGGGCGGATTTCACGGAATTTTCGGCGGACAAAAAGTTCCCCCACGCGGTCATGGATCTGGGCGCGCTCTACGGGGGACAGCTGGCCCGCGCCGAACGGGGCTTTGCCCTGCTTCCCGACGGGCGGGTGCTGGTGCGGGACGAGGTGGCCGCGTCGGACGCGCCCGCGCGGGTGCGCTGGGTCATGAACACCCCGGCGGAGGTGGCGGAAAACGCGCCGGGCCGGGCGCTGCTTACGCAGGGGGACAAACGGCTCCTCTTTCAGGTGCTGGAACCGGAGGGGGCGGTGGTGGAAACCTGGTCCACGGAGCCGCGCAACGAATGGGACAGCCCCAACCCCGGCACGCGGCAGGTGGGCTTCGAGGTGCTTGTGCCTGCGGGGGCGGAACGCGCCCTTTCCGTGCTGCTCACGCCGGGGAGCGTGCTGGACAAAGCCCCGGACACCCCGCCCCTCCGTCCCCTGCGGGAATGGTCCGGCCGCGGAGAAAAAAGAACGCGGAAAATTCCGCTGCGAGTAACCTGTGTGCAACACCGGCAGGCGTGCCGGTACAATGAATCCAACGCGGGGCGCGGACACCCCCCCGCAGGGAGCGCGTTATGATGCTGAACAGGGATCGGGCCGTGCTGGTGGTGGTGGACATCCAGGAGGTGCTGCTGCCGAAATCGGCGGAGGTGGTTGAGTCCTATCTGTCCAATGCGGAGCGGATGATCCGCGCGGCGCGCGTCCTGGGCGTGCCGGTGCTGGTGACGGAGCAGAACCCGGAGCGGCTGGGCGGCACCCACCCGCGCATCGCGCCCGCGCTGGAGGGGATCGCTCCCATCCCCAAGATGGAGTTCGGCTGCCTTGCCAACGCGGAATTCCGGGAGGCGCTGGAGGGCACGGGCCGCAGCCAGATCATCCTCACGGGCATGGAGGCCCATGTGTGCGTGTCGCAGACGGCGCTCGCGGCGCTCGCCGCGGGCTACGAGGTCTTTGTGGCCTCCGACGCCGTGGTGTCCAGCAGCAAGCGCGAGTACAAGGCGGGCATGCGCCGCATGACCCGGGCGGGCGCGGTGCCCGTGTCGGTGCTCATGGCCGTCTTCGAGATGCTCGGCCGCGCGGGAACCCCGGAATTCAGGGAACTCCTGCCGCTGCTCAAGTAGCCGGACACGACGGAGGAGGACGGGGCATGACATCGCGCGGGCGCATATTGACGGCCCTGGCGGGCGGCGAGCCCGACCGGGTGCCCGTGTCCACCTATGAGCTGGTGGGGCGCAACAGCCGCGCCTTCGAAAACAACGATCCGTCCTACGCGCCGCTGATGCGGATCATCCGGGAGAAGACCGACTGCCTGTGCATGTGGGAACCGGGCTCGAACGAGACTTTTTTGGGATCCGCCCACCCCGTGGACATGGAGACGGTGGTTGAGCGCGGGGACGGCGCCACCGTCACCCGCCGGGTGCTCCACACCCCAAAGGGCGACATTACCTCGGCGGTGAAGGTGTTTGACAACGTCCACACCACCTGGCAGCTCGAGCACTGGTGCAAAAGCCCCGCCGATGTGGACCGCGCGCTTTCAATCCCCTACCTGCCCCCCGACTATGATGTGTCGGATTATGCCCGCGCCGCGGGGGAAGTGGGGGAGGGGGGTGTCATCATGGACAGCCTTGCCGATCCGCTGTGGATGGCCGCCGACCTCATGGAATTCGGGGACTACACCCTGTGGGCGCTGACTGAGCCGGAACATTTCACGCGCACCGTGGAAGTCATGCGCGGGCGCTGCCTTGAAAACCTGCGCCGCCGTCTTGATGCGCGCACCGTGGACCTCTACCGGATCTGCGGACCCGAATACGCCACGCCGCCCTACCTGCCCCCCGAGTTTTTCGACGCCCATGTGACGCCCCATGCCACCGAAATGATCACGATGATCCATGAGGCGGGCGCCCTGGCGCGTTTTCATTGCCATGGAAAAATCGGACAGGTTCTGGACATGATCGCCCGCACCGGCGCGGACGGGCTGGACCCCTGCGAGGCACCGCCGGACGGCGACATCGAACTGGCGGAGGTGAAGGCGCGTGTGGGCGGGCGCATGTGCCTCTTTGGCAACCTGCAACTGAAACTGCTTGAGCAAGGCACTCCGGACATGGTGGCCCGCGCGGTAAGGGACTGCATGGACGCGGCCAAGCGCGGCGGCGGCTATGTCATCATGCCCACCGCGGCGCCCATCAACACGCCCCTTTCGGAAAAGACCGTTGAAAATTACCTGTGCTTCATTGAAACGGCGCTCTCCCTTGGCGCTTATTGAGAACCGGAGCGAATAAGGCGCTTTGAGGGGCGCAAGGCGATTTTCAGGATCTATTACTAGTTAAAATCTTAGTGTTGCTAACGCAAATATTGATTGTGCAACGGTCCCGCCTGTGTCATACTTCATCCACTTGGGTTATGAGTAAATGAGGCTTGATGGGGAAAGTGTTTTTTGAAGGGTGAAGGTGTCTGATTCCCGCCGTTCAAAAAACCGGGTGCGTCAAGGGTGTTGCCGGGAATCATCGCAACCGCAAACGGGACCGGCGGCGTTTTGGGTCGAACCGCAAGGCGCGGAGTCCGGCGGACCGAACATGATGGAGGAGTCGTCGCATGTTTACTCAAACCAAGTTCAGACTGAATGCGGTCATGCTGTGCTGCGCCCTGGCGGCGCTTGCCGTGGCGGGTTGCGCCCCGGCCCCCAGGGTGACCGTCACCGACCCCGCGGACGGCGCCACGGGCGTGCCCCTGGACAGGCCCATAACCGCCGTCATCAGCGCGAAGATTGATCCCGGCGCCGTCAATGCGGCCACCTTCACCCTTCGCCAGGGGGCAACCCTGGTGCCGGGGACGGTCGCCTATGACACCCGGACGCGCACGGCCACCTTCACCCCCGCGAACCCGCTGCTTCCGGGGACGCTTTACACGGCAAAAATTGCCAGGGAGGACGGCGGCGAAAAAACCGCCGCGAAGTGCGACAAGTGTGATCTCCCCCTGGTGCTGATACCCGTCGGCATCGGCATCATCACGGCGATTGCCACGGCGAACCGCGGCCTGGCGGAGGATTACGAGTGGGATTTCACCACCGTTGGCCCGAACGCCGCGCCCTCGGCGGAGGCCGGCCCCAACCAGCAGGTGACCGTTCCGCTTGGTGCGGCCACGATCGATGTGACGCTTGACGCGGGCGGCTCCTCCGACGGGGCGAAGTCCATCGTGTCCTACACATGGACCGGCGAGCCGGATCCTGATGATGTCATGCGGCCGGTCGTCACCCTCGGCCCCGGCTGCCACACCTTCACCCTGGTGGTCACGGACGATCAGGGCGCGGTCAGCGATCCCGACATGGTCATGGTATGCGTCAACCTTCCGCCGGTCGCCGAGGCCGATGCCGGTCTCGATCAGGATCTCAACCTGCCCCCCGGCGCCCTCACGGTGGACGTGACGCTGGACGGCAGCGGCTCCACGGACAGCGACGGCACCATTGTCGCCTATGCCTGGATGGGTGATCCGGATCCGGAGGACATCGCCAACCCGACGGTGACCGTCGGGCCGGGCGTGCATGTCTTCACCCTCATTGTCACGGACAACCTGGGCGCGGCCAGCCTGGCCGACACGGTGATCATCACGGTCAACACGCCGCCTGTGGCCGATGCGGGCCCGGACCGGCAGGTCAACCTGCCCCTTGGCGCGTCCACGGTGGATGTGACGCTTGACGGTGGCGGTTCCACCGACAGCGACGGCACGGTCGCCGCCTATTCCTGGAGCGGCACGCCCGATCCGGAGGACACGGCAACGCCGGTGGTGGCCCTTGGCGCGGGTGAGTATGTCTTCACACTCATGGTCACCGACGATGACGGCGCGATCAGCGAGGCCGACGAGGTGATCATCAGGGTGAGCATCCCGCCGGTGGCGGACGCGGGTCCCGACCAGGGTCTCAGCCTTGCCCTTGGCGCGTCCACGGTGGATGTGACGCTTGACGGCAGCGCCTCCACCGACAGCGACGGGACCATTGCCGCATACGACTGGTCCGGCGTTCCGGAGCCTGCGGACGCGGTGAATCCCGTGGTGTCGCTCGGCGCGGGCACCCATGTGTTTACGCTGGTGGTGACGGACAACGACGGCGCGGTCAGCGCTGCGGACACGGTGGTCATTTCGGTGAACGCGCCGCCGGTTGCCAATGCGGGCCCGGATCAGGACATCGACATCCCGTATGTTGAATTGTCCGGCAAGGCCGGGCCCGGCATGGTGGATGTGACGCTTGACGGCGGCGGCTCCTCCGACAGCGACGG
>JBHEKP010000269.1:0-3679 GCA_041859375.1 Candidatus Hydrogenedentales bacterium | reverse complement strand
TGCTGTTAACGGAAAAAACCGCCCACGAGACAAGGGGCACCGGAATCGTCCGGCTCATTGACGTGGCGGAGGGGAAAGAAACCGGCGAATATTATCTGGACAAGGGGTGGGAGTTGGCCTGGGCCGACATTTCCAGCAGGGGCCAGATTGTGCTGAAGCAATGGCACGAAGAACTTGAGCGGAACAGGGTGGAACCCCTCCGGATTGCGGACGGCAGGACGGGGAAAATCATCATGGAAACAGCGCCCGTGGATGTGAATTTCCGGGCAAACTGGACCCCGGACGGGCGTTTTCTATGTGTGCATAATTTCTTTGTTGGCAGCACCATGATCTTTGATCCGGAAACGGGTGCCACCAGGGGCGACTTCCCCCCGGAAGGACACAACCTGGTGGATGTCACCAAAATTTCCTGGACAAATGACTGGCCGGTCCTCTTCACCCTCGATTCGGGGGGGGCGCTTTTCCGCTGGCCCGGGGGACCGGATTCCCCGCCTGAGAAACTGCTCGGGGAAAACGTATTTTTGCGCGGTACCTGTGTCAGCCTGCCCGGCAGAGGCTTGGACATGCTCTTCTCAAGGGAAAACAGGAGGGAACAGACCAAACATTATTGGCTGCAACGTATAGACAATGGCCAGATACTTCGGGAATGGAATCTTTCCTGGAACAAGGACAATGAGAGCGGCCTGCCCTTTCACCATGAGAACAGCCCGGTGTTGCTCCTCAAGATTTGGGATCGGTCAAAAGACCATTCTTCGGTAATGAGGACCCTCAAGATTCTGGCGGAAGGTGATGGGGGTGTGCTTTGGGAAGGAACTGGGGAACCAAAATTACTGACACCCGACGGGCGGCATTTCATCATACAAAGCGAGGAAAAGGAATACGGCCTGTATGCGGTGGGCTCAGACACGCCCGCTGTGGTCTGGAAAATGGAAACTCCGGGCGAATACATCAGGGATTTTTATGCCTCCGACAATGGTGCAGTGGTGGTGGCGGCCCGTTACGAGTCCGCCGAGGTGATTCGGATAGATGAGAATTACCGGCGGGTTCCCCTGAAAATACCCCGGAACTGGTGGTTTGAGAAGATGTTCACCAGGGATGGCAACCTGTTGCTGGCGGGTGGGCGCGGCAAGGCGGCTCTTTTCGACGCCCACACCGGGGAACCCGTCCGATCTTTTGTGGAGGAGGAGAAGGTATACCCAAATTATTCCAACAAATCCCAGGCGGGTTTTCTGGAATCAACGATGATGACCGTGGCGGACATGGCGGGGACGGTGACGGACCGTTTCAAAACAAGCCCCTATCTTGATGTGTGCTTCGCGGGGGATGAGCACTTTGTGGTCACCAGCGGGCAGGGTGTGGTCATCCGCGTGTGGGACCGGGAGACGGGGCGGCTGGTGCGCACCATCCATCCCGAAATATCCGATCAGCGCGACCAGAACGGCAACATCAACACCCGCGCCGTGTTCAGCAAAAACGGGGACTACGTTTTTTGCCACAACGCGAACGGATACGGCGAGGCGGCTCTCTGGTCGGTGCTGGAGGGGGTGAAACTCCGCCGCTACCGTTTCCCCTTGGGCGGGACAGGCTCCGTCGCCGTTGCCGACGACGGTTCGGCGGTTATTGCCCACAAGGACGGCAACATCGAGCGCTGGCCGGGAAAGGTCACCAAGTAATCACCGCAGCGCGGTGGTGGTGATGGACCAGGGGGGCAGGCTTTTTCCGGCCTTTTTCGCGGGGTGGGCGGTGTAATTGAGCCAGAGGAGGCGGTTTGCGCCGGTGACGGTGGCGAAGACCCGGTCCTCGCGGCCGTCGGCAACGATCATGGCGCGGGTGGCGCGGGAAAGTTCGGGCGCGCCGCGCAGGGTGTCCACCAGAAAGTCGCGGTAGGGCTTGCCATCGGCCTGTCCCGCGAAGACCACGGCGCGGCCTTTGCCGTCGCCCGCGCCGAGGACGGTGTCATGGACGGACTCGTCGCCCTCAACGGTGCGCAGCCTGCCCGCGCCGTCGGCGGCGATCACCAGCCCGCCATTGCGCCGCCATGCGGCAACGGCGTCCCACACGGGCTTTTCGGCGACGGTGGCGCCGATGAGTACCAACGCCCTGACATCCTTCAGTCCGCCGTCAAGGATCTGTTGGTCGCTGCGGTAGGCAAAGTCAAAACAGTCGCGGAGGGGCTGCACCTTTTCAAGGAATTTGTTCTCTGTGAGCAGGATTTGGGTGTGGGGGTAATAGACTGCGATTTCCGTGCGGGGCGCGCGCTGCCTGAACTCGCCGGCCCAGCGCACCCAGTTGGCGCGGGCGCGGTCATCGCCGTAGATGTTGGGGTAGTAATAGTGGAGGCCCGCCGCGCCGGAGGCCGTGGCATTGTACACGCGGGCGATGACGCCCTGAGTGTCCACCATGCCCGCGGGTTCGAAGCTGTAGTAGGCGCCGTACTGGCGGCCCGCCGAAGCCACCCAGCGGGTGAGGGAGAAATTGGCCCGGTAGTCGCTGCCCTCGTTGGTGATGCGCACGCCCGCGCCGTATTCGGCGGCGATTTTGCACTGTTCGCCGAAGTCCGCGCCGTGCTCCGCCGGGGCGTGGCCGCCTGTGCAGATTTCCACCTTGCCATCCCAGCCCTTGCGGATGTTGCCGAGCCAGAAGCGGCAGTAGTCGTTCATGGAGCCGGTGTACCAGCCGCAGAAGTCCAGCCAGGCCCGGTTGTTCGGCGCGTCTTTGCGCAGGAAGGGTTGCATCTGGGCAATGTCGGCGACGGGGCTTCCCCAGGCGGCGGAGAGCTTTTCGGCGGTGCCGTATTTTTCCGTCAGGAAGCGCCGGAAATCAGCCACGGCCAGCGGATCACCCGCCCAGAAACCGCTGTGGGTGTGGTACTCTCCGTGGGTGTTGGCGGTCCAGTCGTTGCCCGAGGCGATGTAAATCGCCTCGCCGTAGTTTCCGGTGATGCCGAGCAGGATGGACTCCACCACGCCGCTGCCGCGGTAATGTTCACAGAAGGCCTGAATGAAGCGGGCGAGGTGCTCCCGGAGCGCGGGATTCCAGAGGGAGGCCACGTCGGACGTTTCGCCGTGCTCCAGGCAGACATAGCCCTGAAACCCCTCCTTCTTGTAAAACCAGTCCGGCAGGCTGTAGGCGGAGCCGCAGATGAGGAAGGGCACCCATTTCAGGCCGTGTTTTTTGTATTGATCCACATAGCCGTCGTAAATGCTCCAGTCATAGCGGCCGGGTTCGGGCTCGCAGAGGTCCCAGCGCACATAGCCCTCGTGGCTGGTCACGCCCATGGAGCGGAGCACGGGCAGGATGGAGTCGAGCTGTTTCTGCGCCTGCCGGGCGCTGTCCGCGTCCACGGGGTCAAAGCCGCCGATGATGTGGCGTCCCCCTTTGCCGATGCGCGCCGCACTGACCCGTTTCCGGGCGGGGGGGCCGTCCGGGATCTCCACCGCCGGGCGTTCGGCGTACAACGCCACCCGCCGCACAATCAACCGCGCGTTGGTGATGCGGAAGTCCGCGCCCATGTTCTGGCGGCTGTCCAGCAGGGGGGTGCGCAACTCGAAAAGGGCCGTGCGCCATGCGCCCGCGCCGTTGAACCAGCCGCCCCACTGCGCCTCCGCGGGCCGGTATTTGTCGCCGGTGGCATCCCCCGCCGCGCTGTCATACATCACGGAAATCGCGCCGCCGGAGT
>JBHEKP010000023.1:0-4938 GCA_041859375.1 Candidatus Hydrogenedentales bacterium | reverse complement strand
GTACCGCTCCAGCGTCACGTTCGCCCCGTCCTTCAGGTGGATGTCCGTCAGGCGGCCCCGGGTGTCGTACCCGTAGTTTGCCGTCATCCCGTTGGGGTACTGCAACTGCGTCCTGCGTCCCAGTGTATCATAAACATAGTTGAAACTGCGGGATCCGGAGGACACCTGGGTCAGCCAGCCCATGTTGTTGTAGGCATAGGCGGTTTGCCGTCCGGCGTTGTCGGACACGCCCGCGAGGCGGCCCGCCGTGTCATAGGTGTTGTTCACAACAACGCCGTTGACCAAATCCCATTTTGTCGCCAGACGCCCCGTGTCGTCATATCCGTAAAGCACCCCCAGTCCGCCGTTCCAGTCCACGGTTTGGGCGAGCCGCCCGTTGCCGTCGTAGGTGTAAGAAACGGCATTGTCGGGCTGGCCGCTTTGCTTGTAGGTCACGGTGGTGAGGAACCCGGAGGCGGCGTTGTAGGCGAATTCGGTGCGCACTGTGTTGCCGGGGGTGTACACGGCGGCGAGCCGTCCGTTGGCGTCATAGCTGCGGTAACGGTACTTGTTCAGGCCGTCCTTCTCATAGTAGAGATCCCCGGCGCTGGTGTAGGACCAGGTGGTGGTGTTGCCCCGCCCGTCGGTGGTGCTGAGCTTCTGGCCGATGACGCTGTAGGTGTGCGCCGCAATGGTGGCGTTGTTGTGGTCCGCAACGCGCACCACCCGGTCAAGATAGTCATACTCGGTGTATTGCATCTTTCCGGCCAAATCGCGCACGGCGGTCTGCCGGCCAAGCAGATCATAGGTGAACTCGGTGTAGGCGCCGCCCGTGTTTGGCGGATAAACACGCTTGAGCCGTCCCGCCGTGTCATAGGTATAGGTGGTGACGGCGCCCGCGGGATCCGTCACGGCCTCCAAGCGTCCCTGGGTGTCATAGCCGTATTCAACAGTGGTGTTGTTCGGATAGGTGACGGAGGCCAGTTTGCCGCCGCCGCAGGCGGAGCACCCGTCCTCGTAGGTGTAGGTGGTCACCGCCCCGGCGGGGCTGGTCTGCGTAACCAGCCTCCCAAAGTCGTCATAGGTCATGCTGGTGGTTTCATTTTCCGGATTGGTGACGGAAAGAAGGTTGCCGGTGGCGTCATAGGTGAAGGTGGTCTCGCCGCCCATGGGGTCCGTGGTTTTTGCCGTTTGTCCCGCCGTGTTGTACTCGTAACGCAGTCCGGCTGCGGCATAGCCGGGCCTGTCTATTTTCGTCAGCCGCCCGGCGGTGTCGCGGGTGAACTGGGTGGTCACGCCGTGGAAATCGGTGAACTGGCTGATGCGCCCGTTGGCGTCATAGGTCCATGTGGCGGTTTTTCCGTCAACACGGGAAACGGTGGCGGTCCGTCCCTCGCTGGTGTGGGTGCGGTTGAGATAAACCACATTGCCGGGCTCTTTCACCTGTGTCAGCCGCCTTGCGGTGTCAAAGGTGTGCGTCCATGTTTGCATGCCGGTGCCGTTCGGATTCTGATAGTAGTTAATCTTGGACACATAGAATCCGTCATACCCCATTTCATATTTTATACGGCGCAGCGCCGTGCCCGAAGTGTCCTTGTTCAACACCAGACAATGGGTGCTGTACTGGTTCGTGGTGAAAACATCGCGCTCATAGGTGGTGACCAGACCACTCGGGGCGGTATAGGTGATTTTTTTCGCCTGGTATCCCCAGTAGGTGAGGCCGTATTCCGTCTGGTAAAGGTGTTCAAGCCCCTCCCGGTCCACCTTGCGGGTGATGTTCAACCCGGAGGTGCCGTCCTGCGCGGGAAGGGCATACTCATAAGACACACCGGTTCCATCATCATAAGACACACCGGCAAGCCGGTCGTCCTGGTAGCTGTAGGTCACGGTTTTAAGCGGTTCGGTCACGCCGGACTTCCTGAGGGCCAGTGTGGACAGGCGGCCGTTCACATCATAGGTCATTTCAAAATATCGGCTGTCGCCCTGGGGGGGCAGCACCTGGACCAGGCGTCCGACTCCCACCGCGCCGTTATAGCCGAGGGTGATGGTGTTCCCGTTGCGGTCAATCATGTACTCCAGCCGCGCGAAATAGTCGGGAGAGCCGGTGTGCGCGGAAAATTCATAACGGCTGTCATCGTCAAACAGAAGGGCGAAACGTCCGGTGACCGCGTCGCGGGTCATGATGGTGAGGCGCAGTTCAAGGGGGGCTGTGTCGGTCGGAATGAAGTACTGGGTGTTACCCGAAGCGCTGTCATACTCGTAAAAGCGGGCTGTGCCCGTCTGATCATAAAAGGCCACCCGCTCCGGCGCGCCGTTGCCCAGCATGGTTTCGGAACAAACAAGGTGCATGTTGAAGCCGTGAATCCAGCCCCGGCCAATGTTGTTGCCCCACACCTTTGCCGTGTCGGCGGTGTATCCCCTTGCCCAACCCCAGGCGTTGAACCAGCGGCGGCTGAAATTGAGCCTGCCTCCGCCCTTTATTGGGATGGCGATGTCGGTCTCGTTAAAATATGCCGCCGTCTGAAACACCTGCACAGTGCTTCCCATTTGCGCCTCAGGGGTAAAGGGCGGATCAACCGAAGATCTGCCGGGCCCACGGGGTATGCTGGCGGGACATGGGGCCTTGCAACACTTGACGTCCCTGGGGGGGAACCCGCCATCCCCGCCATCGCCGCCCTCACCATCGCCACCGGGGCCGTTGCCGCCCCCCGATGGCACGCATGCCCCGCAATCTATTTCTCCACAACCCGGCCCCTGATTCACACAGTCCGCCGCCTCGCCGCCAACAAGGCCATCCAGAGCCTCATCAGTCAGGTGTACAAGAACCTTGCCTTCTTGATGGCCACCTCCCGCCCCCACAACATTCTCTGATTCCAGACGCCCCAGGGAGCGTTTGCCGAGCGAGGAACGGCGCACCAGCGCCTTACCGTCCCATTCACGGGCGAAATCGCCCACCCACATCTCTTTTTCCCCGCCGCCCATGTCCACCAGTCGGACAATTTCCTCCTGCATGCCCGTGACAAGCACAAAATGGTTGCCGCGCACAAAGGCAATTGCGGGCAGCGGAAGGGCTCCCACAGTCTCCGCCTCAACACCGCCCAGTTTTAACCCGTGCTTTTTCGCGGCGTCAATGAGTCCGCGCATGGTGGTTCCCCGCGCATCGGTCCCAGCCAAACGGGCCAGCGCCTCCGCCGGAACCTCCCGGCCCATTGTCTTCAACCATGCGGACAAGGCAAGAGGCCCGCACAGGGGCAAATCCGTCTTATTATCCGCCACAAATTCTTCCGCGGGGGTTTCGGTCAAGAGGCCGTGCCCGTGAATCTCCGTTATGCGCCCGGACGCGCCACGACCGGGAAGCAAATCCGGACAACGGGCCATAACCTCCTCATAAAGCAGAACAGCGCTCGCGGGATCGCCCGCCGCCTGATAGAGCCATGCCATGCCAAGCATGGCTTCGGGCGCGCGCATCCCCGATGGGAAACGCTCCAGATATCCCCGGTAAAGATTGAAGGCCGCCTCGAAGTCGTCCTGGTTGGACTCATACCGGGCGGCAGCACCTTCCATCCAGGCCTCATGCCACAATATTCCCGCTTGTTCGGGGCTGTACTCCTGGAGCAGACGCCCGTATTGTTCCGCCGCCAGCCCGTCACGATTGGTGTTCGACAGGGCATTCGCGTTTAACAACGCCCACTCAAAGGTGCCCCTGTCGCCTGCCGCAGCTCCGCGCGCAAGCGTTCCGTTTTCCAAAAGCCGATCATAGGCGCGGGACGCGTCATAATAGCGTAAATAGGCGGAGCCGGGATTGTTGTTTGTGATGAGCTCATGGTCCCCCAAGGCAAACAACACAGCCGCGCGTGCGGCGGATTCCGGCAGATCGTTCCGGAGTTGTTCAAGCCGCGCCGCCGTCTCATGGGCGGTGTCCCGGGAAAGGGCGCGCGCGGCCCTGTAATGGCGCAGGATCATCAGTGCCAGCGCCGGATCTTCCGTGCTTTCCCTGACCATGTCCAGGATCGGAGCCGAGGTGGAAAAGGCGTTCTTCCGGAGTTCAAGAGCGTTTTGGCTGTCAAGGGCGCGTTCCGCGGCGGCGGCGCAAAGTGTGTAAAATTCCACTGACAGAATGCGGGACTGTGCTGAGATGGCAGGATCAGGAAGTGAGCGTGCAAGCTGGTCAATTGCCGCCGCCCGGTTTTCGGAGTCAAGAAGCGCAGGCAGATCCACTGACAGTATTCTGTTGAGAAGGGCCGTGTCCTGATCCCCGCCGAGTTGGACAATAGCCTGTGTGGTTGGCGAAATTTCCGGATCATCGGCCGCCGGCCCCTCGGGCATTTGCGAGAGCACCATGTCCAATGCGGGCAGGAGATGGCGAACCGCCTGACCGGACTGGCTGGCCGTTGTTTGCAGTTCGGAATCTCCAAGCAGGCGGAGCTTATGTTCCGTCTGGGCGGTTTGGGGGTGTGCCGGTGGCGTCAGGGGTGGCAGCTCAACCGGACTGAATTTGGGCCTCTCCGCTTCCGCCCATGCGGCAAGGCCTCCGATTGGAAGGGAGGACGGCAGGAAGCACAGCAGCGTTACTATGCTAATTACCTTGTTAAAACGACCAAAAAAAAACATTGACAAACGACGGTTCGCGCTGTATCACTGCCGCTTCCTTATTTGCGCCGCCCTTCAACGGCGTCCTCCTTGTGGCCGCTTCCGGCGCTCCCTCACGCCGGTTGCGGTTCCACTTTCTGATTCCCTTTTAACAGAAGTTTTACTGCTTGTCAACAAGAATTTTTTATTCATAGCTTCATAGTGTCCATATTCTGGAAAATGGACACTTGGGAAGAGCGAGATGCCTTTTCCGCTTGATCGGGAAAGGCGTTGCGGGCATGATGGAGGGGTGTTGCCCAACCTGTGGAGGCGTGCCATGCCGGATCGCGTATACGGTTCCCCCAGCCTGCGGCTGGTGCAGTTGTACAT
>JBHEKP010000359.1:0-3046 GCA_041859375.1 Candidatus Hydrogenedentales bacterium | reverse complement strand
CCGTGTCCGGACGCCGCGTTTGTTTTGCTCAGTCCGTGTCCTTCACGCTGATTTGCTTCGGGCCCGCGCCGCCCGCGGTGCGCTCATAGTGGCCCTTGCCGTTGCGCACGTACTTGGTGAAACCAAGGCGCTCCACGTTCTGGTCTCTGGTCATCTGCTTGGAAACCCGCTCGTTGCCCCAGCCCGCCACGTGGGGTGCGGCAAAGACCCGTTTCACGGGCTGGCCCGTTTCGGGATGCTCCGCCAGCGGCGGTTCGTTCATGCCGTGGGCGTATTCAAAGGTGGGTCCCTCGGAGCCGTCTTCGTTGATGATTTGGTAGGTGTATATGGGCATGTTGTCGTCTCCCAGTTTGCGGGCGAAAACCCGTCCAGTCCAATGGAATTTTATCACAGTGGCGGCGCGGCGTGCAGTGGAGGGGTTGCGGGCGGACACAGGGGTCCGCCCCCACAGGGGCGCGCGGTTATGGGAAAAGAGGGGGCCGGTCCCGGCGTGTGCGGCGCGGAACCGGCCCCTGTCATCGGTTGTGTCCGGTGCGGCGGCGCTCAGGCGATGCCGCGCGCCTTTTCGTAGGCGGCGATTTTGTCCTCGAAGCGGAGGGTCAGGCCGATCTGATCCCACCCGTTGAGCAGGCGTTCGCGGAGGAAGGGGTTCAGCTCGAAGGGGATGACGCCGCCGCAGGGCCTGGTGATGGTCATGGACTCCAGATCCACGGTCAGCGAGTACCCCTCCGACGCGCGCACTTCCGCGAACAACCGCTCGATGATGTCGTCCGCGAGGCGGACGGGCACCATGCCGTTGTTGAAGCAGTTGTTGTAGAAGATGTCGGCGTAGGACGGGGCGAGTATGACCCGGATGCCGTAGTCGTGGAGCGCCCAGGGGGCGTGCTCGCGGGAGGAGCCGCAGCCGAAGTTCTCCTTGCTCAGCAGGATGCTTGCGCCCTGGTAGCGGGGGGTGTTCATCTCAAAGTCCGGGTTGGGCGTTTTGCCGTCGTCCAGATAGCGCCAGTCGTAGAAGAGCACGTCGCCGTAACCGGTGCGGCCGATGCGCTTGAGGAACTGCTTGGGGATGATCTGGTCGGTGTCCACGTTCAGCGCCTCAAGGGGGGCGACGATGCCGGTCAATTTTTTGATGGGTTCCATGGTGTCTTTCCTTTCACCCGTGTTTCATCGCGCGGTGGCGCGGTTCAGTCCCTGAAGTCCCAGTTGCGCACATCCACGAAATGCCCCGCCACGGCGGCAGCGGCGGCCATGGCCGGGCTCCACAGATGGGTGCGCCCGCCCTTGCCCTGGCGTCCCTCGAAGTTGCGGTTTGAGGTGGCGGCGCAGCGCTCGCCGGGCTCCAGCCGGTCGTCGTTCATGGCGAGGCACATGGAGCAGCCCGCCTCGCGCCATTCAAAGCCGGCGGCGAGGAAGATTTTGTCGAGGCCCTCGGCCTCGGCCTGCGCCTTGACCTTGTTGGAGCCGGGCACCACCATGGCCAGTTTCACCGAGTCCGCCTTCTTGTGGCCTTTTGCCACCTTCGCGGCCTCGCGCAGATCCTCGATGCGGCCGTTGGTGCAGGAGCCGATGAACATCTTGTCGATGGCGATTTCGGTCATGGGGACACCCTCGCCCAGACCCATGTACTTCAGGGCCATTTCGGCGGCGAGGCGCGTGTTGGCGTCGGCGATTTCCGCGAGCACGGGCGTGCGTTTGGAAACGCCGGTGACCATGCCGGGCGAGGTGCCCCAGGTCACCTGCGGCTCGATGTCCGCCCCGTCCAGCTCGACCAGCGTGTCGTAGGCGCAGCCGGGGTCGGAGGCCCAGGAGAGCCATTCCGCGGACAGCTCGTCCCAGTCGCGGTCCTTGGGCGCGTAGGCGCGGCCCTTCAGGTAGTCCACGGTCTTCTGGTCCGGCGAGATGAGCCCCGCGCGGGCGCCCGCCTCGATGGTCATGTTGCACACGGTCATGCGGCCCTCCATGGACAGCCCGCGGATGGCCTCACCGGTGTACTCCACGACGTAGCCCGTGCCGCCCGCCGTGCCGATTTTGCCGATGATGGCGAGCACCACGTCCTTGGCGGTGACGCCGGGGCGCAGCGCGCCGTTCACCCGGATTTCCATGGTCTTCGACGGCTTCTGGAGCAGCGTCTGCGTGGCGAGCACGTGCTCCACCTCGCTCGTGCCGATGCCGTGGGCCAGCGCGCCCAGCGCGCCGTGGGTGGACGTGTGGGAGTCGCCGCACACAATCGTCATGCCCGGCTGGGTCAGCGCCAGCTCCGGGCCGATGATGTGGACCACGCCGTTGAGCGGGTGGTGCATGTCAAAGCAGGTCACCCCGAACTCGGCGCAGTTGTTCTTCAGCGTGTCTATCTGCGCCTTGGACAGGGCGTCGGTGATCGGCTTCGTCCGGTCCGTGGTGGGGATGTTGTGGTCCATGGTGGCGAAGGTCATTTCCGGGTGGCGGACCCTGCGCCCCGCGATGCGCAGCCCCTCGAAGGCCTGCGCCGACGTGACCTCGTGCACGTAGTGCCGGTCAATGTACAGGATGCTGTCCTGGCCCTCCGGCGTGTGCACCAGGTGGGCGTCCCATATCTTCTGGTAGATGTTTTTGGCCATGTTTCCGTTCCTTGTTGGTTGTCGCCGCTCCCTGTTCAGGAGTTGTGCTTCCTCAGCAAATCGTTCAGGGCCTCGCGCAGCAGCAGCGCCTCGCCGATGCCCTCGCGCTCCGCCAGCCGCCGCAGGCCCATGAGCTGGCCCTGCGTGTAGTGGCTCGTCTTGGTCACCATCTTCTCCTCCCGCGCCAGGCAGGCCTTGCCCCGCCCCGACACCTTCGCCCGGTACAGCGCCTCCGTCGCCTTGATGCACAGCGCCGCCGCGCCGTCCGCATCGTCCGGGCAGGCCGCCACACCGGCGCTCACCGAGAGGCGCGCCGCCAGGGACCGGCGGAATTCCTCCGCCGCCATGAAGGCCCGCTCCTTTTCCATGCCCGCGAAGAGCACCGCCACCGCGTCGCCGCCGAAGCGGCACACCATGCGGTCCGGACCGGGGAACGCCTCCGCCGCCGC
>JBHEKP010000320.1:0-9521 GCA_041859375.1 Candidatus Hydrogenedentales bacterium | reverse complement strand
TCCACTGCGAGGGATGAGGGAGGCTCGCCGATCTCAGGGGCCTTTAAAACGGCCTTCATTTTGTTTTCCTTGTGTTCCTTGTGCCTTTTGTGGCCAATCTCCTCCTCTTTCCCTCCTCTTCCCCTTTATTTTGTTTTCTTTGTGCTCCTTGTGTCCCTTGTGGTTAATCCCTCATCCTTCTTCCTTTGCGTCTTTGCGTGATGCCTCTTCTCTTCCCTCTTTCCTTCCCCTCTTCACCCTTTTGTGCTCCTTTGTGCCTTTTGTGGCTAATCTCCTCCTCTTTCCCTTCATTTTGTTTTCTTTGTGTTCTTTGCGCCCCTTGTGGTTAATCTCCCCTTCCGTGTGTTCCGTGTATTCCGTGGTTAATCCCCTTCCCAATCTGCGCAATCTGCGGATTCTCTCCAAAAACGCAACAACCCGCGCTGATCTTATAGGGGGTGTTGTGTGCGCGCACACCCCGCCCAACGCAACCCAAAGGAGATCGTCCCATGAAACGCGGCGCCATGAACCACCCCAAACTCCTCCTCCTCGCCCGCAGGCTCGCCCTGCCCCTGCCCCACGCCGTCGGCATCCTCGAATGCCTCTGGCACTTCACCGACCTCTACACCCCCGACGGCCGCATTGGAAAATACACCCCCGGCATCATCGCCGAGCGCATCGGCTTCACCGGCGACCCCGCCGAACTCTTCAGCGCCCTCCTCGAATGCCGCTGGCTCGACCCCGACCCCGGCGGTGTCATTGTCCACGACTGGCACGAGCACTGCGACGACGCCGTCCATATGCGCCTCGCACGCGCCGGAAAACGCTTCGCAAACGGCCTCACCCCAAAACTCACCCGTCTCGGACCCGTGGAACGACAGCGCGCCCTTGAGCGTTTCGCCGAAATCCCGCCCGAAATCCGTGCGCACACCGTGCGCAACAACGACACCCCCACCGCATCCCTGCCCGAACCGCCCAACACGTCCGCCCCAGAGAACCAAGACTTTCCCTCCCCGCCGCCCCCGGCAGAAGACTGTGCGCACACCGTGCGCGGCGGGGCCCCCCGCACCCTGCCCCCGCAGCTCTGCGTGCCCGCCGCAACCCTGACCCTGGGCGAGCTTGCCGCCTTCATGCCCGCCCTCACCGGGGAACACCCGCGCCAGGCCCAATGGTGGGCGCGCCTCTTCGAACGCATGCGCGACGCGGGCGGCACGCACATCGTCCACGAGGGCATCCAGTTCATCGTCGACTGCGCCGATCCCGCCTGCCGCGCACTCAAAAACCTGGCCCCCCTCGCCGACCCCACCAAATACCTCACCGAAAAATGCCGCAGTTACCTCCTCCACCACGGTAAAAAACTCCCCTCAACCCCCTAATCCCTCCGTCCATCCCGTCCATCCCGTCCATCCCGTCCATCCCGTCCATCCCGTCCATCCCGTCCACCCCCGTCCACCCCCGTCCACTTCAGTCCACTTCAGTCCACCCCCGTCCACTCCTGTCCACTCCCCCCTGCCCTCACCCTGCGGGTGCCGCCGTGGGCACAGCCCCGCCACCCGGCGCGGCCACCGGCGCGGGCGCGTTCTTCAACGCCGCATACCTGCCCGGATACACCTCCAGCGCCCACTGTTTGAAGGGCATGCCGCTCCCCTCGTACAGGTCCACAAGCTGGCCGATGGGCGCGTCGTTGAAGAAGGGCCCGAACTGCTTCCGCGCCGTTGCGGTGCTTTCGCCCTTGAGCAGCAGGTACACCGCCGCGGCCACACCAGTGCGGTGGGTGCCGCCCTCGCAGTGGGCGAGGAAGGGCTTTTGCCCCGTCTCCACGATGTTGATGAACCGGGCCAGGGACTCCGGTGCGGGCAGGCTGTTCTTGGACCAGCCCAGGTTTTCATGCACCACCCCGTTCGCGGCGCAGGCCGCCGCCTCCTCGTCAAACCAGGGCTTGCCGGGGTTTTCCCCGCGCAGGTTGATGAGGGTGCGCACGCCGTGCTTGCGGAAGGCCCGGTTCAGCGCGCCCTCGCCCATCTGGCGGGAACCGTAGAAGGCCCCCTGCTCCACGGTCCGGAAATTGTGGCCGGGAAAATAAACCCATACGGGCACGGCCAGCACGGCGACAATCACCCCGATGATTCCACCCAGAACTTTAAGCATCGTTTTCATCCCTGTGTCTCCCAAAATGCCGGAGAAAAACCCGGGTTCCCTGCCCTATTCCACCGCGCCGTGGAGCATGGCAATCACCTCCGACGCCGCCTTGTGCAGCGCGGGCGCGGAGTCCGGCCCGAAGGAGTTCTCCTCGCCGTACTGCCCGTCCTTCTTGCCGTAGGCGAAGGGCGGCTCCGTGTCCCACTGGCTGCGCGGCACGATGTACCCGATCTCGTCGTTGGCGAGGCCGATGATCATCGTGAGCTGGCCGCCCATCTGGCTCCGGAGCGGCGGCACCTCCACGGGCTGGACGCCGAAGTCCGCGCCGTCGGGCGCCTCCACGCCGCCCTCGCAGATCTCCGGGTAGACCTCGCCGGGCACGGTGAGCATCTCGATGCCGCCCACGCGCAGCGCGTTCACCTCGGTGCGCGCCCGGCCCCAAAACCAGCCGGGATGGACGATGCCCAGGAACAGGGGGATGGCGAATTTGAACTGCGGCTTGAACTCGTAGGTGTTCACGGCCACGGCAACCCGGTTGTCCGTCATCTTCTGCATGGCGGCGGGATCGCGAAGGGTCTTCAGGGTGAGCAGCGCGAGGTTGTCCCCCAGCGCCTGCGATTTTTCAAAACTGTCCTCGCGGAAGGTCTTTGTCCCGTCGCGGTGGGGCACCGTCGTGTGCAACTGCGTCATCAGGCCGCCCACCTGCCCCTGGAAGTACAGGCACATCCCGCCCACGCCCGGCGCGCCGAGCGGCTCGGGCACGCCGCCCTCCACACCGGTGCGCCAGGTGTCCGCGAAATCGGAGGTCAGCAGCGGGTTCTTGCCGCCGAGCGTCTCGGGGTGGTTGCCCCAGACAAGCATGGTGGCGATGGTGTTTTCCGTGCCCGGCTGCACGAAGCGGGCGATGCGGATCACATTGTCATACACAAGGGGGATCCGGCTGTCGTCCACATAGCCTTCCGGCCCCGCCGCGGCCTGGCCCAAAAACGCCTCGGCGGGCTGGAGGTTTTCCACCGCCTCGGCGGCGGCCTCCACCACTTTCCGCTTCACCAGCTCCATGTGCCCGTAGTCAAAACGCCAGTAGGGCTTCTCCAGGCCGATGCTCCAGATGCCCATGGTGTCGGGCGTCTCGTGGTTGTGCAGCGAGGAAACCACGAGATGGTCCACCTTCAACGCCGGGTCAAGCATCTTGCGCATCTCGACGATGTGGTTGTTGAAGATGCCGATGCCGTCCAGCGTCACCATCACCACGCGCACACCGTTGTTTTCAAATGCTATCGCCCTCGCCCACAGGGGGTCGTGAACGCCCTTCGCGGGGCGGTTGTTTCCGAAACCCGCAATCCAGACCACATCCAGTTTCCCGTTGTGGTTGGTGTCCTCGAAATAGTCGCCCTTGGACGGGTCGTACTTGTTGTCCTCGTCCTTGTCCACAAATTTGTCGTACTTGGAAAGATCCGGCGTGATGTCCTGCTTTGCCACGCCCACCATCAGCGGCGTGGACGCGGGGGCCTTGGCGGCGTCCCCGGCGGGGGCCTTCACAAAGCGCGGCGCATAGTCCGGAAAGGGCCCCGGCGCGCGGTAAAGCAGCCATCCGAAGAGCAGCAAAAGCGCCGCAAGGGGGACGGCAACGGCAACGAGCAGGATTTTTTTGAGGATGCGCATGGCAGGCACTTTCATATGGGTTGGGGCGGAAACGCGCCCGTGTCCTAAAGGGAAGGACGATTATAGCCCCTGTCGGGGGCGAATGTCACAGCACGCCGAGCAGATCCCCGGCAACGGCGCAAAAGAGTTCGCTGTGGCCGCTGCTCCGGCTGTAGCGGCCCGTGACCGTCTCCAAATGGGTCCAGCCGGGATAAAGCCTGAGCCGCTCGGGGTTGCCAAGGGTGTGCTCCCGCATCAGGTCCATGTCCACCTGGAAGGGAAACACGGGCAGCCGCCATCCTGCGATGTCCCAGGTCTTGTAAACCGGCTCCGTCATGGCCCCGTCCAGCAGCAACTGGCTTTGCAGCGGCACAAACCCGTCGTTGATGCGGTAGGCGCTGTAGGGCCAGCTTGCCCCCGGGGAGGCGAAAAGCCCCATGATGGTCGCCGCGAGGTGCAGGCCGATGTTCTCAAAAAAGTTCACCCTGCCCGGCATGATTCCGTCATTGCTCCGGATCAGCATGCCGAGAATGTCCGGGTTGCCCTGCAGGTAGCTGCCGTACAGGAAAAGCCGGTCCGTGTAAAGATCGCCGCGCTTTGCGGGATGTATCAGGTCAATGCCGCCGCAATAGTTGTCCAGCCGCTCCTGCGGCTCAAAGGTCAGATCGTCCCCGTACTCCGCCAGTTCCCGCGCGCCCGTGCTGTTCCCGTCCCTCGGCGACAGCACGCGCCGGTCCCATTCCCCGTTCTCCCGGTCCCACCACCTGAACGCCTTGTGGGGGATTCCCTTTCCCGCCGCCGCGTCGGTGTTGAGCCATCCCGCGTCAAGATCGCCCTGGCGGCTGACGGAGAAGTATTCGACGCGGATCAGCATGTCCGCCAGCCACGCCATCAGGTTTATCCGGCCCAGCCCCATACGCGACGCCGTGTGCCGCAGCCACTCCACCGTGGCCGGGGGCGTGCCGAGGTGCGGCCCCCCCAGGGTCACGCAGGCCAGCACCTGTTCGCCGTACTCCGGATGGTTGACCATGAAGGCCCGCGCCTTCAGCCCGCCGTGGCTGTTGGTGAGGATCGAAAAGGGGACGCGCGGCCAGTAGTACCGCACCCCGTCAGTCTCCACCCCCTCCGTTTCCGCCGCGGCCAGAAAATCCACCAGCGCCGCCACGGTGCTCTCCCGGTAGGTGGGGCAGTCCTTGTCGTAGCCCACGGCGGAGTTGATGCCCGCCATCTCGTGCTGAAAGTTCCAAAGCTGGTAATGACGCCGGAATTCCTCCGCCTCCGGGCTCGACGAGGCCCATTCGGTGAATTCCTCCCAACGGTCCGTGCCCACCCCGTGGATCAGGAGGAGCGGCGTGGCGCCCCGGATCAATTCGGGCGCGACACGGAACAAACGCCAGTTGCCCCGCAGCGCCGGATCCCTTGAGGGCGGCGGCGAGGAGGGAAGAAAGGAATCCCCGAAATTGGCCTTTTCGGGCGCCGAGGCCACCACGTACTCCCCCGGCGCGGCGCATTCAAATTCCAGCGCGCCCGTGGCGGGCTCCAGCCTGCTGTCCGTTTCAAGAAAGACCCCGGACATGACCCGCTGCCAGGCCTTGGGCGTGCCCGCGCCGTCGGGCAGGGGAACCCGGACCCGCAGGGGCCTTGGCCCGCGGCCGTTGACGCGCAGGTAATGCCGCACCTCCGCGCCGTCCGCGATCTCGCCGGACAGCGCATCCGACGCCAGCTCCTCCACCGACGGGGCGTCCCCTGTGACCACAACCCCCGAGGGCGTGGCAGCGCGCCTCCCCAGCGTGTCCGCCAGGGCGCGCTGCACCATGGCCACGTTTCCGCCCCGCCCCGCGAGGGTGCTGCTCAGCGAGGCGGCTATGTCGTCCGACGCCGAAAACTGGGCGGCGGCCACAAGCAACAAAACACCAATACCCATGGAACAATCCCCGTCTCAATATTGCCGCTGATTATAACCGTTTCATTCCGCAATAAAAACGCGCGCCGTCCCGGGGATATTCTCCGGCGCGGCGCGCGGGGCGGAAGGGTCCGGCTATTTCCTGCGCTGGCGGAATTCGGTCATGAAGGGGGGCAGGTCCATGTCCTCCTTGTCCCCGTCGGCCTTGTCGTCGGAGTTGAAGGTGGTCACGAAGGTGTCCGACGCCGTGGGCAGGGTGAGTTGTTCGGCGTTTTTCTGGTAGACGTCCGGCTTGGGCTGGGGCTTCACCGCAACGGGCGCGGGCGCGGGCTTTGCCTCCTGGGGCGGCGTCTCCACCCTGGCCGCCGTCGGCTGGGGCCTGGCGGCGGCGGGCGGCGGGGCCGGGGCGGCTGGGGGCGTGGGTGCGGGCGTCATAACCGACACCGGCGCGGGGGTCACATCGCGCCGGACGGGCGCCTCCGGCGCGGGGGGCGCGGCCTGCCTGCCGGTGTCGCGCCGGTAGGCGTCCACGTCCTTGCGGGGGAATCCCGCGGCAATGACGGTGACCTGGAGCTCCTCCCGGGCCTCCTCCGCGACAACCACGCCGAAAATGATGTTGGCCCCGGGGCTGGCGTTCTTCTTGATGTGGGCGATGGCCTCCTGCGCCTCGCGCATCCGCAGCTCGGAGCCGCCGTGGATGTTCACAATCACGCCCTTCGCCCCGTTGATGTCGGACTGCTCCAGCAGCGGGCAGATGATGGCCTCGGTGGCGGCGCGCACGGCGCGGTCCTCGCCCTCGGCGATGCCGATGCCCATGAGCGCGCGGCCCTTCGCCTGCATGATGGTGCGCAGGTCCGCGAAGTCCAGGTTGATGAGGCCGGGCACGGTGATCAGCTCGGAGATGGCGCGCACACCGTCGCGCAGCACCTCGTCACCCTGGCGGAACGCGTCCAGCAGGCTGGTGTTGGTGTGGCTCAGCTCGATAATCCGGTCGTTGGGCACCACAATGAGTGTGTCCACGTGCTTTTCCAGCTCCTCAAGCCCGGCCAGCGCGTTGTTCATGCGCTCGTCGCCCTCAAAGCTGAAGGGCAGCGTCACAATCGCCACGGTGAGCGCGCCGGAGTCGGCGGCCTCCTGCGCCACAATCGGCGCGGCGCCGGTGCCGGTGCCGCCGCCCAGGCCCAGGGTGAGGAACACCATGTCCGCGCCCCGGATGGCCTCGCGCACCCGCTCCCGGTCCTCCTCGCAGGCCTGCCGCCCCATTTCGGGGCGCGCGCCCGCGCCAAGGCCGCCGCTGAGGCCGGTGCCGATCTGGACGCGCACGTCCGCCTTCGACTTCTTCAGCGCCTGCGCGTCCGTGTTGATGGCAATGAACTGCACCCCCGAAAGGCCGGACTCGATCATCCTGTCCACGGCGTTGCCGCCGCCGCCGCCGATGCCGCAGACCTTCAGCACCGCCTTCTGGTCAAAGGTGGAAAATTCCTGGGGCTGTGTGTAAATGCTGCCCATGTCGGCCTCCTTGCGGTTTTCACGCCCCGCCCGGCGGTTAAATTGCCTACTTGCAGGCCAAAGTGTCGTCGAATCGCATGTCAAGGTACTCGGCGCAGGACAGGTTGCCCTGCTTCTCCCGCCAAAGCGCCTCAAACCGGCGCACCTGCGACGGAAAGTCGGCGCGGCCCCAGCGGGTCTCAAAGGGAAGCTGGTCGAAAATCATCACCAGCAGGTTGTCCTGTTCGGCTGAAATCTCCGACAGGGTGAGCTGCGCGGCCACCGGCGCGGCGGAAAAGGCGTTCCACAGCTCCAGGGCCCGCAGCAGGGTGCTGTTTTCCAGTGTCTGGCCCGGCGTCAGCGGGCCCACCCCCGGCAGGTTGGTGATCAGGGGGCCGTTGGGCGGCGCCAGGGGCGGCACCTCCCGCAGCACCTTGCCCTCGTAGTCAATCTCGTAAATCCGGTTGTTCGCCATCACCGAGGCGAGCGGCACGCGCTCCTCGACCTTGATGATCACCGCCGAGGGCATGGAAACCCTGACCGAGCAGGTCTTGATGATGGGAAGCTCCAGGATGCGCTTCTCCATGGCCTCCGTGTCCAGTCCGAAGGTGACATCCGAGGCCCGGATGTTGGCTATCTCCAGGAGCTGCTTTTCCGGGACGATGCTTGCGCCCTCAAAGTAGACCTTTTTCACCTTGAACCCGGTGTTCAACGCCCACTCCTTGAAAAGGAAAAGGAGCAGGACGGCGCACGCAATCCATGCCAGCCACCAAAAGGGGCGCCTGATCCGGGCCAGGAAGCCGGCTTTTTTTTTCGCCTTTTTGGCGCGGCCCGCGCCGTATGTGCCGGCATGGGCGGCCATCATCCCCCCGCCTCCAGCGCGCGCACCAGCGCCCCGGCAATCCGGTTGATGTTGCCCGCGCCCAGCACAAGCACCACGTCGCCCGGTTCCAGATCAGAAACCAGACGCGCGGGAACCTGCTCCATGTCGCGCACAAGTTCCACCCCCGACGCGCCCGCCTGGCGCGCCGCGTCAACAATCATGCTTGAGTCCACGCCCGGCATGGGCGCCTCGCGGGACGGGTAGATGTCGGTGACCACCGCGCGGTCCACCGTCGAGAGTACCCGCGCAAAATCGTCGCAGAGGAATTTCGTGCGGCTGTAGAGGTGCGGCTGGAACACGCAGACGACCCTGCGGGGCTCCATCCAGCGCACCGCCTCAAGGGTGCTGGCGATTTCCGTGGGATGGTGCGCGTAGTCCTCCAGCACCAGAACGCCGCGCCGCTCCCCCGCCACCTGGAGCCGCCGCTGGACCCCGTCAAAATGGCGCAGCCCGTCGGCGATGCGGTTGAAGCGCATGCCGAGGCAGAGCCCCACGGCGCAGGCCGCGAGAGCGTTGCGCACGTTGTGCGTGCCGATGGCGCTGATTTCCAGGGTGCCCAGCGTCCCGGCGGGGTGGAGCCGCTCGTCGTGGCACACCACCTCGAAGCGCGTCCTGAGCGAGGCAATCCGGGAGGAGCGGGGGCCGGAGCCGCCGTGGTCCACCAGTTGCACCGCCCGCCCCTGGAGCGACAGGCCCTCCGACAGGCCGTAGGTGACGCAGACGCTTTCAATCTCGCCGGTGATGGCGCGGGTGTTCCCGTCGTCGCCGCAGACAATGCTGTAGCCGTAGAAGGGAACGCTGTTGCAGAAGTCCGTGAAGGCGCGCTGTATGCGGTCCACCGTGCCGTAGTATTCCAGATGCTCCGCGTCGATGTTGGTCACCACCGCGATGGTGGGGTGCAGCCGCAGGAAGGAGCCGTCATGCTCGTCGGCCTCGGCCACAAGGTAGTCGCCTGTGCCCCAGCGCGCGTTGGTGCCGCTGCGGTGTAGGATGCCGCCCACAATGCTGGTGGCCCCGATGTTCGCCAGGTCCATGATCGCGCTGATCATCGAGGTGGTGGTGGTCTTGCCGTGGGTGCCGCCCACCGCCACCGCATGGGGTTTGAGCCGCATCAAATCGGCGAGAAGCTCGCTGCGGTGCAGCACCGGAATCCCACGCTCTTTTGCGGCCACGATTTCAGGATTGTCCTGGGCGATGGCGGCGGAAACCACCAGAATCCCCGCATCCCCGATGTTGGCGGCGTCATGCCCCTCGAAAAAGACCAAACCGCAGGTTTCAAGGCGGTCGGTGATTTCGGTGGCCTTCGCGTCGGAACCGGAGACTTCATAGCCGAGATTGAGCAAAATCTCGGCCAATCCGCTCATGCCGATGCCGCCGACTCCCACGAAATGAACTTTCCGCCTCAGACCATTCACAGCACACCTCCAAACGCAATATGTAGTGGACGATCCAGAGTATAGCACAACAGAACCACAATAAAAAGTGGTC
>JBHEKP010000242.1:0-7622 GCA_041859375.1 Candidatus Hydrogenedentales bacterium | reverse complement strand
CGCGCGCCCTTCTCGGGGCATTCCGCGATCCGGTCAATCGCGCCCAGGGAGAGGGCCGTTTCAAGGGTGGAAACGCGCCTGCCCGTTCCGGTGATCTCACCGGCAAGGCCCCGTTTCTTGAGGGCCAGGCCGAGCGAGGCGCCCAGCAGCCCCACCCCAGCGATGGTCACCCTTTCAAAAAGGACGCTCATGGCGTTTCCTGAAGCGCCCGCACCGCCTCGGCAACGGTGAACCGTTCCAGGTACAGCGCGCGGCCGACAATTACCTCGTCAACACCGGCGGCGGCCAGATCCCGCGCCCTGCGCAGGTCATCCAGCGAGGACACACCGCCGGACAGTGTGACGGGCACCGAGACTGCGGCGGCCACCGCACCGGTGGCCCCGTGGTTCGGCCCCTTCATCATGCCGTCGGAAAGGATGTCCGTGTAAATGATGCGCGACACGCCCGCGGCCTCGGTCGCGCGCGCAAACTCCACGGCGTCCGTGCCCGTGTCCTCAAGCCAGCCGTTCAGCGAGACTTTGCCGGCGCGCGCGTCAATGCCCGCCACCACCGCCCCTGGCCATTTCGCGCAGGCATCCCGGAGCAGGCCGGGGTCGCGGTGCGCGGCGGTGCCCAAAATGACGCGGGCGGCTCCCGCCGCCAGCACTGTTTCCACCGTGTCCAGCGTGCGGATGCCGCCGCCCACCTCAAAAGGTATGCCGAGCCCCGCCATCGCGCGCAGCTCGTTTTCCACGCGGCAGACGCCCTCTTTCGCACCGTCAAGATCGACAATGTGCACCAGGGCCGTTTCGGGGGCGCATCCCGCCGCCAGCAGTTGTTCGTGCCAGCGGCGGGCCATGTCGACGGGATCTTCCGCGAAGACGGTTTCCCGGCCGTAGTCGCCCTGCACCAGGTTCACGCAGCGCCCGCCGCGGATGTCAACCGCAGGGACAACGCGCATGATCAGGACGCCGCCAGCGCGGCCTTGGCGCGCTCGACAATCTGGGCGAACGCGGCCTCGTCGGCCACCGCAAGGTCGGCCAGGATTTTGCGGTTCAGGTCGCAGTTGGCCTTGCGGAGGCCTTCCATGAACCGGTTGTAGGAGATGCCGTTGGCGCGGGCGCCGGCGTTGATGCGCGCGATCCAAAGACGGCGGAAGTCGCGCTTCCGCAGTTTCCGGTCGTTGTAGGCGTGCTGCCCGGCGTGGGCCACCGCCTGCTGCGCGGTCTTGTTCAGTTTGCGGTTGCTGCCCCGGAAACCGGAGGCCAGCCTCAAAACTTTTTTGCGGCGCTCGCGTGACGCCGGATTGTTGGTGGCTCTTGGCATGGTCGTGTCCTTTCGTCATCGGCGGGGCCGCATGCGCGGGCCGCCGGGTTTCGGCGTGCCGGGTTAGGAGTTGGGCAGCATCCGCTTCACCCGCGGGGTGTCCGCGGGATCCACAATCGCGGCCTGGCGCAGGTTGCGCTTGCGCTTGGGGGACTTCGACGCCATCAGGTGGCGGGCAAAGCCCTTGTTCCGCTTGATTTTTCCGCTCTGGGTGACGCGGAAGCGCTTCGCCGCGCTGCGGCTTGTTTTCAGCTTCGGCATGTTTTTTCTCCGTTCTGTTTGCGGCATCCCGCCGGGGGGCGTTCCGCCGCATGTTGACTGAAAGACAAAAAATCACTTTCCCCGCGCGGCCGCACAAGGCGTCCGGCGGCGTGTGTGCAACCCTTTCGGGGGAAATCCCTAGACGGCCGCCTGCTTGACCGGGGTCAGCACGATGCTCATGTTCCGGCCCTCGAGCCGCGACTCCTCGGGCTTGTACTCGCCCGTGATCAGGTCCGCGGAGGCCTCCACCACCTTTTTCAGGATGTCGCGCCCGAATTCGGGGTGGGCCGCCTCGCGGCCGCGGAACATGATGGTGACTTTCACCTTGCTGCCCTCCGCCAGAAACTCGCGCACATGGTTCGTCTTGTAGTCGAAGTCATGCTTGTCGATCTTCGGGCGGTACTTGATTTCCTTGACGCTGACCGTGTGCTGGTGCTTCCGCGACTCGCGGGCCCGGCGCTTCTGCTCGTACCGGAATTTTCCGTAGTCCATGATGCGGCAGACCGGCGGCACGGCCTTCGGGGCAACCTCGACCAGATCGAAACCGCGCTGCTCAGCCTCGCGCAGGGCGTCGCGGGGGGCCATGATGCCCAACTGCCCGCCCTCCTCGTCAATGACGCGCACCTGGCGCGCGCGTATCTGATCATTCACGCGAATCTGGTCTTCCTGCTGCTGTTTCTTCAATGTGGCGATGTGAGGATCTCCTTCGGGGTTAACGACCCCATTCGGTTCACAGCCCGCGCCGTGGCCGCGCGCACCGTGCGCGCGCCCGCGCAAAAACAAAACGCCCGGCGGCGGGACACCAGCCTCCGCCGCCGGGCGCAAATGCCCCGCGGTTAGATGCCGCCAAAACGGCGGTCAACCAGGCTGGCTGGCTGGCGCATGCGCGCCGCCGCCGCAAGGTGAGGGGCCTTTTGCCCCTGCTTGGGGACCGCCCTAAAGCGATCCAACTGGGCGCAGTATATCAAGTTGCGCGGGCCCCCGTCAACCCGCACGCCGCGCGAAACAGCGCGCGGCCGGGGAAGTTGACTTGCCACGCCCCCCTTTGTTCCAATGGTTCCCGAGCGGGACATGAAATCGCCCCGCAGGAGGACTTCGTGCAAGAAACCCGCACCCACGCATGGGATCCCTGGCTTGTGCCCGCGCTGTCGCTTTGGGCGTTTTTCTTTGCCGTGGGACTTTTTCCGGAACGGTTCTTTGACAATTTGCGTGAACTGGGGGGAGTCGTCCAGTTGCGGGCTATGATTAACAGCCACTGGTTTGTGGATTTTGCCTGGTCCGGTTTTGTGGGGATTTTCACCGCCGCAAGGTGCCGGGAGGCGGGATTGGGATCCGGCGCGTCCACGGGAAAAGGGGTGCAGGTGGCCGTCATGGGGCTTACCGCCTTCGTGCCGCTCAGGCTGGAGAATCTGCCGGAGTATCTTGCCATTCCCGTGCCCGAGTACCGCTACCTGATCCTCGGCACAATTTGCGCAAAGGGGATCGCCTGGCTGTATCTCGTTCAGATGATTCTCCGGTATTATCTGGTGTCGGGGCATCAGGTCTTTGTCAACATGCCCTCGATTTTTCCCAGCGCAAAGGAGGAGGGGGGCGGCCCGCACGCCCCGCAAAACACCGAAAACCAGCCCGATCCCAACCATTCCGGGATGCCGGGAGATGATGACCCAAACGCATGATTTTCTGAACCTGGGAAGTGCGGAGGCCTTATTTGTAATTAAGATTACAAATAAGGCAAAAACGAGTTTTTGGAGTTCGTGAAAAAAGGCGTGTTTGGACGGCGAAAATCAGGCGTAAACGCTCATTTAAGATGTTTATTTGTATGGGTTTAGGTTAACAAGCAAATGCCCGTTATCGCGGGTCTGGGTGATTGCGTTATCCATGTGTATGGGTTACACTACTAGTGAGCAGAGGCAAGGCACCAAAGACAAGGTGGCCTGTAGACGATGGTTGGTGCCGATGTTGCACTGCATAACGGTGACTTTGGTTGCGGCAGCAGCCCAAGCAGGGGTGCTTAAGCCGGGGCCTCCGAAAGTTGAAGATGTCCGTTACGAAGTGCCGGTCTATCTTTCCGAGGGTGACGGCCAGGTTGCGGCGCTGAACTTCACGCTTTCCTATGATCCCTCGATTGTTCAGCCGGTGGGTATTTTCCCCGGGGCGGCTTCCGCCCAGTCGGGGAAAGTGGTCACTTCCAACCTCGCCGAGCCGGGACAGTACATTATTGTGGTGATGGGGTTTAACCAGACCGCAATTGGCAACGGCGAAGTGGCCCGGGTGGCCTTTGAGCCCGTTGCGGGCGCTTCCGGGGTGAACACCACATTGTCCGTTGCCAATCCCACATTATCCACATGGGATGGGGCGGAGCTTCCCGTGCAGACGGGTTCCACCACACTGAGGCTTTCCGGCGGCGGTGACGAGGGTGAAGGCGAGGGTGAGGGTGAGCCGGGGCCGTTGGAGGGAGAACCGGAAGGTGAATCCGAAGCGCCAGAGGTGGAAAACACCCCGGGAAATGTGCACACTAATGCCGGAGATTCGGGAGACGGTCCGGGCGCGGAAACTGGAAGCGCCGGGATGGTGCGACAAAAGCCGGGTGGGCTCGCACCGGTTTCAGCGCCAGACAGCGCCGCTGAAAAAGCGCATGCGGTTCGCGGTGAGATAGGTTCGCAGGAAATTGCGGCAAATGTAACGGACGTTACAAACGGTAATAATATTGCAGGGACGGTGAACGTCCTTGAAGGTGCCGGAGCACCTGATACGGCTGAAAAGCCGAAAGGCTCTTTGACAGTTGAAGCGGTGGTGAAGAATGAAGAAATCACCGCGGCACCTCCCGGAGCAAACGGTTCCGGGGAATCTGAAACGGTTCCCCGCACGGGTTATCCGGGTGGGGCAATACTGGTTGCGGCCGGAGTGGCCGTGTTGCTGGGATTGTTCTGGTTGCTGCGTTCGCGGCTTGTCCGCTGATATGTTTTTGCCCCCTAGACAGAGGATTGCCTAATCCTCTTCCCGCCCCTGACGCCCGTCAGAAGGGCGGGACACCTCACCCCCGAGATGCCGGGCGCCCCCTCCCGGCATCTCCTGAGTAATCCACACCGTGTTTTTCTGCGGTGTTTGCGGCTTGACCGCTGATATGTTTTTGCCCCCTAGACAGAGGATTGCCTAATCCTCTTCCCGCCCCTGACGCCCGTCAGTAGGGCGGGACACCTCACCCCGAGATGCCGGGCGCCCCCTCCCGGCATCTTCTGGAATCATTTTTTCCTCTGTGACGCCCTGATCCCCCTCAGGGCAACGCACCTCACCGGAGATGTTGGTCGCCCCCTACCAGCATCTCCACTAAAATGACAAAGCGCCTTCCCGGACATCCGGGAAGGCGCTTTTTTGTTTTGACTGCCGCGTGTTATCCGGCGTCCATGACGCAGCGGAAACCGATGGTGGCGCAACGGTCCAGGCCGGGCCAGAGGAGCAGAAACTTGGTGTGGCTGCCGCAGGGCTGGGGGCCGCCCTGGACATACCAGCCGCTGCCCTGCGGTTTGAACCAGCTTCCACCCCGGATGATGCAGAAGCGGGTGTGGCCGTCGTCCCGTTCGCTTTCGGTCCATTCCCAGACGTTTCCGCTCATGTGGTAACAGCCCGCCGCGCTGCGCCCCTCCGGCAGCGAGCGCACCGGCATGGTGCCGCCGCCCGGATTGCACAGGGCCGGATCAAAGTTTTCCCCCCAGGGCCATTGGCGGCCGTCGCCCCCCTGCGCCGCGAGTTGCCATTCCGCCTCCGTTGGCAGCCGCTTCCCGGCCCATTTCGCATAGGCGCGCGCGTCGTCAAGATCCACATACACCACGGGATGCTCCGCGAGTTCTTCCGGCATGCGCCCCCCGGGCCAGTGTTTCAGAAAGTTTTCCGGATGTTCCGGCCTGTAACCTGTGGCGTCCAGAAAGGCCTTGAACCGGGCGTTGGTCACCTGCGCCTCGTCAATGAAAAAGGCCCCGGTGCTTGTCGTGTAATCATGCTCCAGCATGCCGTCATGGGGGGAGCCCCACAGGAAGTCATGGTGCTTTTCCGGGGGCGTTCCCGGCTCCGGATAACAGCCGCACTCCCGCCGCTGGTGCGTCAGGCGCATCCGCACAACGCCGCCCTCCAGGCGCGTCATGCCTTCGGGTGTGGTTCCTGCGGCGGGAACGGGTGTTCTCGCCACGGGCCCGGGCCTGTCCACGGGCAGATCGATCCGGCGTTCAGCCACCGACGGCGGTTCCTCCGCGAATGGCGCGCCCAGCAGCGCGTCAATCCGCGGGTCCGCGCCGTTGGTGACGGCGACGCACCCCAGCCGGTCCAGCGGCCCGAAAATCCGCAGCATTCCGTCCTGTCCGGTTTCGAACCTGGCGTCGCACCGGTTCCAAAGATCCACAACGCGCGGCGATCCGCCGGGGGCGGCGCATTCAAACAGCGCCGCCTCCCGCCGCGGTGCGCCGTTGTTGTAAATGGTGAACACCGTGGTGTCAGCCCCCGGCCACCGGTGGATGAACATGTCCTGCCGGAGCGGGGGATAAAAGGGATCCCATCCGTCGCCGGTGAACTCGTCGGCGAAGGTCTTGAGAATGGCCGATGCGCGCCGCCATTCGCGGCGGTCGTCCCCGTGCCAGGGGTTGTGCGCGCCGAAGACGTTTTCCCAGACCACCATGCCCGATCCGTTGAAGAAGGCGGACGCGATCTCGCCATGATGCCGCGTGTCCCACCGGCGTGTCTGCTGCTGCATGTGGCGCGGTTCAATCCACTTGAGGCGCAGCATGCCCGGCGGTACGGGGTCGTCCAGCCACTGCGCCCAGGACTGGTTCATGATGCTGAGCTGCTCGGCGGGCGGGTGGAGTTCGCTGGCGATGATTGCGCCCGGCTTGATGCCGTCCACCGTGTGCCGCAGCACCGGCGTGGCCTCGCCCAGCGTGTCCAGGTAAATGCCGTCGGCGTCGAGGGCGCGCAGCATTTCGCCCAGCGCCTGCTCGTCGGGCACGCCCTCGCGCCGGGTGCCCGTGTCCCAGGGCTTGTAGGGCAGGAACACGCGCACGCCCGCGTCGTGGAAGCGGCGCACCGCGTCCCGCAGGCCCTCCAGCCCGCCCGGCATGTCCCGGAAAAAATCAAACTGGTTGCGGTCGTCCGCGCCAATGCGCGGATAGGCGTGCCAGAGGATGACCGTGTCATACCCGCCGAAGCCCGCGCGGCCGTCCTCCAGCAGCGCCTCCACCGTGTAGCCCCGCGCCGGGTCGTAAAAGGCGCGGTCGTACATGAGGGTGAAGTGGCCCGTGAAGGTGCGCGCCGCCCACCGCTGGTCCGGCCGGTTGTAGAGGCAGCGCTGCACCCCCGGGCGCACCAGCGCCTTGAGGTAACGGCCCAGGGGCATCATCCGTTCGGGATCATCCATTCCCAGCACCACCGCGCGCAGGTCCGCTTTTCCCGGCGCGGGGTTGCGGGTGGCGTCCATGCCCAGAATGGGCCTCACCAGGAGTCCCGCGGGGGCGTCGTCCGGCACGGTGATCTCGCAGTCCAGCTCGTGCCACGCGCCATCATGCGGCGTGTCCACCGTGCCGAGCACGCCGCTCCAGCCGCGCCACGCGCCCGTGTGCGGATCGCAGTAGTCGAAGGCCGCGCAGAGTTCGCCGTTTCCCTCCAGCCAGCGTGCGGACACCGAGACAAGCAGGGTGTCCCCCGGATGCAGTTTCAGCAGCGCGGCGACGGGCCCCGCCGCGCGCGCCCATGCGCGCACGCCGTCATACTCGATGCGTATGTGCCGCGCCAGCGCGCCCTTGCGCACCGCGTCCCGGTGCAGCCGCGCCTTTTCCAGCCATTCCCCGCGCGGCTGGCCCGGGGCGGGGCCCGCAATGTAATGCTCGTTCATGGTCAGGCCCGTGTCGTCGGGGCCCGTCCAGCGGCAGCCCTCCTGCGCCTGAAACACGTTCGGCGTGAACAGAAAGGGCGGCGGTTGATCGTTGTTCATGGAAACCTCCAGCGTCGGCAGCAGTACGGCCAGCAACAGCAAGGGACTCACGGGCGGATCCTCCGGGGGCAGGGGGGGGGAG
>JBHEKP010000129.1:0-15661 GCA_041859375.1 Candidatus Hydrogenedentales bacterium | reverse complement strand
AGGCCTTTCCGTTGGACTGTTTCCGGATTGCGCCGGACCAGGAACGGGGTTGCGGCGCACAGACCGGCCACGGACTGGCCAAGTGTGCAGTGTGTCTTTGTCTTCAACCATCACAAGGAACGAGAGTCATGCGTAAGAAAGGTTTCACCCTGATTGAGTTGCTGGTCGTGATTGCCATCATCGGCATTCTCGCGGCCATCCTGCTGCCCGCGCTGGCGCGCGCCCGCGAGGCGGCCCGCCGCTCCTCCTGCCAGAACAACCTGAAGCAGTGGGGCCTGGTCTTCAAGATGTACTCCAACGAGGCCAAGGGCAGCTTCCCGCCGCTGCAGGTCGGTTCCGTCATGAAGACGGACGGATCCGGCTACCGGGGCGTGCTTGACCTGGGCCCCTGGGTCGTCGGCATCTATCCGGAATACCTGACCGACCCGAACATCGTCTTCTGCCCCTCCGACGCGGAGCTTGCGGACGCCAAGTCCAAGGCCCAGTATGAGGCGGGCGACCCCCGCGCGGGTGAGTGGTGCTTTGGCAACACCGCCGCGTGGACCGGCAACGGCGGCGCCTGCGCGCGCGCCGTTGACGCGAGCTACGCCTATTTCGGCTGGGTGCTCGACCTGATTGACTACACCGACCCGATCCAGCCCCTGAGCGACTTCACAATGCTGGCCACCTTTGCGCAGCAGTCGGGCATTGACCCGTCGGTGCTGGCGACCCCGGTGTCCTCGCAGATGGCCATGGTGCTGGAAAAGGTTCTGGGCGACAACTTTGCCCAGATCCTTCAGTTCCAGAACGGCCTGCTCCAGGGCATGCTCCCGGCGATTGACCAGGATGTGAACACCGAGGGCAACGGCATCACTTCGGTTCCCGTGGGCAACGGCGGCGGAAACACCATCTACCGCATGCGCGAGGGCATTGAGCGCTTCCTGATCACCGACATCAACAACCCCTCCGCGGCGAACATGGCCCAGAGCGAAGTGTTCATCATGTGCGACCAGCTTTCCACCGAACCGGGCATGTACAACCACGTTCCGGGCGGTTCCAACGTGCTTTACATGGACGGCCATGTGGAGTTCCAGCGCTATGAGCGCACGGGCGACGGTCCCATCAACGAGCCGCTTGCCGCGCTCGGCGGCGTCCTTTCCGACTGATCATCCAGAAAAAACACTGGCTTGCGAGTTTTTGCGCCGCCCTCCGGGGTTCCGGGGGGCGGCGGTGTTTTTGCGGCGGCGGTACGGAAGAACCGGTCTGATCGGTCCGGGCAGCCGGGGCGTTGGAGGGGGGCTGGCTGTCAGCGGTGGGCACCCAAAATTCCATACTAGATCGAATTATAATTTAATCCATAAACACAAACACGCATATTCCGCAACAGGCATTTTTTTTCCTACCGTATGGTAGGTGAAAAAATGGGCAAAAAGTGGGTAATTGTGGTTTTATATAATCCTAACTTATTGTGGCGCAATTTTTTACAGACCGTATTAAACAAATTTTCAACTAAACTTTGACTTGCCAATTTCTTTTTAGTATCATACCATTTGGAATGCATCATCCGGTTTGATTTTACCCCCAGGCAAGATTGAACCGGTAAAACCACCGACGGCAACTTGAAGGAATGTGGTTGTGTACAAGCGAATCTCCCCCGAAGAAATGGCGGCGCAGCCGGGGCTGTACCGTCCGGAGTATGAGCACGACTCGTGCGGCGTCGGCTTCCTGTGCAACATGGACGGCCGTCAGAGCCACGACATCATCCGCGACGGGTTCCGGGTGCTGGTCAACCTGACCCACCGGGGCGCGTGCGGCTGCGATCCGGAGACGGGGGACGGCTGCGGCATGCTGCTCCAGTTGCCGCACAAATTCTTCCAGCACGCCGCCGTGGAATGCGGCTTTGATTTGCCCGAGCCGGGCCGCTACGGCGTGGGCATGGTGTTCCTGCCGCGCGACAGCGCGAGCCGGGAGGCCTGCGTGGCCCGCCTGAACAAGGCGGTGGCCGACGAGGGGCAGACGCTGCTGGGCTGGCGCGAGGTGCCGCGGAACAGCGACGCCATCGGCTGGCTGGCGCGGCGCAACGAGCCGGTGATGATGCAGGTGTTCGTGAAGGCCGCGCCCGGCCTTGACCGCGCGGCCTTCGAGCGGAAGCTGTACGTGATCCGCAAGTCGGCGTCGGTGGACCTGCGCAAGTCCAAGCTGGCGGACATCGACCAGTTCTACGTGACCAGCATGTCGTCGCGGACCATCGTGTACAAGGGGCTGATGCTTCCCGAGGCGATGGACCGCTACTACCCGGACCTGAGCAGCCCGCTGGCGGAGAGCGCCATCGCGCTGATCCACCAGCGCTACAGCACGAACACGATGCCGTCGTGGCCGCTGGCGCAGCCCTTCCGCTTCCTGGCGCACAACGGCGAGATCAACACGCTGCGCGGGAACGTCAACATGTTCAGCTCGCGGGAGACCCATTTCGCGAGCCCGCTCTTCGGCGCGGACATCAGGAAGCTGCTGCCGGTGTTGACGGTGGGCTACAGCGACTCGGCCATCTTCGACAACGCCTTCGAGCTGCTGGTGCGCGGCGGCTACCCGCTTGAGATGGCGATGGCCATGATGATACCCGAGCCCTGGGCGGGCCACGAGACCATGTCCGACGAAAAGAAGGCCTTCTACCAGTTCCAGTCCTGCAAGATGGAGCCCTGGGACGGCCCGGCGTCCATGGCCTTCACGGACGGCGCGCGCATCGGCGCGGTGCTCGACCGCAACGGGTTGCGCCCGTCGCGCTATTGGGTCACCTCGGACCGGCGCGTGATCATGGCGTCGGAGGTGGGCGTGCTGGACATCCCCGAGGAGATGATCATCCGCAAGGGGCGGCTTGAGCCGGGGCGCATGTTCCTGGTGGACACGGAGCAGGGCCGCATCATCGACGACAGCGAGATCAAGGACGGCTTCTCCGCGCGCCAGCCCTACCGGCAGTGGCTGGACGCGTCGCTTTCGGAGCTTCCGGCGGAGCTGAAGGAGAACGGGGACCACGACGAGGAGGCGCCGCTGGCGCAGCGGGAGGCCTGCTTCGGCTACACCCGCGAGGATCTGGAAATCCTGCTCGCGCCGATGGCGCGGGACGGCAAGGAGCCGGTGGGCTCCATGGGCAACGACACGGCGCTGGCGGTGCTTTCGCCGCGCCCGCAGCTTCTCTTCAACTACTTCAAGCAGCTCTTCGCGCAGGTGACCAACCCGCCCATCGACCCGATCCGCGAGGAGATTGTGATGTCCATGGAGACGACGATAGGCCGGGAGGTGAACCTGCTGGCCGAGTCGCCCCAGGACGCGCGCCTGCTCCGGCTGAAGTCGCCCATCCTGACCAACGCGCAGACGGCTTACATCAAGAAACTGGACAAGCCGGGGCTGAACACGGTGGTCATCTCCACGCTGTTCCGGGCGGACCAGGGCGCGGGCGCGCTGGAGCACGCGCTGGAGCGCATCTGCGCCGAGGCTGAGAAGGCGGTGGACAACGGCGCGACGATCATCGTGCTCTCCGACCGGGGCGTGTCGCGGCGGAAGACGGCGGTGCCCAGCCTGCTGGCCACGGGCGCGGTGCACCAGTTCCTGGTGCGCGCCCACAAGCGCACCCTGTGCGGGCTGGTGGTGGAGACGGGCGAGGCCCGCGAGGTGATGCACTTCTGCCTGCTCACGGGCTACGGCGCGGGCGCGGTGAACCCCTACATGGCCTTTGAGATTATCGACGACCTGGTGCGCCGCGAAATCGTGGCGGAGAAGGCTCCGGGCTACGGGAAGAAAAACTTCATCAAGGCGGTGGAGAAGGGCATGCTCAAGACCATGTCCAAGATCGGCATCTCCACCCAGCACAGCTACCGCTGCGCGCAGATTTTCGAGGCGGTGGGCGTGTGCGAGCGGGTGGTGGAGCGCTGCTTCACCGGGACGCCGTCGCGCATCGGCGGCATCGGCCTGCCGGAGATCGCCCGCGAGGCGCTGATGCGCCACGCGTCGGCCTGGCAGGACGGCCCCGCGCAAAAGACCGAAATGGACCCGGGCGGCGCCTACCGCTGGCGGCGGCGCGGCGAGTTCCACCAGTGGAACCCGGACACCATCGCGAAGCTCCAGCACGCGACGCGGCTGGACAGCGCGCAGACCTACCAGGAATTCGCCGACGAGGTGAACGACCGCAACCGCACGCTGGCCACGCTGCGCGGCCTGCTCAAGTTCAAGGCGGGCACGCCGGTGCCGCTGGACGAGGTGGAGCCCGCGGCGGAAATCGTGAGGCGCTTCTGCACGGGGGCCATGTCCTTCGGCTCCATCAGCCGCGAGGCGCACGAAACGCTCGCCGTGGCCATGAACCGCATCGGCGGCCGCAGCAACACGGGCGAGGGCGGCGAGGATCCGCACCGCTTCGAGCCGGACGCCAACGGCGACCTGCGCCGCAGCGCCATCAAGCAGGTGGCCTCGGGCCGCTTCGGCGTGACCAACGAGTACCTGGTGAACGCCGACGAGCTCCAGATCAAGATGGCCCAGGGCGCGAAGCCCGGCGAGGGCGGCCAGCTTCCCGGGCACAAGGTGTACGACGAGATCGCCAAGGTGCGCTACTCCACGCCGGGCGTGGAGCTCATCTCGCCGCCGCCGCACCATGACATCTATTCGATTGAGGATCTGGCCCAGCTCATCCACGACCTGAAGAACGCCAACGTGAACGCGGCGGTCTCGGTGAAGCTCGTGTCCGAGGTGGGCGTGGGCACCATCGCGGCGGGCGTGGCCAAGGGCAAGGCCGACCTGGTGCTCATCAGCGGCCATGACGGCGGCACGGGCGCGTCGCCCCTCAGCTCCGTCAAGTGCGCCGGGCTCCCCTGGGAGCTGGGCCTGCCGGAAACCCACCAGGTGCTGGTGGAGAACGACCTGCGCGACCGCATCCGGGTGCAGGTGGACGGCCAGTTGAAGACCGGCCGTGACGTGGCCGTGGCCGCGCTGCTCGGCGCGGACGAATTCGGCTTCGCCACCGCGCCGCTCATTGTCAGCGGCTGCATCATGATGCGCAAGTGCCACCTGAACACCTGCCCCGTGGGCGTGGCCACGCAGGATCCGGAACTGCGCAAAAAGTTCACCGGCAAGCCTGAGTTCGTGGTGCGCTACTTCTTCTTCGTGGCCGATGAGTGCCGGAAGATCATGGCGGAGCTTGGCTTCCGCACGATGAACGAAATGATTGGCCGGGCCGACATGCTTGAGTTCGACCCCCTTCCGGAGCACTGGAAGGCGCGGCACCTCAACTTCGAAAAGATCCTCCACTGCGCCACGCCGTGGGAGGGATCCACGCTCCACTGCAGCAAGCGGCAGGATCACGGCATTGACAAGGCGCTGGACCACCAGATCATGGAGCTGGCAAAGCCCGCCCTTGAGCGGCGGGAGCCGGTCCGCTTCGGCATCGCCATCCGCAACGTGCACCGCACGGTGGGCACGATGCTCTCCAGCGAGCTGACCCGCAGGCACCACCTGGGCATGTACACGGGCGCGCTGGACGAGGACACCGTGTGGATTGACTGCAACGGCATCGCCGGGCAGAGCTTCGGCGCCTTCGCCATCCGGGGGGTGACCCTGAACGTGAAGGGCGAGGCCAACGACTACTGCGGCAAGGGCCTGTCGGGCGGCAAGATCATCGTCAGCCCGCCGGACAACGCGGTGATCACGCCGGGTGACAACATGATCGTCGGCAACGTGGCCCTTTACGGCGCCACCAGCGGCGAGGCCTATTTCCGGGGCATGGCGGGCGAGCGCTTCTGCGTGCGCAACAGCGGCGCCTGGGCCGTGGTGGAGGGTGTGGGCGACCACGGCTGCGAGTACATGACCGGCGGCCGCGCCGTGGTGCTGGGCCGCACGGGCCGCAACTTCGCGGCGGGCATGAGCGGCGGCATCGCCTTTGTCCACGACCCGGACGGCGACTTCGCCATCCGGTGCAATCAGGACATGGTGGACCTGAAGCCACTCCACGAAAAGAGCCTGCCGGAGCTGCGCCGCATGCTGGAGCGCCACGCGCTTTACACCGGCAGCGCGGCGGCCGCGGCGATACTTGAAAACTGGGAACAAGAAACCGGGCGCTTCGTCCGCGTCATGCCGCGCGAATACGCGCGCGTCCTGGCGGAGCGGGCGGCTAACACAGAATGCAAGACGGTTTGACTTTCAGGGAAGAGTCTTTCCGGAAGGATTTGGCAATGATGCGGGTGCCAAGACATTGGAACGCGTTGTTCCTCGCGGTACTTCTCGGTTTGTGCATGTTCTGCACGGCCGAGGAGATTCGCGTCGGCACGGGGGACAATTGTGCATGGATTGACACCGGCACGGCGAACAGTTGCAGGGTTACCGTTCGGGAGAAGTGGTCCCGTTTCGCAGTTTTTGACTTGGGGGAAATAGATAAACCGACCCACTTTATCATTCGCCAGGATTTTGAAGTGGGAGAGGGGTGTTTTGAAGGGCACAACCCAGAGAGCGTCAAACTATCCGCGTTTCCCCTTGATATTCTGTCTGGAAAGGTTGGAGAAAAGCCGGTCTGGCAGTTGGAAACCGTTGGCGTGGATGGGCACTTTCGCGGGAACGATTTCTACGGTGTCGAGGCGCCGGGATGTTGCGATTCACAAGACACGACACTGTATTACAGTCTGCGCACTGGAAAACTCGCAGGTGCCTCAACAAACAGACCACTGGACATTGGAATACCCAACACGTCGTTTTGGAGATTCATCACGACGCAGTCGGACTTGGCCTCGGAAAGGAAAGGCATCAAGGACGCTAATATCAACATATTCTATGCATCCAAAGACGGTCTCATGCAAAGCGTTGGAATTATTTTACCCGAGAAACTGGCGGAAGGCTCAAGGGTTTACCAATGGTCTTTTCTGGGAAAAGGAAAAGAGCACACGCGATGCGACCTTTTTGGGGCGAAGACCATTGCGGGTGCCGCAGTCGTTTTGGAGTCCAACATTGTCTCTTCATTTTCCATTACCCTTCCGTTTGGCGATGACGGATTCGACATATCAAAAGCGAGTATGGAAGGGGTGGAGGCAAAGTTGTTGACGGAAAGCTATCCGGACGCCGCGCCGGACGAAAACGAATGAAAAAACAGGATAACCACTGACACACGAAGAACACTTCGGGAGATGTGACAGATGCTACCAGATAAATCCAAGGGATTCATGACCTTCACGCGGGAGACGGGCGAGTACCGCCCGGCGTCGGAGCGCCTGGGCAACTACGGCGAGTTTTTCGAGCCGCTGCCCGAAGACCGCCTGCGCCAGCAGGCCTACCGCTGCATGAACTGCGGCGTGCCCTTCTGCCACAGCGGCTGCCCGCTGGGCAACCAGATCCCGGACTTCAACGATTTGGTAAAGGACGGGGACTGGGCGGGCGCGCTGGAAATTCTGCACTCCACGAACAACTTCCCGGAGTTCACGGGGCGCATCTGTCCCGCGCCCTGCGAGAGCTCGTGCGTGCTGGGGATCAACGAGCCGCCGGTGACCATCGAGATGATCGAGCGCGAGATCGCCGAGCAGGGCTGGAAAAACGGCTGGATTACCCCGCAGCCTCCGGAAAAGCGGACGGGCAAGAGCGTGGCGGTTGTCGGATCCGGCCCGGCGGGCCTGGCGGCGGCGCAGCAGCTCAACCGGGCGGGCCACCGCGTGGTGGTGTATGAGCGCGCGGACGAGCCAGGCGGCCTGCTGCTTTACGGCATCCCCAATTTCAAGCTGGACAAGTCGCTGGTGCGCCGCCGCGTGGAGCAGATCCGCGCGGAGGGCGTGGAATTCCGGTGCAACTGCGAGGTGGGCAAAAACACGCCCGTCTCCGAGCTTTCGGGCTACGATGCGGTGCTGTTCACCATCGGCTCCACCAAGCCCCGCACCTTCGAGGGCATGAACATTCCGGGCGGCACGCTGAAGGGCATCCACCCGGCGATGGACTTCCTCAGCCAGCAGACCCGGCGCGTGCTGGGCAAGCCGGTGGAGGGGGAGGAGATCACGGCCTCGGGCAAGAAGGTGGTGGTCATCGGCGGCGGCGACACGGGATCGGACTGCGTGGGTACGTCGCTGCGGCAGGGTTGCGTGTCGCTGGTCAACATCGAGCTGTTCCCCAAGCCCCCCGCGCAGCGCGCGGAGGGGAACCCGTGGCCGCAGTGGGACTTTGTGCTGCGCACCTCCACCAGCCACAAGGAGGCCCCCGGCGGCGACTGCCGCGAGTGGTGCATCAACACCAAATCCTTCGAGGATGACGGCAACGGCAACGTGCGCGCGCTGAACGCGGTGCGCGTGGAATGGGGCGAGCCGGACGCGGCGGGCCGCCGGCAGATGACCGAGGTGCCGGGCAGCGAAATGCGCATCGAGTGCGACCTGGTGCTGCTGGCCATGGGCTTCACCCAGCCGGAAACGGACGGATTCGCGGCGGAACTGGGGCTGGAACTGGAGCGGAACCGCTTCGGCCAGGCCATCAAGGCCGGACGCGGTTTCGCCACGTCAAAGCCCGGCGTGTTCGCCGCGGGTGACGCGCGCCGGGGCCAGTCGCTGGTGGTTTGGGCCATCCACGAGGGCCGCGAGGCGGCCCGCGCCGTGGACCTGCACCTGATGGGCTTCTCCAACCTGCCCGCCAGCAACACCTTCGGCTACGACACGTTACATTTTTCCGGTCCGGCGGTATAATTACCGACGCCAAAAGCCCCCTGCGGGAACTGGCGTTTTCACCCGGCCCTGCGCTATGATGCTTGGGGCAGGGTTGCCATGCTGTCCTGCAACTTAAAAAGGATACGCCGGATGAAACATGTCAAGGTTCTTTCCAGGCCGCGCCGGGCCGCCCAGGTGGGCACCGGCACGATTCTCACGATCATCAGCCAGGTGTTCGCGGTGATTGCCGAATTTTTCACCGAGAAGGACGCCTCGGAAGAGGAATTTTAAGGGCTGCCGGGAACTTTCCGCCGCCGCCGTGTATCCCACAAAGGGGCGGGTTTCGTTATGCCGGTGTGTGGAACTGAAACGTGGAGACATGAGCAATGAAGCACGTTAAACTGATTAGCGCGGCCCCCCGCAAGGCCGTGGATCTGTCCGTTGGCCAGATTTTGACGGTTATCAGCCAGTTGGTGACCGTGATCGCGGCGTTTTTGGTGGAAAAAGAGGCCAACCAGGTCGAAGATTATTGACACCAGCCGCCGGCCGGTTGTTTTGGAGCGTGTGATGAACAGGCATCTGCGGAGAGTTTCCGTTTTTGGGCGTCCCCGTCCGGCGGATGTTTCACTGGGCCAGGGGCTGGCGCTGCTCATGCGGCTGCTTGAGGTGTTTACCCCCTTCGCGCTCGCCAAGGAAGGTACGGGACAGGAAAGCGGCTGAAACGCCGCCAGCAAGGAGGCCGAAACCATGCGGCACATGAAGAACATTTCCCGGATTCCGGTCCGGGCGCAGGAGTCCCAGGGACTTTGCACCGACATCAACGACAACCTTCAGGCGCGGTTCTGCTTTGTGCTCGCCTTTTTCACCGACGTGTTTCTCCCGCTGCTGCTTCCCTTTGTGAACATCAAGGCGGGCGACAACGCGGAAGAGGCCGCTGAGTAGCCCCTTTTTCCCCGACAGCCGCCGCCCCGGCGGAACGGCCCAAGGAATCCATGCATGAAACGGGTTAAAATCATCAGCAAGTCCCCGGAACTGGGCGCGACCATCGCGCCCGAGGTGAAGCTGGCCTTTGTCATTGACGTGCTGGAGGCGAGCGTGCCCCTGTTCGTCAACAAGGATCCGCAAAATCCCGCCACGCCGCCCGCGGACACCGAAGGGGAGGCGGAATAACCCCGCCTCAAAAAGGGCGAAATCAGGGTTGCGTTCCGCGGCGGATTGTGGTTTAATATGGGCCGTGGTAAACTATTGACAGACAGGGAGCATCAGGATGAAGCACATCAAGCCGATTAGCACGAGCCGGGCCGACGCTTTCACCAATTTTATGAACGCCTTCTGGCGCGCGTGGCAGGATTTCCGCTTTGAGAAGAAAAACGAGTACGCCCTGTAGGACGCGTGCCTGAACGAACAACCTGGAAGCCGTGCCGGGGCAGAATGTTTTTGCCCCGGCTTTTTTTGTGGAAAGCGACGCCGTTTTCCCAAGGGGCCTTTTGGTGACAGTATCCGCGCACACCCGCATCCGCGCCGCGGAGTCCGACGACGCCGCCGGACTGCTGGCGGTCTATGACCCGCGCACGCCCCGCGCGGCGCTTCTCGACATCCGCCGCGAGCCGGTGATGCCCACCTGTGACGAACTCGCCGAGATGCTCTCCGGAAAGGAGGCCGCACGCGGCCAGTTCTACGCCGTCGAGGACGGGACCGGCGCGCTGCTGGGGTTTTGCGGGCTCCGGGGGGTGAACCAGGAGTCCCTGTTCTGCGAGGTGATGGCGCTGTTTTTGGACGAGGAAAGCCACCACAGTCCGGCGGGGGACGAGGTGGCGGACTTCCTGCTTGAGCGTGCCTTTGTCCGTTTCAACCTGCAAAAAGTCATCGCCACCTGCCTGGAAACGGAAAAGGGCCTCAGGGAACTGCTGGTCCGGGCGGGTTTTGAAAGCGCCGGGGTCCAGCGGGAGGTGCTGTATTCCGGGGGCCGCCGGCTCGATCTTGAGTCGCTGACCCGCCGCAGGCCGGAAACCCCGCCCGCCGGGACCTGGTCCCGGGGAGGATAAGCGAGTGCCCTACACGTCAGACATGCATCTCCGCCGCGCCGAGCGCGATGATTTGGACACCATTGTCGGCTGGATGGAGGAGCCTGATTTCCAGTATTTCCTCTACGGCGATCCGGCGCAGTCGCCCCGGCAGGTGCGCGAGCGCATCGTCATGATGCTGGGCCGGACGGCGGGCCACACGATGCCCGGAGCGGTGCACCTGCTGGTGGACTCGCCGACAACCGGCCCCTCGGGGCTGATCTCACTGCAGAACATCAGCTGGCGCAACCGCTCGTGCAACATTGACATGTACCTGGGCAAGGCGCGGCTCCGCAACCGCATGGTCACCGCCATGGCGGTGTACCGGGCGCTGGAGTACTGCTTCGACGAGCTCAACCTGCACCGGGTGGGTGCGTACATCTACAGTTTCAACACCAACTCCTGGCGCATTTTCGAGCTGGCCGGGGCGCGGCGCGAGATGACGCTGCGGGAGCATGTGCTGCGCGACGGCAGGCTCCACGATGTGTACGCCTACGGGCTGCTGCGCCGGGACTTTGACGTTGTGCGCGGGGAGCGCGCCCGCCTTGCGGACGGGTTCTCGCTGGAGTCGATGATTCGGGGGCTTGCGGAGCGGCTTCCGGAGGACGGGGGGTGAGCACCGCCGCCCTTGCGCTGCTCGCGGCCTACGCCCTGTGGTCCATGCGCGCCGCATGGCGGCACCCCGGCCCGCGGGGGAACCGTTTTGATCCCTGGGCCTTCGCGCTTCAGGCGCCGCTTTTTGCGCTTTGCTGCGTGCTGGCCTTCCGCGCGGGGGTGTTTTCCCGGTCGCTGCTGTCCCCCGCGGCGGTGGTGCTGGGGCTGGCGGGGGGCCATCTGGTGTTCGGCCTGTCCCTGCTCATCACCCACCGCGTGTGGCGGGACATCCGGGAGCATGTGCTGGACGTGCGCGGCTTCGCCGCCTTCCTCGCGGACAACCCCATGATTGACGTGCGCTTTTTCGGGGTGGCACTGACCGAGGAAATCATCTACCGCGCCGCGGGCCAGGAGCTGCTGCTGCTGCCGCTGACGGGAAGCCCCTGGGCGGCGGTGATCATCACGGCAGTGCTCTTTTCCGTGGTCCACGACCACTTCTTCCGCAACAGCCCGGCGGGCTCCCTGGAGTTTCTGGGGTTTGCCCTGCTGCTCGGGGTGCTGTACCATGTGACGGCAAGCCTGACCCTGGTGGTCCTCATCCATGTAATACGCAACCTGGAAAGTGTGTATCTTGAGTATCTCGCGCTGGCGGAGGAGAAGGGCGGCACGGAGGCGCGGGAGACGCTTGACAAGATGTACGCACGGCGATCCGGGGAGACCTTATGAGTGAAAAACTGGTAGAACTGCGGCGCATTTGCAAAACCTTCAAGACCAGCCACGTGCTCCAGCAGGACGAGGAGACGCGCCGCCGCCGCTGGTACAAGGTGAACCGCATCAGCGCGGCGGACGACATCAGCTTTGACATCGCGCCGGGCGAGATTTTCGGGCTGCTGGGCCCGAACGGCGCGGGAAAGACCACCACGGTCAAGATGATTTCCGGGCTGGTGCTGCCGGACGCGGGCCGTGTGCTGGTGGACGGGCTGGACGTGGCGAAACGGCGCAAGCAGGTGCTCCAGCGGGTGGGCGTGGTGCTTGAGGGCACGCGCACGAGCATCTGGCCGCTCACGCCCTACGAGAACCTGATTTACTACGGCAACCTGAAGAACGTGCGGGGCGCCGTGCTGCGCGACCGGGCCCACGACCTGCTCGACTTCATCGGGCTCCAGGACAAGAAGAACACGCAGGTGCGCCGGCTTTCGCGCGGGCAGAAGCAGAAGCTGGCCATCTGCATCGCCCTCATCGCCGATCCGAGCGTGCTGCTGCTGGACGAGCCGACGACGGGCCTGGACGTGCAGAGCAGCCGGGCCATCAAGGACAAGATCATCGAGATGACCCGCGGCCAGGGCCGCGCCGTGCTGGTGACCACGCACGACATGCACGTGGCGCAGGAGCTTTGCGACCGCATCGGCATCATCAACAAGGGCCGGCTGGTGGCCTGCAAGCCCACCGCGGAGTTGCTGGACCTCTTTTCCGACCAGATATTCACCTTCAAGGTGGACCGCGCCCCGGACACCGCGCACATCGCGGAGGTGCCGGGCGTGGCGGACGTGCGGCTGGAGCACAGCGCGGAGGGGCCGCTGGTGGTGGTGAAGCTTTTTTGCGACAACGGGACGCGTTCGGAGGCGCTGTACGGGATCATCGAGCGGTTGCGCGGGGCCGGATGCCGACTGCTTTCAATCAACCAGCGGCAGCAGAGCCTGGAAAGCGTGTTCCTGCAGATTACGGGCCAGCCTATGGAGGCCGCCCCGGAGCGTGGCGGCGGCGGGGAAGACGAACGGGACTGATCAACACGCCCCGGCGCGCCGGGGCGGGGAAGGACGATGCGGAGTATGGGATTTTTCCTGGTGATGAAGGCCGAAGTGGTCCGGTCGTTCATAGTGATGCGCCGGTACTGGTTCCGCACCCTCACCGGCATGGTCATCGGCTACGGCATGCTGATGGTGCTGATCGCCGGGTTCATCTACAGCCGTCCGGTGGTGGAGAACAGCCTGAACCGCTTTGAGGATCCCGCGGCGGCGACGAACTTCGTGCTGGGGTTCATCATCGGCATGTACGCCTTTGGCGTGGTGGGCATGTTCACCCAGGGCATCCAGGGCATGGCCACCACGGGCGTGCTGGAGCAGCTTTGCATGAGCCCCCACGGGCTGATCACCAACTTCTTCGCCCAGACCGTGGTGGCGTCGGTCATGAGCATCCTCTCCTCCAGCCTGATGGTGTTTCTCGTCACCTGGAGCGTGGGCGGCATGCTGCACTGGGACACCCTTCCGGTGATGATCCTGCTGGGGCTGACCTTCTTCAACCTGATAGGCTTCGGATTCATGGTGGGCGGGCTGGTGCTGGTGTTCAAGCAGGTGGGCCAGGTGGCGATTCTCCTGCGCATGGCACTCTTCGGGCTGGCGGTCTTCGCCAAGGAGGAGATACTGATGCAGCCCCTCGCCTTCCGGCTGATCATCCACGCGCTGCCCGTCACCGACGCGGCCATCTGCCTGAAGTACGTGCTCATCAAGGGGCAGATGACCGACGGGGCCTTCATGTCCGTGTTCCGGCACGAGTGCTTCTACTGGCTCATCGCCAGCTGCGTGTTCTGGACCGTCGCGGGCATGTCCGTGTTCAAGTACATGGAAAACTGGAGCCGCCGCAAGGGCACGCTGGGTTCGTATTAGGAGGAGGGCGCATTGGGCGCACAGCCGAAACTGCACAGGTTCACCGACGGGAACCGGCGCTTTGCGCTGGACCCCGACACCTGTTTCTGCTTCGAATGCGACGAGATCTGCTGGGAGGTCATCGGGCTTTACCCGCACACCCCCGTCAACCGCATCTACCACCTGCTGGAGGGGCGTCATCCCCGGAAGGAGCTGGAGGAGGTCATCGGCGAGCTGGAGTGGCTGCGCACCACCAAATCCATCGCACAGACCCCGAGGCAGGAGGAGCTGATCAGGCGGTATGAACTGGAGACCGGACTCGCGGGGATGACGGTGATGATCGCGGACACGCCCGCGTCCGGCGGGCAGGCCGCCGCGCCGCCGCCGGCCACTTCCGGATGGCGGCTGTGGGGGAGGGGGGACGTCCGGTCTTTCCAGCCCTCCGCCGGGGATGGCGGCGCGGTGTTGGAGGCCGCCGGGGGCCTGCTTTTGGCCCGGTCTGAAAAGCGGACGGAACTGTCGCTTGAGGTGCTTTTCGAGAATGCGGACACAGCCCATGCGCGCGCGGCGGAGACGGTGCGGGTTCTTTCCGGACTGATGCGCGGGGCGGCCCTTGCGGGGAAGCAGCTCGTCGTCACGGCGGGCGTCAACAGCCTTTCCACGGCGGGCATGGCCGCGCCGCTCGACGGCCACCATGTCCGCGCGGCGCTTGAATGCCGCACGGCGGAGGGGCTTGGCCTGGTCCAGTCCTTTCTTGAACGCCGTCCGGCGCGGCTGGCGCAGGCAATCGCCGCCTTTCCCGAAGGGGACGCGGCTGTGCGCGGCAAAGTGACGGTCCGCCCCGGCGGGGCTGATTTCGGCGGCGTGGTGAAGTGCCTGGAGGAGGCGGGGACCGCATGGATTGACTTTGACTTGGACGGCGCCTTTGCGGCGGATCCGGCGCTGGACGCCGCGCGCGTGATGGAATCCCTGCGGAAAAACGCGGCGTATTACGCGGAACGCCTGCTCAAGGGAAAGTTTTTCCGTGTGGAGCCCTTTGCGGGGCTTTTCCTGCGAATCTACCACGGCACGGCAAAATTCAGGAACGACCCGGCGGGGTTGAACGCGTTGGCGGTGGATCCGGCGGGGGGCATTCACGCCGCCCCGGCCTTTGCGGCGCTGGGGGGGCCAGCCCTGGGCAGCGTGCTTACGGGAACGCTGGACACCGCGCGGCTGCGCCGTTTTGAGGATGTGGGCGCGCTCACCACGGGGGGGTGCCTTTCCTGCTGGGCGCGGGGGCTCTGTGGGGGTGGTTCCGCCGCGGTGCACCAGGCCCTGTCGGGCGATTTCCGGACACCCGCGCCGCGTTGGTGCGACGCCCAGCGCGCATGGCTGGAGGGGGCCGTGGCGGCCTTCAACACCCTGTCGGCGGCGGGGGTGAATTTCACCCGCATGCACGAGTCCCTGGCGCGCCGCCCAAAGATGTCCCTTTTCACGGCTGCGAAAATGGCGCTGCAACTGCGCGCCACCCTCCGGCCCATCGAGGAGGCGGACGCGGAACTGCTCACGCGCTGGGAAAACTGGAACGACGCGGCCTATTTCACCTTTGATCCCAGCGGATTGCTGCTGGCGACCCAGTATGACCGGGAAATGGACGCGCTCCATCCCAGGGGCACCGTGCAGGAGTTCATCATCACCGACCGCGCTGGAAAACCGCTGGGGCTGGTGAATGTGCGGCCCGACCGGCTGCCGGGGGTGG
>JBHEKP010000022.1:0-4673 GCA_041859375.1 Candidatus Hydrogenedentales bacterium | reverse complement strand
GCCGACGCGGTGGGGCTGGCCGCCTACACGATGGATTCCCACCATGTGCAGCGGTACGTGAGGGACGGGCGCGTCTGGAACGAGGGCGACGTCGAGGTGGGCGGGTTCCCGCCCTATCCCGTCGCCTACCGGTCCATCCGTCCGAAAAAGAGCGAATGCGAAAACCTGCTGGTGCCGGTGTGCCTGTCCGCGTCGCACATCGCCTACGGCTCCATCCGCATGGAGCCGGTGTTCATGGTGCTGGGCCAGTCCGCCGCGACGGCGGCGGCCATGGCCATCGACGCCGGGGCGGCGGCGCAGGATGTGGACGTGTCGGCGCTTCAGGAACAACTGCGGCGGGACGGGCAGATTTTGGCGTGGAAACCGTGAGGCGGAAGCGAAGGCAATGATAATCAAGGGCAGGAATCCTGGAATGGTGGTGTGCGGCGCGGTTCTGATTGCCGCGCTTGCCGTGTTATACGGTTTGGGGGAGGCCGCCGCGATGGAGAAGCCCAAAGTAACGGTGTCCATCGACACGGACGCCCCGTCCACGCCGTACAACCGGATGATCTTCGGCGGGTTTCTGGAGCATTTTGACCACCAGATCTACGGCGGCGTGTTTGAGCCCGGATCGCCCCTTGCGGACCAACAGGGCTTCCGAACGGATGTCATTGCGGCGCTTAAAGAACTGGGGGTGCCGATTGTCCGCTGGCCGGGGGGCTGCTATGTGAGCGGTTACCACTGGGAAAGCGGGGTCGGGAAAAACCGCAGGCCCACCGACGACATGGCCTGGGGCGTGATCGAGCCGAACACCTTCGGCACGGACGAATATGTGGCGCTCTGCCGGATCGCGGGGTGGCAGCCCTACATCTGCAACAACGCGGGCAACGGCACCATCGAAGAAATGCGGAACTGGGTTGAATACTGCAACGGCAGCACGGGCAAATACGCGCAAATGCGGGCCGGCAACGGGCATGACGCGCCGCTGAATGTGGGCGTCTGGAGCATCGGCAACGAGAACTGGGGCCAGCACGAGATAGGCTGCAAGCCCATCGAAGAGTGGGCTCCGCTGGTGCTGGAGGCGGCAAAGGCGATGAAGGCCGCCGACCCCGGCATCCAACTGTCGGCGGCGGCGCTGCCCAGCCGGGAGTGGACCCTGCCGCTGCTGAAGGCGGCGGGGCAGTATCTGGACTACATTTCCATTCACGGATACTGGCTCCCCCTCTGGCAGAAGAACGATCCGCCGGACTACCTCACAAGCATCATGGAGTCGGAGGCGCCGGAAAAGATGCTCGCCGACTACACCGGCGTGCTGGAAGAGTCGGGGCTGCGCGGGAAAATTAAAATTGCCTTCGACGAGTGGAACCTGCGCGGCTGGCACCATCCGGGCTTCCCCCGCAAGGAGGTGCAGGACTATGGGGATCCCGAGGTGAAACGGCTGGTTGCGGAACGTGAAAAGAACGACATCGCCTCGCAGTACACCATGGTGGACGCGCTCTTTTCCGCCTCCTTCTTCAACGCCTGCCTGCGCCACGCCGGGGATGTGCGCATGGCGAACATCGCTCCGCTGGTGAACACGCGGGGGCCGCTGTTTGTCCATCCAAAGGGCCTCGTCAGGCGCACCCATTTCCATGCCATGGCCATGTACGCCGGCGAACTGGAGGCGAGGGTGGGCACGGCGGGGATCAAGGCGGACAAGCTCAGGCACGGCGGAAAGTCCGTCCCCGTGGTGGACGCCGTCGCCACGGTGGACGAGACGGGCGCGAACTGGGCGGTGGCGCTCGTGAACCGCCACCCGGAAAAACCGGTGGCCTGCACCATCAAGATGAAGGACCGGCCGCTTGAGGGCGAATACGGGGCGGTGGTGCTGGCCGGGGACTCCCCCGACGCCTATAATGACATTGAAAACCCGGACCGGGTGACACCGGAGAAGAGGACGTTTCTGTTCAAGAAGGGGGTGGTTGAGCTGCCCCCCCATTCGCTGGTGATTGTCAAGGTCCGGTGAACAGGAAGAGACCTTTCATGAACAACAAGAACCCCAGGCAGTATTCACGCGCGCGGCGGCTCCCGTGCGCGGCGGTATTTCTCTTTGTTGCGGCGCTGTCCATGGCCGCCGACGCCGATTTGACCAGAATTGTGAACATCCCCGTAAAGGGTGAAACCCTTGTCCTCGCGGGAACGACGCCGGGCATGCTGTTTTACAGTAATTTGTCCAGGGACGGCGTGTCGGTGCGCAGCACCTATGAGCCGGGCGGGGCGGACACGGTGGTTTATGAGGCGGGGCGCGACTATGTGGTGGATTACAGGGCGGGCACGGTGTCCCGCACGGCGGACTCGCGCATCCCCGACTTCAGCGCCAACATGCTCTACGGAAAAAAGAATTTCGATCACGGCGACTATCCGGGATTCGGCAACCGCGCCTTTTTTGTGTATGTGGACTATGTGGCGCTTGACGCCTCCCGGTTGGTCAGAGACCGTGACGCGTCGGCCCTGCTCCCCAAAAGCGGCGAGAAACTGCGCCGGGGCGGCCCCTTCAAAATCATCGCCTTCGGCGACAGCATCACCGTGGGCATTGACGGGGGCGCCCCGGAGGCCTTGTTCCACGCGCAATGGGCGCGGCATCTTGGCGGACTGTTTCCGAAGGCGCGGATCACGGTGGAAAACGGCGCGACCAACGGCGGCTCGACGGTTTCGGAGCTGCCGAAACTCCGGGAAAAGGTGCTGGACCGCGCGCCCGATCTGGTCATCATCGGCTTCGGCATGAACGACCACAACATCAACGGCCCCACGCCGGAGCAGTTCGCCGAAAACCTGAAGACGATGATCGCGCAAATCCGCGAGAAAACGGACGCGGAGGTCATCCTCTATTCCACCTTCCCGCCGAACCCCGACTGGAAATTCGGATCGCACCGCATGGAACTGTACGCCGCGGCGACACGGCGGGCGGCGGAGGAGTCGGCCTGCGCCTATGCCGACGTGTATGCGTTCTGGATGGAGGCGCTGGCTCGGAAGGACCCCTCCAGCATGCTCGCGAACAACATCAACCATCCCGGCGAGTTCGGGCACTGGCTCTATTTTCAGGCGCTGAAGAGCGTGGTGTTTTGACGGACAAAGGAGAGAAGGCATGACACCCATTTCAAGGCGGTCCTTTCTGGCGGGGGGCGCGGCGGCGCTGGGCGGCTGGGCGCTGCTGCCCGCCGCAGGCCACGGCGCGGAAACGGCGGACCCGAACCGTTTTGTGCTGATGGCGGACACCCACGTCTGCGCCGACCGCAACGCCCGCGAGCACGACTGCAACCCGGACGAAACCTTCCAGCAGGCGGTGCGGGACATCCTGGAACTGACGCCCCGCCCCGCCGGGCTGATCGTGGCCGGGGACTGCGTGTACCTCCAGGGCAGGCGGGCGGATTACGAGGCGCTGGCGGAGTTTCTCCAACCCCTGCGCGGGGCGGGCATCCCCGTGCTCCTCGCACTGGGCAACCATGACAACCGGGAAAACTTCCAGGCGGTTTTTCCCGACGCGGCCATCCTCAAGGACGGCGCGCTGAAGGACCGGAAATGCGCCGTCATCGCAACGCCCCACGCCGACTGGCATCTGCTGGACTCGCTCCAGAAGACGGATTACACGCCGGGCCGCTTCGGCGCGGAACAGTTGGACCTGCTGGCGGCGCGGCTGGACAAGGCTCCGGCCCGGCCCGCACTGCTGCTGGCGCACCATCCCCTGCGGAAACAGCCGGACGACGGCGGATTGGAGGACACGGGGGAGTTTTTGAAGGTCGTCGCGGACCGGAAACAGGTGAAGGCCTATTTCTTCGGCCACAGCCACGCATGGTCGGTGAAACAGCGCGAAGACGGGATGCACCTGGTCAACCTGCCCGCAAACGCGTGGCTCTTCGACGAGGCAAAGCCCCGGGGCTTTGTGGACGCGCACCTGCTTGCGGACGGCTGCGAACTGACGCTGCACTGCCTGGACCGGAAGGACCCGCGCCACGGCGAAAAGCACGCGCTGCCGTGGCGGAGTGCGTGACCGCCTATTTCTCGCCCTGGCGCGACACGGCCCGTTTCAGCCGGGGACGGACGCGGTGGTGGTAGGGATCGTCGGTCTCCATCTGGCAGTGGTAGATTTCGATTAGGCGGAGCAGGGCGGCCTCGGCCTCGGGTGTTTCCAGCCCGCCGCCGGTGAAGCGCTCCCGGTCCAGCAGCGCGCGCAGACGCAGGATTTCCCACTTCCAGTTTCTCCGCGCCCACTCCGGCAGGCGCGCGTCCACGGCCCCGGCCAGTTGGTCGGCGCGGATCACGCCCTCCTTGTCCACGGGCTGTTTCTGGTAGTTGTTTCCCGCGGCGGCCTCCAGAAGGGCGATGATTTCCAGCACATCCCCGGCCACGCCGGAACCGTACTCATAATTTATGTACTCCTCCAGCGTCTCCCGCGCGGTCCTGTCGCGGTCCCAGTAGAACTGGAGCACCACAGCCTTGTTCATGTCTTCGTAGATGCCCTCGCTGTAGGGGAGCCCCCCCTCCACCACCTGCTTCACCTGGTCCCAGAGCCGCTGGAACCGCGCGGGCAGCGGGTTCGCGCCCACCCCGCCCCAGGGCGAGTTGCCCCACATGCTGATTTCGGGGAAATTGAGCAGGGGCTTCTTTCCGGGCACGCCCGTGTCGAGGGGATAGCGCGGATAGTCCTCGTGCGCGTC
>JBHEKP010000239.1:0-31670 GCA_041859375.1 Candidatus Hydrogenedentales bacterium | reverse complement strand
CCGCTCATTTATTACTGGCCCGGAAAAGTGCCCATGGGCAACCGCATCAACGCCTACTCAGCGCACGAGGATCTCATTCCGACCATTCTGGACCTGTGCGGGTTGAAGGCCTGCGCCAGAGGGGTGAAGTTTGACGGCGTGTCCCTGAAAAAGTACTTTGACCGGCCCGGCGAGTCGCCCCGTTCGGAGTTCTACATCACCGAGTGCACCTGGATGCGCAAGCACGGCTGGCGCACCCCGATCTGGAAGTTTTGGGAGGCGCTGGAGCCCGATTTCCATGGCAAGCCGCCGGTGGAGCTGTACAACCTCGTCGAGGATCCCGAAGAGTCCGTCAACCTTGCCGACAAGGAACCCGCCATGGTGGAACTGCTCCGCGCACGGATGAACGCCTGGATCGCCAAGCGCTGCAAACAGACCGGCAAGGGCAACCCCATCAACGACTATGTCATCGGCACGGACAAGTACATCGGTTCCGTGGCCTCGGCGAAGAAACTCCAGTCGCGGTAGTTTGACGCGGGATTTGGTTATTGCCGCCGTCCGCCTTGTTGCGGGCGGCGGTTTTATTTGAGGCCCAATGCGATGCGCGGGATGCCCGCCAAATCCTTCACATGGCGGACGCCTTTATAACCGCAGGCGGTCATGAGTTCGGCGACTTTCAGATGATGCTTCTCCCCCATCTCAAGGGCGAGCAGACCGCCCGGTGAGAGACGGGGCAGGGCCTCGGGGATGATGCGGCGAATGAGGTCCAGGCCGTCCTCGCCCGCGAGCAGGGCGCGGGTGTCCTCGTAGAGCCGGATATCCGGAGTCAGTCCGGCCCATTCCCCTGTTTCCACATAGGGCGGATTGGACACAATCACATCAAAGGGCGGCTCGTCCTTGGGGAGGGCGTCAAACAAGTCCCCCCGCAAGAGGCGCACCTTTGCCTTGTGGAGCCGGTTGTTTTCATCGGCCAGCGCCAGCGCCTCCTGGCCGATGTCGGTGGCGCTGACCTTGGCACCGGGGATTTCGCATGCGAGTGTGATGGCGACACACCCGCTGCCGGTGCACAGGTCCAGTATGCGCGGCGGCCTTTCCCCGCGCCATTGCTTCAAATGGGCCAGCGCGGCCTCCACCAGATGCTCTGTTTCCGGCCGGGGGATGAGCACGGGCGGGCGGGTGATGAAGTCGAGGTTGTAGAAACCCCTGCCGCCGGTGATGTAGGCCACCGGCTCATGGTTGAGCCGTCGGGCAAGCAGCGCCTCAAAACCGTCGAGGGGTGCCGGAATGTGGAGGCGTGACAGCAGGGTGGACCGGGAAATCCCGAGTGAATGGGCGAGCAGGAGTTCGGCGTCGAGCCGGGGGGAGTCGGTCACATCGCGCAGGCGCGCGGCGGCATTACGGAGCGCCGCGCCGGGGGCGGCTTCCATGATCAGGCCGGTTCGGAGAGCCGCGCGGCGCGGTCGGCGGCGTTGAGCGCGTCAATGAAGTCCTGAAGGTCGCCCTCCAGAATTTGGCGCAGCTTGTAGAGGGAAAGGTGGATGCGGTGGTCGGTGACCCGGTTTTCGGGAAAGTTGTAGGTGCGGATTTTTTCGCTGCGGTCGCCGGAGCGCACCTGGCTTTTGCGGCTGGCGGCGCGGGAGTTTTCCTCCTCCTGAATTTTAATGTCGAGGAGGCGCGCCCGGAGCACGCGCAGGGCCTGGGCCTTGTTCTTGTGCTGGGACTTTTCATCCTGGCAGGTGACAACCATGCCGGTGGGCTTGTGGGTGATGCGCACGGCGGAGTCGGTGGTGTTCACGCTCTGGCCGCCCGGCCCGCTGGAACGGTACACGTCGATCTGGAGGTCGTTGGGGTCGATGGCGATGTCCACCTCCTCTGCCTCGGGCAGCACCGCCACGGTGACGGCGGAGGTGTGGATGCGTCCCTGGGTTTCGGTGTCGGGCACGCGCTGGACGCGGTGCACCCCCCCCTCCCATTTCATGCCGCTGTACACGCAGTCGCCGGTGATTTGGAAGGTGATTTCCTTGTAGCCCCCCAGCTCGGTGGCGTTGGAGCTGAGCACCTCCACCTTCCAGCCTTTTGTTTCGGCGAAGCGGGAATACATGCGGTAGAGGTCGGACGCGAAAAGGCCCGCCTCGTCGCCGCCCGTGCCGGCGCGGATCTCAACAATGGTGTTTTTCTCGTCGTTGGGATCCTTGGGGACCAGCAGAAGCCGGAGGGTGCCGTCAAGGGTAGAGAGGGTTTCGCGCGCGAGCTCCCGTTCCTCCGTGGCGATGGCGATCATTTCCGGATCGTCCTCGTCGCGCAGCACCTGCTCGGCCTCTTCCTGGGAGCGTTCGGCATCCTCAAAGCGCCTGAAACAGGAGACCAGCTCGCTCATTTCGCGGTGCTTTCTGGCCAGTTTCATGTACTTCTGGGGATCCATCGCCACTTCAGGGCTGGCCATCTCCTCCGTCAGGCGGTCAAATTCCCCTACCACCGAACGGAGTTTCTCCCGCATCAGGCTGTCCATGGGGGGATAATCGGATTATTTCTTCGCGAATTTCTTCTGGAAGCGCTCAACCCGGCCTTCGCTGTCCACGAACTTCTGCTTGCCCGTGTAGAAGGGGTGGGACGCGCTGGAGAGTTCCAGCGTGTAAAGCGGATAATCCTTGCCTTCATACTGGACGGTCTTTTCCGTTTTCACGGTGGACTTGGAAAGCCACATCACATTGGCGCCAACGTCCATAAAGACGACATCACGGTAATTCTTGGGGTGAATGTCCTTTTTCACAACCCGTCTCCTTGTTGCATCGCGCCCGCATCGGGACGAAAAATCGGTTTTCTCATAAAGACCCGGCCAAGGCGCCTAAGTCCGTGGCCGGGCAACACGATGCGAAGTATAGCAAATGCCACCGGACCGGCGCAATTTGTTTTCCGGGATTCAAACCGGCCGGTGCGGCGTGATCAAAAACAGCTTTCGGGTTGTTTGCTTGGTTTGAAGCGCTGTCCTTATACTATCCGCCATTATTGGCACGGGTTTCCTACCTTTGAAATGGAGTGTTATGGGTCTTCCTGAAAGTTTGCAGCCCCTTCACGGCTTTTTTTTGGTGGTGTCCTTCCTGCTGGGCACGATGATAGGCAGTTTCTGCAATGTGTGCGTAAGCCGCTGGCCCGAGGGGCTTTCCGTCATCAGCCCGCGTTCCAGGTGCCCCAAGTGCATGAACAGCATCGCCTGGTATGACAATCTTCCGCTCATAAGCTGGCTGATGCTGGGGGCCAAGTGCCGCCACTGCGGCCTGCCCATCAGCTGGGTCTATCCCGTGGTGGAGGCGGTGACCGGCCTGCTCTTCCTTGCGGTGTACTGGCGTTTCGGCTTTTCCGCGGCAACGCCGGTGTACATGCTGCTGTGCGCCGGGATGGTGGTGGTGACCTTCCAGGATTTGGCCGACTGGACGATTCCGGACGAGATAACCCTTCCCGGAATTCCCGCCGGGGTTGGGCTCGCGCTCTTGGGGATGGTTTGGGGGCCCGAATCCGGGCTGCGGGTCACCCAGGTGTTTGATGCGCTCCTTGGCGTGCTGGTGGGTGGCGGCATCCTGTTTACCCTTGACCGGGTGACGGTGCTGCTGCTGAAAAAGCCGGGCATGGGCATGGGTGATGTCAAACTGCTGGCCATGCTGGGCGCCTTTTTGGGCTGGCGCGGCGCGCTGGGCACGCTGATGGCGGCCTCCATCATCGGCAGTGTAGTGGGCCTGGGGCTCATACTTTACATGCGCGCCCGGCCCACCGCCGCGAAGGCGGCCCCCGCGGACGGCGGGGAGGCTGCGGAGGGCACGGAGCCGAAGGAGGGTGACGGGGATGAAAACATCACCCTGCAGGGGCATTACCTGCCTTTCGGCCCCTACCTGGCCGTCGGCGGTTTGTTGTTCCTCTTTTTTGGCCCGGAACTCATCAATGCCTATCTTTCCACCCTCCAACCCGCCGACACGCCGCTGCTGCTCCCCCGGTAGGAAGGGGGGCTGATCATGGGCGGCTCCTCCCCTGTTCCGGAACTGCATTGCATCGCCATCCAGACACCCTTTGCGGTGGGGGATGTCAATGTGTATGTGCACACGGGCGGGAGCATGGTGACCCTTTTTGACGCGGCGGTGCTTACCTACGAGGCATGGGACGCCCTTTGTGCCGGACTGGGCGGCATCGGGCTTCGGGTTTGCGACATCGGGCGGGTGATGCTCACCCACCACCATTTCGACCATGTGGGCCTGCTCAGGCGTGTCATCAGCGAATCGTCCGCGGAAATTTGCGGCCATCCGGACCTGCTGGAGGAGATTCAGCTTTCCTACGGCTACAACGACGCCCACGCGGAGTATTTTTCGGGGCTGATGGCGGAGATGGGCGTGCCCGGGGAATGGATTGCCGCTTATCTGCTGCGACGGGACCAGCACCGGCATTTCATAGACATTTACACCATGGATCGGGCGCTTGCCAACGGGGAAGAACTGGACGGATTCCGGGTGGTGCATGTGCCCGGCCATTCCCCCACCGACACGCTCTTTGTGCGCGACCAGGAACGTTGGGCGGTGACGGGCGACCACATCCTGGAGAAGATAAACCCCAATCCTATTTTACGCCGGCCAAAGCCCGGCATGCGCCGCGCCCAAAGCCTGGTGCAGTACCAGGAGTCTCTGCGTGTAACGCGGGCGGTTGACGTGGATGTTTGTTTTCCGGGGCATGGCGGCCCCATAAGGGACCACCGCGGTGTGGTGGACGGGATTTTGGCCCAGCATGAGCGCAGAAACAGCCGCATCATGGAGTGTTTCCCAGAGGGGGGCCGCACCCCCTTCGAGGCGGCCAGCCTGTTGTATCCCCGCATGACCTCGGAGGATGTGTTTTTCTGCCTTTCCGTGGGGGTGGGCCAGTTGGAACTGCTTGAGTCCAGGGGGTTGCTGGTTTCCAGGCAGGAGGACGGGCTTGTCCGTTATTATCTCCCCGCGCACGCCCCCGCCGTGTCGGAGAAAAGGGATATTGAATATGACGAATGAGACCCCAGACCTGCTTTCTTTTCATCCCGCCTGGTTTGAGCGTGTCTGGGGTGGCACCCGGCTCCGTGACAGTCTGGGCCATGGCGTGCCCGGCGGGGTCACTGTTGGGGAGGCGTGGCTGGTTTCGGACCATGCGGAGTGCGAAAGCATTGTGGATGGCGGCCCGTGGGACGGGCGTTCCCTGCGCGAGATCATGCTCCACACCCCCCGGTGGCTTCTCGGCAATACCGTCCACCCCACCCCGGACGGACGCTTTCCCCTTTTGTTGAAGCTGATTGACTCCGCCGAGGCCCTTTCCGTGCAGGTTCATCCCGATGATGAAACCGCCGCCCGGCTTGGTGAAAAAGACGTGGGCAAGACGGAAATGTGGCATGTGCTTGAATCGGGCCCGGGGGGTGAATTGATTTGCGGGCTCAAACCGGAAGTGGCCCGGGAGGATTTTTCCAATGCGTTGGCAGGTTCCGGGGTGGCCGGGTTGATGTGCCGTTTCGCCGCCCCGGCGGGCACATCAGTTTTTGTCCCGGCGGGCACGGTGCATGCCATCGGCGCGGATATGCTGATTGCTGAAATACAGCAAAACAGCAACATCACCTACAGGGTGTATGACTGGGACCGGGTGGACGCGCGGGGCCGCGGCAGGACACTGCATGTCAACCAGGCGTTGGAATCCATTCATTTCGGGGAGGAACACGGGGGGCCGTCCGTTTCCAGGGTGTTGGAGGAGTCGTCCGTTGCAACCCGCCGTCTCCTGTCCGCGTGCCGTTATTTCACGGCGGAGGAGATTGTGTGCCATGGGGGGTATGACCGGGAGAAGGGGAAGGATTCATTCCATTTGGTGCTTTCCTGTTCGGGAGATCTTGCGGTGCGGACGGAAAAGACGGCTTTGTCTTTGCAGCGCGGCCAGGCCGCGCTTGTTCCCGGCCATGTTGGTTCCTATTCTTTGGACGGCAACGGAAAAACGCTGGTTTATTATGTTTCTGCGCCTGAATCATAATGCGGCCTCCTAATCGCAAAATATGGGCTGGCAAGGATCAAATCTGCCTATGCGTTCCATTATGGAACGGTTTGTGCGGATTGTCGGCGGGTAGGCCACTTTATTAACAGAAACTTGATGACGGATTGGTTAGGGTGAATGTGCGTTAACCGGGGAAGGATGTTGGATGCATCCGAGTGATGCAGAATTAGTTGAATTGGCAAGGGCCGGAAGCAAAGAGGCTTTTGGCCGGCTGGTGACGCGTTATCAAGGCGCTGTTCACGCCACGGCCCAGTGTTACGCGGGCCGTTACGGAGCAGCGGATGACATAGTTCAAGAGTCTTTTTGGGCGGCTTACCGGAGTTTGAGAAGCCTGCGCAGGCCGGAGCAGTTTGCCCCGTGGCTGAAAGGCATCACAACCCGGACAGCGGCAAACTGGCTGCGGCGTAACATGTCGCGGGTTCGCCGGGAGACGCCGCTGCCCCATGGACGGACTGTCCCGGTCGAGGATGGACGGGCGTGGCCTGATGCGGCCGCAAACACAGTTGAACAGTTGGCGAGGGTGCAGGAGGCGATAGAATCGCTTCCGGAGCCCTACCGGTTGCCTGTGGTGCTGCGTTACATGCAGGAGATGAGTTACGAGGAAATAAGCAGTTTCACGGGCGACACGGTGGACGAGGTTCGTGGAACACTGCGGCGTGCCATGCGGCAGCTGCGTGAATGGTTGAAGGACGAAGAGACAACGGAGGTTGTGGTTCCTTGGCGTCGTGTCAGGAAATAAAGAGGCTAATCAACGCCTACGTTGACGGCGAGGCCGGCGACGATGAGTCCCTCAAGGTTGAGGGGCACATCCGCGACTGCCAGTCCTGCCGCGGCGAGCTTGAGGCCACGCGCCTGACGGCGTCCCGCCTGTTTGAGGCGTTTGCCCCCGCGCGTCTGGACCATGACATGACCCAGTCGGTGATGATGCATCTTCCCGACATGGACACGGGCAATTACGGCTCCCACGAGCTGCCCGAGCGGATCAAGCACCCCAACCGTCCGCAGGGCGGTCTGCGCTGGGCCATGTCCTGGCTGCCCGTGTTCACGCCGGTGGTGCTGCTTCTCATGGGCTTCGGACTGCTTATGGTCTGGCCCAAGAAGGATGACACCCCCGGACGCGTTGTCGGCAAGGTCCTTCTTGAGCAGGGCAAGGCCGCGAAAACCCATGAACTGCTTGCCCGCGAGAGCGCCGTGCGGGAGAAGGAAAACATCCTCACCGACACCTGCTACCAGACCAATGATGACAGCGTGCTGGTGCTTGGGCTCATTGGCCCCACCCAGGTGCGCGTTTTTGGGGACACCGGCGTCACGGTCGCCCATGATCGTGAGTTGCGCCTTCAGTCCGGGGAAATTTTCCTGGACGTGAGCAAGGGCGACCGGTACTTCCGTGTCAACACGCCCGACGGCCTCATCACGGTGTTTGGCACCTCCTTCAGCGTTGCCGTCGACGATGCGGGAACGGTGGTCAAGGTGGTTCACGGCCAGGTGCAGGTGGAAAACCGCCAGGCCTTTGTGATCCTTCGCGCGGGTGAGCAAACCCATGTCCGCCAGGACATGACCACGCTGGTGGCCAGGAGCGCGGAGGGTTTGGACGCGCTTGCGGAAAAAGTGGCCCTGCTCCGCCCCAATTTGTCCGCCGAGGCCGCGTTCAACGCGATGCCGAAGCAGGTCAACCCGAAAGTGTTCCGCGCGGAGCAGGTCTTTGTGGTGGAGACGCTGGGGCATGCGGTGGCGGCGCTGCACTTTGAGTGGACCCCCGATCCGTATGTCTCCGGCCACGCCTCCTACAACGTTTACATATCCGACTCGAACATGCGGCCCCTTTTCAAGGGCCGGATTGACGCGTCGGTTTTTTCCGACAAAACCATGAATCACCACACGGTGGCGATTCCAAAGGGATTGATGACGGACAAAAGCCCCATTTACCACATACGCGTTCTGCCTGACTACACATCGGGCACGCTGGACACGCCGTTTGTGGAGGTGACCGCAACCAGTCCCTGAACAGGGTTCGTTTTTGACAGTTGAATCATCATAACCGTTGATAGTGCCTTAATTTTGGGGCGGACGGCGGTGACCATGCGGCGAACCATCTGCCTCACGTCACTCCTTCCCCAAGAGTACCTGCCAAGCCGCGGGTCACAGTGGTCCGCCCCGCAAAGCCATCATGGGCATGCAAACGGTTTTGCTTGTAAAGGGAGGCGCGGCATCCGCGGCGGGCGTCAAAAACCATCTGCCTCACGTCACTCCTTCCCCAAGAGTACCTGCACGGCGCCCCGGGCCGGAACCCCCTCCCTTTACAAGAGGTTTTCACAATCAGCCGGAAGAGGAGTGCGCACCGGATCGCGCGGCAAACCATCTGCCTCACGTCACTCCTTCCCCAAGAGTACCTGCACAGCCGTCATCCGGCTGGGCTTCTCTTCCGGCTGGTTATTTTTTTTGTGGTTGTGCGCGCGGCTTCCCGGGGGATAAAATTGGCCTTCACCGCACGGCGATGTGTGCCGGGCGGCGGTGTCCGGGGAGAAGAATTACCTTAAAGGAAGTATGACATGGGGTTTGGAGCTGATTGCAGGGTCTTTTTGCTTGTTTTCGCGGCGTGCGCGGGATGCCTTTGGGCCCAGGAATCCATGCCCGACCAGGCGCGGGTGAAGGGCGCGGTGGACCGGGTGACCCCTGCGCTGGTGCGCATTCATGTGGTGGACACCTACTACAACGAGGGGCGTGAATTTAAGTCGGAGTCATCCGGCAGCGGCGTGGTCATCCGCGCCGACGGGCACATCATCACCAACCATCATGTGGCGGGCCACGCCAAGCACCTCAAATGCACCTTTGCCGACAAGGAGGAGCTGGAGGCCGAGCTGGTGGGCACGGACCCGCTCACGGACATTGCGGTCATCAAACTGAAGAACGTCGGGGGGCGCACTTTTGCGGTGGCGCCCTTTGGCGACTCCGACGCGGTCCGTGTGGGGGATCCGCTGCTGGCCATGGGCAGCCCCCTGGCGCTTTCCCAGTCGGTGACCCTGGGCATAGCCAGCAACACGGAAATGATCATGCCCAAGTGGATGAAGGCCTTCGGGGGCATGGAGCAGGACGGGGAGGACGTGGGCGCGCTGGTGAAGTGGATTGGCCATGACGCCGAGATATACGGCGGCAACTCCGGGGGGCCGCTCATCAACCTCGCCGGGGAGGTCATCGGCATCAATGAGATAAAACTGGGCCTTTCCGGCGCGATTCCGGGAAACCTCGCCCGTGAGGTGTCCGACGCGCTCATCGCAAAGGGAAAGGTGGAAAGGGCGTGGCTGGGGGTGGATGTGCAGCCGCGGCTCAAGTCCGACAAGCGGGTCGCGGGTGTGCTTGTGGGCGGGGTGATTGCGGGTTCTCCCGCGGATGCGGCGGGCCTGAAGGCGGGCGACTACCTGCTTGAACTGGCGGGGGCGGCGGTGGATGTGAAATTTGCCGAACAAATCCCGGACTTCAACCGCAGGGTGGCCGGACTGGCCGTTGGCGCCCCGGTGCCGCTGAAGGTGGACCGCGCGGGAACGGTGCTTGAATTAAGCGCGACGCCCACGGAGCGGGAGCCCTACGAGCCGAAACAGTTTGAGCAAACCCAGTGGGGAATCACCATGCGGGACATTTCCTTCATGATGGCCCGCGAAATGAAGCGCGAAAACACGGACGGCGTTTTGGTGACCTCCGTGCGGCCCGGGGGGCCGTCCGCCGAAGCCAAGCCCGCGCTGAAGGATGATGATGTCCTCGTGGAGGTTGCGGGCAGGCCGGTGCATAGCGTCAGGGAGTTTGTCGCAATGACCGGGGAAATCACCAGGGAACAGAAAAACCCCGTCCCCGTGCTTGCCACCTTTGAGCGGAAAACCGAGCGCTTCATCACCGTGGTCAAGGTGGGCGTGAAGGATCTGATTGATCCCGGCATGGAGGCCAAGAAGGCCTGGCTCCCGGTGGAGACCCAGGTGATCACGCAGGACATCTCCGAGCAGTTGGGCGAGCCGGGCATGGCGGGGTTCCGGGTGACCCATGTGTACAAAAACAGCACGGCCGAAAAGGCGGGGCTGAAGGCGGGCGATTTGATTCTGGCGGTGGACGGCCAGCCGATGACGGCGAACACGCCGGAAAAATACGAGGAACTGCTCATCCTTGTCCGCCGCCAGTATGCGGTGGGCGCGACCGCCGAACTTGAGGTGCGGCGGGGCGCGGAAAGCCTGAAAATACCCGTGGAACTGGCACAGGCGCCCAAACTGGCCAGGGAGATGAAACGCTACCGGGATGAGAAATTCGAATTTACCGTGCGCGACATCACCCTGTACGATGTGGCCACGGAAAAATGGCAGGAGAACCAGCAGGGCACCCTGGTGGAGCAGGTGCGGCCGGGCGGCTGGGCGGCCCTTGGAATGCTTGAGGCGGGTGATCTGTTGTTGGAAATCAATGGCGGGGCCGTGGTGGACGCCGCCGGGGTGCGGGACCAGATGGAGCGCATTGCCGGGGAGGCTCCCGACAGCGTGGTGTTCAAGGTGATGCGCGGCATACGCACCCTGTACATTGAGATGGAGCCCCGCTGGGACGGGCAATAAACCGAACGGAGACGGGATTTGGGCGGCGACTGGACAGCGCTGGCGGGAAAGACCGCCTTGATAACCGGTGGCGGAAAACGTCTGGGCCGCGCCATTGCGCTCCGGTTCGCCCGCGAGGGCGTTCATGTGGCGCTGCACCACAACACCTCGGCGGGTGACGCCGGGGACACGGCGCGGGAGGCGCGCCGCCTGGGTGTGAACGCGTGGCTTTTCCAGGCGGATTTGCGGGAGCCGGAGGCTGCGGCGGAGCTGGTGGGCAGGGCCGCCGGAGTGTGCGGCGGGCTGGACATGCTGGTCAACAACGCCAGCATTTTCGGCGAGGACACCCTCGCGGAGGCCACGGTGGGCTCGGTGGAGGAGAATGTCCGGATTAACGCCCTCTCCCCCATGTTTGCCGCGCGCGCTTTTGCCGCGCAGGGACGCCCCGGCGCGGTGCTCAACCTGCTCGACACCATGACCATGGATTATGACCGCAGGCATGCGTCCTACCATCTCAGCAAGCGCATGCTCCAGACAATAACCCGGATGATGGCGCTGGAATACGCGCCGGGCATCCGGGTGAACGCGGTGTCGCCCGGCCTGGTGCTGCCCCCGGCCGGCAAGGACGACACCTACCTGGAGTCGCTGGCCCACAGCAACCCCCTCCACCGGCACGGTTCCGAGGAGGGTGTCGCCGAGGCCGCGGTGTTTCTCATGCGCGGCGGGTTCATCACCGGGCAGACCATTTATGTGGACGGCGGGCGGCACTTGAGGGGGCATGTCTATGAATGAGCCTCATTTGGACAAGATTCACATCCGCGATCTCCAGCTGCGCTGCGTGGTGGGCATTTACCCCGAGGAGCGCACGTCAAAGCAGGACATCATCATCAATGTGACGCTCCATGCCGACTATCGGGAGGCCTGCCGCAGCGACAACATCGGCGACACCGTGGACTACAAACGGGTGAAAAAGGCCATTGTTGGGATGGCGGAGGCTTCCGAATTCTTTTTGGTGGAGAAACTGGCCGAGGAGGTGGCCCGCATCTGCCTCGCGGACGCGCGGGTGCGCCGCGCCGACGTGTCGGTGGACAAGCCCGGCGCGCTGCGCTTTGCCCGCAGCGTGGCGGTGGAAATCAGCAGAACCCCGGAAATGATGGGCTGACAGATGTCCGCAACCGTGTGCCATGTTTCCGTGGCGGCAAATCTTTCGCCGGAAAAAAACATCATGGCGGCGCTTGGGGAAATGGGCCGTGAAATGAAAATCACGGGTCTTTCGCCTTTTTACCGCACCCCGGCCATTGGCCGTCCCGAACAGCCGGATTATTTGAACGGCGTCGTGCGCGCCGAGTATGACGGGGATGCGCGGAATTTGAAATACCGGGTGCTTCGGGGCATCGAGGAGAAGCTGGGCCGCGTGCGGAGCGCCGACAAGTATGCCGCCCGCCCCGTCGATTTGGATATTCTGCTGTTTGGAAACATGGTCGTCCGTGAAGCCGGGTTGTCTGTTCCGGATGATGACCTGCTGAAAAGGCCGTTTTTGTGGGCGGCACTGCTTGCCCTTGACCCGGAGATTGTAATCCCGGGCCTTGGCGCGCTGGCCGGCCTGGTGAATCTTGATGAAGCCGTATTGCTGCGGAGAGACGAGGAATTCCGCGGAAAACTCAGGGAAAGGTTTGGTTTATGAATATTGACCGTGTCGCCGGACTGGTGCGGGAGCTGCTGCTTGAAATCGGCGAGGATCCGGACCGCGAGGGGTTGCTCAAAACCCCGCACCGGTACGCCAAGGCGCTGGAGTTTCTCACCTCCGGCTACAAGAAGGACATCGGCGAGATCATCAATAACGCCGTTTTTGAGGCCGAATCCAACAACATGATCATCTCCCGGGACATCGAAATGTACAGCATGTGCGAGCACCACATGCTGCCTTTCTTCGGCAAGGCGCATGTGGGCTACATTGCCAAGAAAAAGGTGATCGGCCTGAGCAAGATTGCCCGGATCGTGGACTTCTACGCGCGGAGGCTCCAGATTCAGGAGCGCCTCACGGCGCAGATTGCCCGCGCCATCATGGACCACACCCAGGCGGAGGGCGTCGGGGTGGTGCTGGAGTGCCGCCATCTTTGCACCATGATGCGCGGTGTGCAAAAGCAAACCTCGGTCATGACCACCTCGTCGGTGCTCGGCAGCTTCCACAACGACGAGATTACCCGCCAGGAGTTCCTGCAGTTGCTTCAGCGCGACGTGCGCCATTAGGACGTGAAATATGGAAAAGAGTTGTCTTGCATTTGCCCTGCCGGTGTTTTTTGCGGTGTGCGCCTGGGGTGCGGACGCGTCCGCCCCCCTGCCGCAAAGACAGCCCGCCCATGGCGGGGTGTATGTGGTGGCCCACCGGGGCGCGCACGAGGGCATCCCTGAAAATACGCTCGCGGCCTACGCGAAGGCGATAGAACTGGGCTGTGATTTCGTCGAGGTGGACCTTCGCACCACCAGGGACGGGCATATCGTCAGCGTGCACAATGCCGAGGTGGACGATTACACCAGGGACGCCCGGGGGCCGGTTTCGGACTTCACGCTGGCCGAACTCAAGGCCATGGACATAGGGAGCCGCATCGGACCTGAATGGAGCAATGAGCGCATCCCCGAGCTGGAGGAGATACTGTCCCTTTGCGCCGGAAAAATCGGTTTGTATGTGGACCTGAAGAACGCGCCTGTGGAGCGGGTGGCGGCCAGGTTGAAGGCCCACGGCATGCAGCGCGACGCCGTCTGGTATGCAAGCGTGTCCAACCTGCGCAAACTTGCCGAGGCATGCCCGGAATGCGTCCCAATGCCTGATCCCGGAACGGAAAAGGGCCTTGAAAGGGTGTTGAAGGCGGTGAAAACCGGGGTGATAGCCTCCAGTTACGGCAACCTGAGCAGGGAATTCGTGGAGGCGGCGGACAGGGCCGGGGTCGTTATGATCGTGGACGATGATGGTCCGGAAGGCTGGGGACCGATGGTGGAATGGGGCGTGCGGGGGATTCAGACCGACCAGCCCGCAAAATTAATCGGATGGCTGGACAACCGGAAATGACCGTGCGGGCCGGAGGTTTTTCGCGTGTATTCAACCCGTTTTGACGAGGCGTTTCTGCTTGCCCATGAACTGCACCGGCTGCAGACGCGCAAGGGGCCCAATCCCTGCCCCTATGTGGTCCATCTGCTGGGCGTGGCGGCGCTGGTGGGGGAATACGGCGGAACCGAAGACCAGGTGATTGCCGCGCTGCTGCACGACGCCCCGGAGGATCAGGGCGGCGAGGCCACGCTCGGGCGCATCCGGAATATGTTTGGCGATGCGGTCGCCGACATTATCCTTGCATGCAGCGACACGCTGGATGCCGTGAAGGGCCCGTGGCGGGAGCGGAAGGAGCACCATATCGCGCTGGTTGCCGCGGCGCCCCCGGAGCCCCGGCTCGTCATTGCGGCGGACAAGGTCCAGAACATGCGCTCGCTGGGGGACATGCTCAACAGGCACGGCGGGGAGATTTGGCGCTTTTTCAAGGGCGGGCGCGAGGGCAGCCTGTGGTACCACCGCCGTATGGCCGAGGCGCTCTCAACAGGCTGGCACCATCCGATACTTGCCCTGTTGCGGGAGGAACTCGGCCGCCTTCACGAAACAGCCGGGAGGGAACAGGCCGGAAGGGGCTGACCGCCGTTGGCGGGATTTCGTGTTACTTCATGACCACCAGGGCTGGAAGTGTGTCCGGGAATAGCCGCCCCGTCCCCTGGTGTAATTAAGACAGGTACAATTGAAGCGAATTTGCGGGGCGAAAACGGAGGAACACGCCATGAATATCAAGTCCTGGTGGTTCAAGGTTTTGTCGGCATTCGCGCGCAATGTCAAGGAGGCGCCGGGGTTGGAGGAGCTTCCGGAGTCCGCCAAGTCCAAAGAGCCGCACGCATCCAACCCATCCGCCCATGAGGCGGCGCACACATGGAAAACCCACGGCGGGGCCCATGGGTGAGTAATGCAGGAAACCGAGAGATGCCAATGATGACACTTGAGCACAAGGCTTCGATACGCGAGGATGCCCTGAAAAGGCGGCGGTCCATTCCCGCGGACGCCGCCGCCGAAAACAGCGCAAAAATCGCGGCACGGCTGGATCGTGTGCGCATTTTCCAATGCGCGTCGGCTGTTCTTTCCTATGTGTCCGCCAAGGACAACGAGGTGGACACATGGCCTGTGCTCAGGAGCCTGCTTGCCGCGGGAAGAAGTGTGTTTGTCCCGGTTTGCGAACCGGGCACAAAAACGCTTGAATGGTCGCTGCTGGAGGATGTCAGGGAGCTTGTTCCGGCAAAGTTTGGACTCTTTGAGCCTGACCCGGCCAAAAGGCGCGTTGTGCCCGTTCCCCACGGCAGCGTGTGTCTTGTGCCCGGAGTGGCCTTTACCCGGTGTGGCAGGCGTCTTGGGCTTGGGGGGGGGTATTTTGACAGGTTTCTGGCCCGCTATGACGGGTTTGCCATTGGCCTGGCCCATGCAACCCAGCTTGTTGAGGAAATACCCGTGGAGCGCCATGACCGCATGGTCGATTTGCTCGTGACCGAATGCGGCGTGACCGATTGCGCCTCCCTGAGGGCCACCTAGGCGGTTTCGATCATGGCCAGCATGGCCTCGTGTATCGCACCGTTCGTGATGAGCACCCCTTTTTTGCCGTCAAACACGCGAAGAGGGCTGCCGTCCAGCCGTGAGGAAACCGCCCCCGCCTCCTCCGCGATGAGCTGTGCGGCCGCATAGTCCCAGGGATGAAGCGTCATGTGCAGGTAACCGTCCGCATCCCCCGTGGCCACCTGGCAAATCCCCCCCACCGCCGCGCCGATGCAGCGAATCTGGCCGACTTGGCCCATGACCGCCGCCGCGTTTTTGAGGAACATCCGGCGGTCCTCCATGGTGCTGAAGTCAATCTCGACACAGGCCTCGCCAATGTGCTGCACATCCGAAACGCGGATGCGGCGGCCGTTGAAGAAGCTTCCGGCCCCCTGTTCGGCCAAAAAAAGCTGCCCTGTCACGGGAAAAGCCACCCCCGCCGCGCGGGCTGTGCCGTCCTCCACAAAAGCTATGGACACGCCGAACACCGGGTTCAGGCCCCGCACAAAGTTGTAGGTGCCGTCGATGGGATCAATCACCCAGGCGCGCGCGGCGGGATTCCGCGGAACCCGCGCGTATTCCCCCTCCTCCGCCACCACCTCATCCTCCGGAAACTGTCCGCGCAGCGCCTCAATGAACCGCTTTTGTACCGTCAGGTCCACCTCGGTGAGCAAATCCGCCGGATCGCCCTTTGAGGTGATGGTCACAAGGTTTTTGTCGCGGTATTTCTCGTTCACATAATCCCAGGACTGGCGCAGGAACTTTTCGATGAAGTCAATTTCTCGCATGACTCGGCCCGTGTCCCTCTTGTTTGAAATGACCGTGAATACCATACCCCTTGGCGGACGCCGGTGCAAGTCCCCGGCGGGGTTCAGCCCTTGAGGCCGGACATGGTGATGCCCTGGATGAAGGTGCGCTGGGTGAGGAAGAAAAGGAGGATGACGGGAAGGGTGATGACCGTGGACATGGCCATCAGCGGCCCCCAGGCGCTTTCGTGCTGGCTTTGGAACTGCTGCAGGGCGACCGCCAGCGTGTACTGCCGGTTGTCCTGGAGGTAGATGAGGGGGTTCAGGAAGTCGCCCCACTGGAACAGGAACATGAACAGCGCCGTGGTCGCCAGCGCGGGCTTCGACAGCGGCATGACAATGCGCGCGTAGATGCCGAATTCCGAGCACCCGTCAATGCGCGCCGCCGCGCTCAGGTCCTCCGGTATGGTCTTGAAAAACTGGCGCAGCAGAAATATGTAAAAGGGCGCGCCGAGAAAATAGGGCACGATCAGGGGCTTGAAGGAGCCGGACCAGCCGAGTTTGGCGTAGAGCGCGAACAGGGGAATCAGCGTCACCTGGTAGGGCAGCATCATGGTGGCCAGCACCAGCACGAAAACGGCGTCGCGCCCGCGCCAGCGGATGCGCGAGAATCCATAGGCCGCCAGCGACGAGGACAGGAGCGTGCCCGCCACGGTGCACAGGCAGACAAAGAGGGTGTTCCGCAGGTTTTGCCAGAAGTTCATCATTTCAAAGGCGCGCGCGTAGTTTTCCCAGTGCAGGCCGGGCTTTTGCAGCGGCTCGATTTCATCGCCCCACACCGCCCTCTCCGTTCCATCCGCAAGCACCCGGTGCCGCCCGGACTCGTCCACGCCGAGGTCGGGAACGGTGGTGTTGTTCCACCGGACCAGCGGACGCCCCTCCCCGTCCAGCACGGAGGTGGTGGGTATCCACTGCGGCGGCTGTCCGGGCGGGGGGAATATGCGCGACTCGTGCTTCAGGGAGGTGGACAGCATCCAGGCGAAAGGCATCAGGAAGACGCAGGAGAGCGCCGCCAGCAGGAGCAGCGCAAGCAGTGTTTTGATGCGTGCCTTATTCGCCATGGTAGAAGACCCATTTTTTTGAGGAGATCAGCACGCCCACCGTGGCCGCCAGAATCACCGCGAAGAGCATCCAGGCCATGGCCGAGGCGTAGCCCATGCGCAGGTAGTAAAAGGAGTTCCGGTACATGTACAGGGCGAAGAACATGGTGCTGTCCACCGGCGAGCCCTTGCCGCCGGTCATCACGTAGACCTGGGTGAAGTACTGGAACGCGCCGATGAGGCCCATGACCAGGTTGAACAGGATGGTGGGCGTCAGCATGGGCAGGGTGACATGGCGGAATTTGGACCACACTCCCGCCCCGTCCAGTTCGGCGACCTCATAAAGGGTCGGCGGCACGTCGGCCAGCCCCGCCAGGAAAACCACCATCGCCCCCCCCACGCCCCAGAGGCTCATGAAGACCAGGGACGGCTTTGCCCAGGCCGGATCGGAAAGCCAGCCGGGGCCCTCCACGCCGAACCATTGCAGCAGCAGGCTGTTGACCAGGCCGCCCTGCGGGTTGAGCACCCACAGCCACAGCACCGACGAGGCGACCACGGGCACGATGCTGGGCAGGAAGAACACCGTGCGGAAGACGGACTGGCCCGGCACCTTCAGGTTGAGCAGCATGGCGAGGGAAAGGCTGAAGCCAAGGCAGAGCGGCACGGAAAACAGGGTGAAGTAAAGGGTGTTCCAAAGGGACTTCCAGAAGAGTGGATCGTTGAAAAAAAGCTCGCGGTAGTTGGCCAGCCCCACCCACATGGGCGGGCGCAGCACGTTGAACGAGGTGAAACTGTAATAAACGCTCATGACGAGGGGGTACAGGGTGAAGCAGAGCAGGCCGGCCACCCACGGAAGGATGAACAGTAGCCCGGCGGCCAGGTTTTGACGCTCGCGCCGGGTCATGGGTTTCCCCTCCGCGCCGCCGCGCGGACGCGGTCCAACTCGCGGTTGGCCATGTCCTCCACCATGCGGGCCGCCTCCTCCGGGGTGGCGAGCCCCATGACCACGCGCTCCCTCTGGCGCTCCATTTGATCCGTGAGGTAGCGCTGCACGGGCATGACGGGCAGAATCTCGATTTTCCGGTCCAGCATCTGCTCAATGAACACCCTGAATTTCGGGTTGTCCATGAACCGGGGCTGGAGCGCGTCGTCCCTTCTCGGGGGCACGTTGCGGATGCGCTCGTTGTAGTCGCTGGCCGGGGAGGTGCCCCCGCCCGGCCTGGGTGAATAGAACCACCGCAGGTATTTTTTGGCCGCCTCCGGATGGCGCGACGTGACCGGTATCACATCGCCCACGATGGTGGGGCTGAAGGCCGCCGGGGCCGTCCCTTCGGGTTGGGGAATGGGCGCGACACCCCAGTCGAGGCCGGGGGCGAATTTGGGGATGAAGGCCACCTGCCATTCCCCCTCCGGCATCATGGCGACCTTGCCCGTGTAGAAGGGGTTGTTGGCGCTCATGTACTCGCCCAGCCCCTTGCTGAAGGCGTTGACCATGCCGGGGTCCATGGCGTAGGCGGGATTGTCCGGACTGTCCGGGTTGATGGTGTAGCTTTTCTGCCAGGCGAGGGAGGCGATTATGGCCGGGTCATTGCCGCATGCCACCCTCCCGCTCCCCTCGTCGTACCATTTGCCGCCGAAAAGGGCGCCCCATAAATAGGTGTTGTCCCAGGGAAGCCAGGGCAGAAATCCCATCTGCTCGATTGCCCCGTTTGGCCCGCGCACCGTCAGCCGCGCGGCGTATTCGTTCAGTTCGTCTATTGTCCGCGGGGGGCGTTCCGGGTCCAGCCCCGCCTTCGCAAAAGCCTGCTTGTTCCACACCAGGCAGTAGGAGTCGGTGGTGGTGGGCATCGCCCACACATGCCCCTCAAAGCAGACCATCGGCCAGATGTGCGGAAAATAGGCCTCCGGCCCCAGTTCGGGTGTTTCCTCCACCAGTTCGTCAAGGGGCAGGAAGAGCCCCTCCAGGGCGAACTGGGCAATCACGCTGCCGTCAAGGGACATCACGTCGGGCGGCGCGCCGCCCGCGATGGAGGTCAGCGTCTTCTCCATGAGCGCGTTATAGCCCACCGGCAGGGCGCGCACATACACCTCCCGCTGGCCGGCGTTGAACTCGTTGATGAGTTTGAGCCGTTCGGCGTGCTCATGGCCGGAATGGCGGTCCCAGAAAACGATTACGGCGCGCCCCTCCCGCAAAGCCGCCTTTTCCGCGTCCGAACCGGCCGTGTCCGGCCAAAGCGCCGCCAGAATCAGCGGCAGCACGGCGGCGGCCCCAACAAGGGCCGCTTTTGCTTTAAGGGTGTCCATGGGGGGGATTCATGGCGTTGCGGCGGGCCCGCGTCAGACGATGGTCAGGTCGGTGGCCGGGTCGAAGAAATGGGCCCCGCCCATGTCCACGTCCAGCACATGCTGCGAGTTCACCGCCGGCTCGGCATTGGTGTTGATGCGGGCGGTTATGCTCTGGCCGCCCGCGTTTAGGTAGAGGTTGATTTCCGAGCCCATCGGCTCCACCACCTCCACCAGCGCCGTGATGCTTGCGCCCGGCTTCGCCTTCTGTTCAGGATTTTCCCGGAGATGCTCGGGGCGGACGCCCAGGGTGACGGGTTTGCCGGCGTGTTTGGCCAGCGACGCCTCCTTGGCCTCCGGCACGGCCAGCCGGAGCGCGCCGTTCCTGTCCGTGAACCAGAGCACCCCGTTTTCACCGTCCAGTTTCCCGTCAATCATGTTCATGGGCGGGCTGCCGATGAAACCGGCGACGAATTTGTTCACCGGATGGTGGTACAGCGTCAGCGGCGGGGCCACCTGCTGGATGACGCCGTCCAGCATGACCACAATACGGTCGCCCATGGTCATGGCCTCCACCTGGTCATGGGTCACGTAAATCATCGTGGACTGGAGGCGGTGGTGCAGCTTTGAAATCTCCGTGCGCATCTGCACGCGCAGCTTCGCGTCAAGGTTGGAGAGGGGCTCGTCGAAAAGGAACACCTTCGGCTGGCGCACGATGGCGCGGCCCACGGCCACGCGCTGGCGCTGGCCGCCGGAAAGCGCCTTGGGCCTGCGGTCGAGCAGCGCCGTGATGCCCAGTATCTCGGCGGCGTCGCGCACCCGCGCGTCAATCTCCTTTTTCGGATACTTCCGCAGAATCAGGCCGAAGGCCATGTTCTTGTACACGGTCATGTGGGGGTACAGCGCGTAGTTCTGGAAGACCATGGCGATGTCGCGGTTTTTCGGGGGAACATCGTTGACCAGCCTGTCGCCGATGTAAATCTCGCCGCTGGAGATCTCCTCCAGCCCGGCGATCATCCGCAGCGTGGTGGACTTGCCGCAGCCGGAGGGGCCCACAAGCACCACAAATTCCTTGTCCTCGATCACAAGGTTGGCGTTTTTTACCGCCTGCACCCCCCCCGGAAAGACCTTGCACAACTCCCTGATTTCCACCCGCGCCATGGCAAGTTAACTCCCTGGTCCGGCAAGCACGCGCCCATACCGCGCACCGGGCTCCCCGGTGCGCCCACCATAGTCAACGGATGATAACGAAAGGGCCCGAAGCCGTTCAAACACCGCCAAACAGGGCGAAGCCGTCACTTCTTGTCGGCGGCCTTCAGTTCCTCCACGAAATCAATGTAGGCCTGCTTCGCCTCGTCCAGGGACTTGCCCGCCAGTTCCTTCCAGGCGTCATACTTCGCGCGGCCCACAAAGTCGAGCATGCCGGGGCGGTCGCCCGTGCAGTCGCCCACGGACGCCTGCTTGTACAGGGCGTACAGGCGCAGCTTTGCGAGATTGTCCGGTGCCTGGGAAAGCTGGGTCACCTCAACCGATGCCTGCTGGAATTTTGCGCTGAGTTCTTCCGACATGATCATTGCCTCCATGGTTGCTTCAGGGTAAAGGGCCAAAAAAGTCCATAATATTAAGCATAATGAAAAATACCGGACCTAAAGATAGTGGATTGTTACTCTTGAAGTCAACAATCAATCACGGCCATTTAATCGCCGCTGCTGGACGGATTGGCGCGGGTGGGATAGAATGGAGACGGACAAGGGAAAGGCGCGGCGGCTATGGCGGAAAAACTCGGTGACCGCAGGCGGGAGCTTCAGGGCGTGCTGGACCGGATGACGGTTCCGGCGGCGGCGGAATTGTCCGTGCCCCTGCCTGGAAATGCGGCGCGCTGTGCGGCCTGCGCCCACCGCTGCCTGGTGCGCGAGGGCAAACGGGGGGTGTGCCGGGTGCGCCACAACCATGGGGGCGTGTTGATGGCCCCCCACGGCTACGCCGCAGGATGCAACGCGGACCCCATCGAGAAGAAGCCCTTTTTTCATGTCCTTCCCGGCAGCCTCGCCTATTCCTTCGGCATGCTGGGCTGCAATTTCCACTGCCGCTACTGCCAGAACTGGCTCTCCAGCCAGACACTCCGAGATGACGAGGCCCTGGCCCTTCCCAGGCCGGCCACTGCGGAGGTGCTGGTGGCCGCCGCGCGGGCAAGCGGCGCGGCCTCCGTGATCAGCACCTACAACGAGCCGCTCATATCCGCGGAATGGGCCTTTGCGGTGTTTGAAAAGGCCCGCGCGGCGGGGATGCTCTGCGGCTTTGTGAGCAACGGCTACGCCACCCCCGAAGTGCTGGACTATCTGCGGCCGGTCATGGGCCTGTGCAAGGTGGATTTGAAATCCTTCAGCGACCAGACCTACCGGCGCATGGGTGGAAAGCTGGCCGGGGTGCTCGGCTCGATTGAAAGGCTGCTCGCCCTGGGCTGCTGGGTGGAGGTGGTGACGCTGCTGGTGCCGGGGCTGAATGACAGCGGGGCGGAGCTGTCCGCGCTGACCCGGTTTCTGGCGAAACTCTCCCCCGGCATCCCCTGGCATGTGACGGGTTTTTACCCCACCTACCGCATGGAGGCGGCCCGGGCCACCACGGCGGAGGATTTGGCGCGCGCGGCGGCCATCGGGAAGGCGTCGGGACTGAGGTATGTGTATGCGGGCAACCGTCCCGGACGCACGGGCGGGCTGGAAAACACCCATTGCCCCGGTTGCGGCATGGAGCTTGTGGGACGGACGGGCTTTTACGTCCGTGTGAACAGAATCACCGGGGGATGCTGTCCCGGATGCGGCGCCGCCATTCCGGGGGTGTGGTCCGTGTGAGGCGCGGCGGGCCTAGGCCAGGTGTTGCGGCCCCGACCCCAATTTGCTGTCCATCACCCGCCTGCGCTCCTCCATGATGCGCCGCGCGATGGTGCGGACATGGAGGCAGAGCCACCGGTCGGTCTGGCTGCTTTCGCTGTAGTCGGCGGGGCCGTAGGCGTCCACCCGGCCGTTTTTCAGCAGCCGATCCACCTGTTCAAACTGGGCGTCCGATTTCGGGTCGTAAACGGCGTAGGCCAGCCCCCCGTGCTTGCGCACCACGGAAAAACTGGGGATGTCGCTGGGGCCGTCGGCCACATAGATCATGTTCCTGAAGGGCACCCGCCGCTCCTCCTCGGGAATCATGTCGTTTACGGTGATCGTTGCGGACTTGTTCACGCCCTTGTTGATTTCAAAGATGGCGCGGGTCTTGGTGGTGTTGTCCAGCAGGGCGGCGATCTGGCTGATCTCCCCGTTTTCAGGCGGGGAGTCCGGCGCATAGCCGGGCTGGGCGGGGCATTCGATGAATTCAGAGCCCCACACCCCGGAAAGGCGCGGTGAGATGGCGGAGCCGCGCACCATTTCCGCCAGGCCGGTGCTTACCACGTAATGCTCCAGCCGCAGATCGCCCTCCCGGAAGGCCGTCTCCTGCGGCACGGCGCTGAGGCGGTCGAAAAGCCCCAAAATGCCCTGGAACAGGGCGATTCTGCCGCCGAGTTCGCGCAGTTTGGCGTTGTTCAGGCCGGCCATTTTTCCGGCGCGCACATAGGTGAGCAGGTGTCCCAGATAGCAGGTGTCCGGCTGCACCCGCACCCCCGCCCGCTCATAATAGGCGGGCAGCCCGTTCACCTCCGCCCAGAAGCGCTTCTCGTCAATGCCGTACTCCTTGAAAAGGGGCGTCTGCATGTACTGGGGGGAAAGGGTCTTGTCAAAGTCCCAGATCACGGCGATGACATTTTGCAGAAACAGCCCTTTTTGCATGGATTGAGCCTCCTTGGCGGGGACAGTATACCGGCGGCGCGGGGGCAAAAAGAAACGCCCGCGGTTCCTGCGGCGGCCCCTCCCCTACTCCCCGTCTTCCTCCCCCGCGCGCGCGCCGCTTTCGCAGATTTTTCCGCCGCCCTTGCAGCACATCATCGTGCCGTCCGGCTCCGGGGTGGGGCCCTTGCAGCCCATTTTGCGGTCGCCGAGCCGTTTCCGGGCGAGCAGATGGGTTCCGCCCCAGGCAAGAAGTATCACAACCAGGGCCGCGGCCGCCACGGCGATGTTCAGCAGCAGGGTGCTCATGCGGGTGCTTTCTTTTCCGGTCGCGTCATGACCGTGACAGGCGCATGGCCGTCGCGTTGAGTTCCAGGGGCTGCCCGTCGGGGACGCAGAGATACTGGTCAAACTCGGTCTGGCCCAGTTCGCGCAGGAAATCCTCGTCAATCAGGGCGCGGCCGTTCGATTTGTCCGGATGCGCGAGAATGGCGGACACGGCGTCGGCCAAAATGTCCGCCTTGCGCCACATGCGCGGATCGCCCAGGCCGAAATTGATGGAGGCGTAGGATTCTATCACCGTCTTCGGCCAGAGGGCCGTGCCGTAAATGCCGCAGTCGGCGAACTCCTCCGCCAGCCCCAGCGCGGTCATGGTCATGCCGAACTTGCTGATGCAGTAGGCGATGTGCCCGGGCACCACCGTGAGGTCCACCGGCGGCGACATCATGATCACATGGCCCGACTGCTGCGCCTTCATGGCGGGCAGGAAGGCTTCGGTCACCGCATAGGCCCCGCGGGCGTTCACCTCCATGACCAGGTCGAAGCGCTTCATCGGCGTCTCATCCATGTTGCGCCACCAAAGCGCGCCCGCATTGTTGATCACCGCGTCAATACGGCCAAAATTGTCCAGCGTGGCCTGTGCCGCCGCCTGCACGCCCGCCGTGTCGCGCACATTGCACTGCACGGGAAGCGCCTCCACGCCCAGGGCGCGGATTTCCTCCGCCGCCGAATAGATCGTGCCGGGGATCCTCGGGTTTTCCTCCACCGACTTGGCGGCCACCACAATGTTCCAGCCCTCCGCCGCCAGTTTCAGCGCGCAGGCCCTGCCCACACCACGGGTCGCACCGGTTATAAACGCAACTTTGGCCATAAGAAAATCTCCTTATGATTGTTTTCAAAATAATAAACTCATTATTAAAGACACTAAGGATTGAGAAAATATTCCATTTATTCCGGAGAAGAAGGGAGTTCTTTTTTATAAATTGTTATTCCAGCTTTTGTATTTCGCCAAAATCCATACCATAAAGATGATTCATATCTTGAAGTTTCAAATACAGGAGAATATCCATTAATATCTAAAAATAAAAGAAGTTTATCTAATGTTGGCTGGGTCTCTTCATTTGGTTTTGAAGGCGGTTGAAGTCTCGCTGGTAGTAAAATATAATCTCCTGACAAATAGGAATCAAAAGGCTCCAGTTTTTCTCTTTTTTGAAAAAACAAGTTATTTTTATAATTAAGTTCTTTAAGGATAACTGGCGCGACAGCCAATCCTTCATGATAAATGACGCTGGATTTAGAATTTATATTATCGCGCAACCAATTTGTCGCTGTAATTCTAGAGTCAATATCATTTAGCCATTCTTTTTGTTTTATATATGTGTTAAAAAATTGGAAAATTATGAGAATTGAAAGTACTGCTGATGTCAAATATGTATGATAATTTTGCCTACGAATACAGACAAATTTACAAACTATCCAAATAAAATAAACGCAAAACAACAATACAATGGGAGTGGTTTGAAAAAGATTTCTAGGTGGCTGGTAAGTATGTCTCAAAAATGTCCATAAAAATAAAGACAACCATATAATACAAGGAACAAAAATACGGCGATTCTGCTTATCAAAAAATGAACAAATAAAACCTAGAGTTCCAAATATTAAAATTGGTAAACCCATTTCATTTGATTTGGATAGAACAAGCAATGCCGATGGATAATTTCCAGTTTTTGTTTTGTAATAATTCAAATCCCATAAAAATGTATTAATAACCTCTGCCTCAATGCCAAATAATCCTGGAAATATTAAATAAACACCCAGAATATAAAATGGCGCACAGATTAAAGCGCATTTAATTTTTGAATATAAAGATATGTTTTGCGCAAAGACAACAAAACCAATAAATCCAACAAAAAGAAATCCGGAGTATTTGCATGATGTCGAAAATCCGGTAAATAATGCGGCGATCATTAAATATTTTAAAGAGTTTGTTTTTGACCAATAAAATGTTGAAAATATTATTACTGATGATGCCAATGTCATAGGTATATCATTATTAACAACCTGAGAATGTATTGTGACTGCTGGAATTAAAGAAAAAACGACTGCTCCTAAAAATGAAATATTAAATGGAAAAAAAATCCTTAAAATAAAGAACATAAATATGACAGATATTGTTCCCATTAAAGCGACGGCGAATCTTCCCCCCATTAAAAATATTGGAGGGTCGCAAATATTATAATTTAATTCTATATCTTTTTTGTTAGAATATTTATCTCTGTAAAAATTGACTAATGGATATACTTTAACCTGTTCGCGAAAATTCTGTTTTTCATTTGAAAAAAAGTTGTATAATTTTACTGTAAATATTGTTATATTCATCATTCCGCTTGGGTACTGGTACCAGTGGGCGCGAGTGTTATTGTCTCTATACATATTCATTGCATGCCTGACAATATGCCCCTCATCTACGTAATTCATATATGGATAATTTTTGGATATTCCACTAAAGCGAAATGCTGCGGAAAATATTACTAAAAATAATATTGCGGAAATATTTGCAAAAATAAATATTTTCTTATTGCTCATTTTTTGTGTCGTATTCATGGTTTTTGTTTAAACAAGTAGAATATGATTTGCGTGATTTAATAATTAATTCTCCACGGCCGACGTAATCATATTCTATTATGGTATGACCTCTTTCCTTTAATGCAGAAGATAGTGATTTGAAACTGTAATGTGTCACATGTTCATCAGCATAAGCTCCTGGAGCCACCTTGCCATAAACCCATTCAATTGCATTCCATTCCCATCGATCATAGTCTGGAGTGCCAATTATCAAGATGCCGTCAGGTTTCAATATACGATTTAGTTCGTCAATTAATTTTCCATTTTCTTCTGGTATATGCTCAATAACCTGTGAGCATAAAACACACTCAAATTGATTGTCTTTGAATGGGAGCCGCATCCCATCAGCACGAACAAGTCTGTCGCTAACACGGCGCATAAAAACAAGTTTGTCAATGCGCATATCAACACCGATTGCTTGTGGAAGATCTGCTAATATTCTGCTACTTCCACATCCGACATCGCATATTGACGAATAATCTTTTGCATAACGCATGATTATTTTATGGCGCGTCCTTTGCCAATAGCGTTGCAGCCAGATGCGACTATCATATGCCCGCCAATCATAATCAGGGAATTGTATCGAATTCCGTATTTTCCATATTTTATAAAAAAGCCTTAAATAATCTTTTCCAAAATTTATAATGCGTGCTTTTGAAGAGCCTGAACCTCGGGGCTGATAGTGAAATGGAACTTCGCTTACTCTCATTCCCTTCTCATAACTCTTAAGTAGTATTTCAATAAGAATAACAAAATTTGTAAATGAAAAATCCATATCTCTAAAAATAGACTTTTTATAAAGCCTATAACCACTTGACATGTCTTTTGCAACAGATATTGACAGTCCTACAGAAAAAAAAGAATTAAGTATGCGGCTCAATGTGTAGCGTATGTATGGCTGGTCAGCTTTGCCACCTGGTACATATCTTGATGCTATAACAATTTCAGAATTATTTCTTGAATCCCAAAGCGACGGCAAAAACATTGCTGGATGTGACAAATCAGCATCCATTGTGATAATGTATTCCCCTCGCGCTTCTGAAAATCCACGCAATAAAGCCAATCCATAACCTTTTTTGGGTTCAGAGATGCAATATGCGTTATTTGTTTCGCTTACAATTTTGTCTGTTCCATCGCTGGAATTTCCGTCAACAACAAGAATTTCCCATGATATACCTAAAGAGTTTAAAAGATCGTGTAGTAATGGTAAAAGGACTCTTAGATTTTCTCCTTCGTTAAGAGCAGCTATAACTATAGATAGATCCAAAGAGTTACTATTTAGTGTTATTTTCATGGTACTCATCTTTCTATGGTTGACAGATCGCCTATAGGATAGCGTATTTTTCCGCAAAAAACAAGTATTACTAAGAGTCAATCGCACAGATTTACTGAGCTTGTCGCTGATGCCTGATGTTGACAAAGAGACACATGAGCCCATAAAAATCGCCCCCGGAGATCATGGTGATCTCCGGGGGCGTCGAACGCGATAAGTTACCGCTTTTTGGCGGCCCGCCCGCCAGCCAGCGCCGCCAGTGCGACCAGGGCGGCCAGTCCGGCCAGACCCGCGGCAGGCAGCCCCGGATCCACGGTGAGCAGCACCTCGGCGGACTCGATCATGTCGGTGTTGCTGTCCGACACCTCCACGCTGTAGAGGCCGCCGTCACCCACCACCAGCGGATCAATCGTGTAAACCGGCAGATCCGGGCTTGCGGGTATGGCCGCGCCGTCCTTCTTCCACTGGTAGTGGAGCGGGGCGTAGCCGCCTTCAGCCGCAACGGTGAAGGTGCAGGTGGTCGGCAGGACGAGATCCTGCGCGAGCGGCTGGGTCGTGATGGATATCCGGTCCCTCACCTGAAGGGCCGCGTGGCTGGTTTCAAAGGTGAAGGTGCCGTAGGTCACCGTGCACCAGTAGTCGCCGGCCTGCGCCTGCGCCACATCGGCCAGGGTCCAGTCCTGGGTGTCCGGGCCGGGGTAAACGGCCTTGGTGTTGTCATCAAAGCTCCACTGGAACGTCGGGGTCCGGGAACCGCCGGGCGCCAGGGCGGCGCTGAAGACCACCGTGTCGCCGGTGTAGGCGTCCACGGCGGCGGGATCGTTGGCGAAGCCCGGCCAGTAGACCACGTCGTAGGCGCCGGAGACAACGCCCGCGAAGGGGTTGGCCGCAACGTCAAACACGTCCGCGCCAATTTCAATGGCTGCCGCGCCGTCGGGGTTGGGCGTCGTGAGCACCACGGACACCGTGTAGACGGGGTCCGTTCCCGTCACGGACACATTGCCCGTGAAGGGCGCGGCCACGGTCACGTCCGTGCCGTCAAAGGTGGTTCCCACCGGCTCGCTGAATTCCACCTGGAAGCTGAGCGCGGCCGACTGGGTGGGGTTCGCGTCCGGAAGGGTGACGACCGCGGTGGGCGGCGTGGTGTCGAGGGTGATGTCGTCGCTGATGACATCGCCGCTCACATTGCCCGCATTGTCGGACAGTTGGACGTAGACGGTCTTAAGCCCGTCCGCGCCGGTCAGGGTGAGGCCCCTGCTTCCGCCGGCCGCCTCCCAGTCGGTCCAGGTGACGTTGTCCTCGGAGAAGCGCATCTGGTACAGGCCGCTTCCGGCGTCGTCGCCCCAGATGTTCAGTGCCACCAGCGGGTTGTTTGCGTACGCGTCGCCGCCGTTGATGCTGACGTTTCCGGTGGGCGCAACAGTGTCCAGCAGAATGTCATCCGTGATGTCCACGGTGGACACAAGCCCGGAGAGATCCGAAACCTGCATGTAAACCGTCCTGATTCCGTCGCTCCCCGCAAGCACCAGGGCGGTGGAGGGGCCGAAGGCTTCCCAGTCGGTCCAGTTGGTGTTGTCCTCGGAGAAGCGCATCTGGTACAGGCCGCTTCCGCCGCTGTCGTCGCCGGTGACATCCAGGGAGACGGATACGCTGTTGGTGTATGCCGCGCCGCCGTTGATCTGCACCGTTCCCGTGGGCGGTATGACGTCATAGGTGATGTCGTCCGTGATGTCCAGGGTGGTCACATTGCCGGACAGGTCCGAGAGCTGCATGTAAACCGTCTTCAACCCGTCCGTTCCGGTGAAGGTGAAGGACTTGGACGTTGCAAACGGTTCCCATGAGCCCCAGATGAAGTTGTCCTCGGAAAAGCGCATCTCATTGAGGCCGCTGCCCGCGCCGTCGTCGCCCGTGATGTCCAGTGTCACATCCAGCAACTGGGTGTACGTTGCGCCGCCGTTGATGATCACCGTTCCCGAGGGCGGCGTGCCGTCGGGGGTGTCAAGGGAGGTGCCGGGGCTTTCCGCCGTCAGCACGCCCGCGCCGTTCCGCGCGGTGACGGCAAAGGTGTGGGTGGTGAATTCGGCGAGGCCGGTCACCGTGCCCGCGCCCCAGGCGGCGGCGGTCTGCCATGCGGGCGTCGCGCCCAGCGTGCCGTCGGCCTGGACCCAAAGGCCGGAACCCACATGCCTGACGGCATACTCCGTGTTGGCCGGGTTGCCGTCGCCCGTGTCAATCGCCACATCCAGCGTGGTCGGCGTGGCGTTGGTCACCAGCGGCGCAAGGGGGGCGCCCGCCAGGGTCCATGCGGACAGGGCGGTGGTCCTGGGACTGTCGCCGTTCACATTGGTGCCCGCCACCTGGAAGGTGTACTGGGTGTTCCAGGAGAGGCTGTTGTGCTGCCACGAGACGGTGTCCGCGGCGGTGGTGGCCTGGAGTGTCACGGGCGCGCCCGCCCCCGCATCCACATACACGAGGTAGCCGGTTTCATTGTAGGCGTTGTCCGACCAGGTCCATGTGATGGTGTCCAGCCCGATGGCCGTGGCGCCGGGATTGGCCGGCGCGGTGGGCACGGTGCTGGTCAGCCGGAAGTCGTATTCCAATGTGCCGTTCCAGGGGACTGTGAACCAGCGGCTCTTTTGCTGGAACAGGCTGGTTGCGGGCTTGTAGACCAAGCGCGCGCGCCAGTGGTAGGCGCCGGGGGCGGAAAGGCCCGCCACCGTCTCGGCCAGGGCCGCGCCGGCGGTGCCGGTGTTTGCCCAGGCGGCGCTGACAACCGTGCCGGTTCCGTCGAAGGGCGCGCCGAAGGGTTTGACTTCGCATTCCAGTTTCACGTCGGAACGGCCGAAGATGTTTTTGCCGAGGGCGGCAACGCGCACGGAGGTGCCCAGGTAACCGCCCAGATGGTTTATGGGGGCGGTGTCATCCCCCCTGCGCAGGCGCGGATTATTTGTGACAGGCCGTCCCACTTGTCCATTGCCGAGATACATGAAGGCCAACCCTTCATTTATCTGTCCATTATCCCTTTGGTATGCCCCCGTAATAATATCGGCATATCCATCCCCATTGGTGTCACCCGCAGTGGAGACGGAACAACCATAGAAGGCGTCAACTTCATCAGATTCTGCTGTCCAGGCAACAGATCCCAAGCCCGAGGCCGAACCGTGGAAGGCGTAAGCCCGGCCTTCATTCGTCTGGCCGTTGTCATAATAGGGCGCGCCGGCAACCACATCCGCGTACCCGTCGCCGTTCACATCCCCCGCGCCGGCCACGCAGTAACCAAAATTGGCGTCCGCCTGGTTGACTTCCTGCGTCCATGCGGGGGCCACATTCGGTCCGGAGGCCGAACCATGGAAACCATAAGCCCGGCCTTCATCCGTCTGACCATTGTCATAATAAGGCGCGCCCACAACCACGTCAGAATATCCGTCGCCGTTCACATCCCCAGCGCCGGCCACGGAATAGCCGAACTGCGCGTTGTCCTGGTCTCCCTCCGCCGTCCAGGAGGCGGTTGGAAGCAATGTGGAGGAGGTGCCCAGGAACACGCTTGCACGACCCTCGTCGGTCTGGTCGTTGTCGTAGAGCCGGGTGCCGACGATGGCATCGCCGTATCCGTCGGCGTTCACATCCCCGGCGGAGGCAACGGAGAAGCCGAACTGCGCATTGTCCTGGCTGCCCTGCGCGGTCCATGCGGGCGCCGCGGCCGGGCCGGTGGCTGATCCCTTGTAGAGGTATGCGCGGCCCTCGTCGGTGTTGCCGTTGTCATAGAGGGGCGCGCCAATAATGATGTCGCCGTATCCGTCGGTGTTGATGTCGCCCGCCGAGGCGACGGAAGCGCCGTACTGTGCGCCTGCCTGATCGGATTCCTTCCACCAGTCCGCGTTTGCGGGTGTGCCGTTGGCGCCAAGCCCGGCGGCGGAGCCAAACCAGACAAAAACCCGCCCCTCGTCGGCCTGGCCGCCGTCGTACAGTGGCGCGCCGACGATGATGTCCGCGTAACCGTCGCTGTTGACGTCGCCTGCGGAAGATACAGATGCACCAAATTTGGCGCTAATCTGATTACTTTCAGCAAACCAAGTTATCGCAGAGAGTCCGGTTGGCGTGCCTGAATAGAATAGAACACGTCCCTCATCCGTTTGGCCATTGTCGAAAAGAGGGGCACCAACAATAACGTCGAAATCAGCGGCGCCGAAGGCGTCCGCTGGATTGATTAGTTGGGCGGCAACGCGTCGATAGAGCGAAGGATTGCCCGCGCGATTGCCTCTCTTTTGAAAAGATCATCCGTTCTGTTTGGCGTATCAATATTCAGCGCGAAGAATACGGGACCGGTTGGCCATTCAACCCACCCTATCCACCAGCCAAACCTGCC
>JBHEKP010000184.1:0-12008 GCA_041859375.1 Candidatus Hydrogenedentales bacterium | reverse complement strand
AGGGACTTTTTCGACATCAACGCCACCTGGGAGACTTTCCGCCTCGCCAAGCGGCTCTACACCCGCATGGGCTTTCCGGAGCGGATGGATCTCCTGGAAAATGACGAGAAGCACAACTTCAACAAGATCCCCCGCGAGGGTGTGGCGCGGTGGATGTCCCGGTGGCTGCTTGGAAAGGACCAGGCCATTGTGGAGCCGGAATTAAAACTGATACCGGAGGAGGAACTGTGGTGCACGCCGCGCGGGCAGGTCATGCTGCTGGAGGGGGCGCGTTCAGCCTATGACATCAACGCGGACATGGAGCGGGAGCTTGCGGAACAGCGCCGCGCGCTGTGGGCGTCGCGGGAGACGGCACAGATGCTCGGCGAGGTGCGGTGGCTTGCGGGCATACGGTCCCTTGAGAAACTGCCGAAGGCGGAGGTGAAGAGCGCCGGGGAGGCAACGATTGACGGGCGCATGGTGGAAAAACTTGTGTTTACGCCGGAACCGGGCGTGCTGCTTCCGGCGCTGCTGTTCACCCCGGCCAATGCAAAGCCCGGGGAGGCGGCGCTGGTGGTGGCGGAAAAGGGGAAGGAGGACGCGGCGCGCCCCGGGGGACCGGTGGACACGCTGTTGAAGGAGGGGATTACCGTGCTGGCTGTTGACCTGCGCGGCACGGGCGAGACGGAACCAGGCATGCAGACAAAGGAATATGAGGGATCCGGCGGGGAATGGGAGGACTATTTCCGCGCCTATGCACTGGGGCGGTCTTATGCGGGCATGCGCGCGGAGGACATCCTTGTGTGCGCGAAGCATCTGAAAGACAAGTGTCTTTCCGTGCGCCTGGAGGCCTATGGCAACACGGGGGTGCCCGCGCTGCACGCGGCGGTGATGGAGCCGCATTTTTTCACATCGGTCAAGGTTTCCGGGATGGTCACATCGTGGTCGGACGCGGTCCGCGCCAAACCCGCAATGAACCAGCTTGTCAACGCCGTGCAAGGCGCGCTGAAGATGTATGACCTGCCGGATTTGGCCGGGGTGCTCGGGGAGAAACTGACCATCGGGAACAGCGCGAACGCCGGGGAGTAAACGGGACGGATGAAACACATGGCACGGCACGGCGCGGGCATTGCGGCGGTGTTGATGATGGCGGCGTTGTTTTCGGGGACCGGGGCGGCGGTCGCCCCGGCCACCAGCATATCGCCGGAACACCCGCTGATCATCCTTCAAACGACGGCCGCCTTCGGCGACACGGACGAGGGGCCGCCGGATGCCGACAAGTTTGCCGAGGCGGACAGGCACGGCATGGAGGTGGTGCGCCTGTGGAATCTCCTGCCGGAGGACATGCGCCCCCTCTGCCAGCTCCAGGTGGAACTGCGGGTGCGCGATCATGACCTGCGGCTTGAGCTGTTCCGGCGGGTGCTCCGGGAGCCGCAGCGGGAGGGGGTGGCGGTGTGCGTGCAGATTGCCGACCCGCAGGACGAGTATGTCTTTGATCCGGACCATGCGGAGCGGCTGCTGGGGGAATTCTCCTGCATCCGGAGCGTGGTCCTTTCCGAGCTGCATTTCGCCCACTACGACGAGTTCAACGTGGAGCGCTACGCGGTTCCGCCGCACACGCGGTACACGGCGGACATCATCCGGATGGCGGCGCGGGGCGGCAGGCATGTCGTGCTTGTGCTCCAGGGGCTGAAGTGGCTGCATGTCAGCGCGGACGCGCTGAACAGGCCCCTGCTGGATGCGATGCGCGAAAACGCCGAAAATGTCATTGTGGTGAACGAGCACATCGAGCCCCGGCATCTGCCCCGCCAGACCACGGTGTGGGGGCTTTGGCTGGGGGGGTATGCGGCGCACTGGGGCGTTGAGCCGCAGTCGTGGTGGTATGAAAGCAGCTTCATGAACGGTCCGGGCGTGTTCGGTGACCACCTGCATCCGCTGGAAATGCCCCCCGGGCTGTACCGGCCCATGATTCTCCAGGGCGCGGCCATGGGCGCGACGGTGTACAGCTTTGAGCCGTGGTGGGATCTCTTCGACTATGACAACAGCCGCTGCTGGACGGAAGTGATCCTGCCGGCGCTGCGCGAGGTGGTCCACGGGAAGCTTGTCCCGGATCGGGAGGAGGTGTTCAAAAAGACCAAGGTGGCCTATCAGGCTGTGGAGGCGCGGAACATCAACGACTTCCACCGCAACCTGCGCGATCTGGACTGGATTTCCGACGACGGCCTGCTTGCCCGGGCCGCCTACGGCGTGTGGGAGCCGATGCTCGAATTCGAACTGGTCCCGAACAAGGGGAACTGGTTTATTCCGATCCTGCCCCCGCGCACGCCGCAGGCGGTGCTGGACCGGTTCCCGTGCGTGGCCCGGCCCGGCCAGTGCGCCTCCGTGGAGGAATGGGAGGCGCTGCTGAAGCAGCACTATCCCGAAACGGCTCCGCCCGGATCCGCGTGGACCTGTTCCATCAACGGCCACAGTTATGTCATGCACACCCATGAAAACCTGTACGAGCGCCAGTCTTATGCACTTGCGCTGCCAAAGCCGGTGCGGGGCATGACGGCGGCGGTGGCGGCAGGGGGGCTGCGCCTTGAATGGCCGGCCGACCCCGGCGCAAGGCGGTATTTCATTCTGCGCGGGGACGACCCGCAGGCGCGGCCACAGCCCGTCGCCGAAACCACGGAGCCGCGTTTCACGGAAGTGACATCCCGTCCGGGGTTCTATACCGTCACGGCGGAGACAACGACAACAGAAAGCGTTTCCGGCACGGTCAATTATCTGGACTGCCTTGTCTTCAGCGGAACGGTCAGCGAGCCTGCAGAGCAGGCCCGTCTTGACGGCGGGGGGAAGGTGGAAGTGACGCCGGTGGTGAAAGCGGAGGACACCCGCCCCGCCAGCCAGGTGGTTTATCCCACCTTTGACGGTGTTCCCGGGGATGGGAAGGTGGTTGCCGACGAAATAGTCGCCCGCATTGACGCCTTCAAGACGGCCTACGAGGCCATGGACTGGCGGACGGTGACTGATTTTTACGATCCGGAGTATGAGGACGCAAACGGTTTCCACCGGGAATATGCGGGCCGTGCCTGGAAATGGTGGTTTAGGCGGAACAACAAGACCTTCCTGCTCCGGCAAATCCGCCACTGGGATTTTGCGGAACATGCGTCGTCCGGACAGGTCACCGTGAAGATGCTCTTCTTTTGCACGGCGGTGCGGCGCGACGATCAGCCTTTCGGCTATGACGGGATTGTGCGGATACCGCGCCACAAGGGCGCGGAGGTGACCCTCACCTGGGAGCGGCGTGACAGTGTGTGGCGCATTGTGCGGACGGAGCCCGCGCTGCCCAATCTGGAGGAGATTCTCTGGAACGACAGGCCGATGGACAGGAAGGAAAAACTGGTTCCGGGCCTGGACGAATAGGTGCGGAGAGGAGACCGCTACCGGGAATCGGCCAGCAGATGGAGAACCCAATCCTCCGTCCCCGGCTTTGTGAATTCTGTTTCCCCGCCGCCCGCGACATCAAAAGATTCCGAGAAGGTTCCCGTCGCGGGATCGTAAAAGCGGGCGGTGAACAGTGTGCCGGCCGCCCCGGCCAGATTAATCCTGAATCCGGCGGGGGCGTCCCTTTTTGAATAGACCGCATACTCAACGCCCGGACAGGCGAGGCAGCAGGTGTTGCCGTCTGTCAGCTCGTTGTGCGGGGCCATGCGGTCGAGGTTCCGGAGCTCCCTGTTGAAGAATCGGGCGGCATGGCCTAGCCAGTCCCTGATCCCCATGTTCCTGTCGCCCCCCGCCACATGGGGGTCGTACCCCATGATTCCCCGCTGCGGGATCTCCATTCCCTCGTCCGCGTGAAAGGTGAAGTGCCCGCCGCCCATGGAAAAGGTCCAGATGCTTGTGCGGACTTCGGGCCCCTGGTAGGGTTCCCCCTCCAGCAGGAAGTGGGGCCGCGCGGGCCGGCCCATGAACCCCTCCATGGCCTGCCTGTTTGTGTCGGCGTGGTGAAGGGTGTCGCTGTAGACGAAGTCCACGCCGTCGCGCCGGTTTTCCCAGTCCATCCAGAGCGCGCCGCGTTTTTTGAAAAAGTCGCGGAAGTGATCGCCCATGTTCCCCTCGTCGTAGGAGTGCTCGTCCAGGAAGACAAAAAACACGTTTCCAAAGGGGTTTAATTGTTCGAGCAGTTCATGGGAGAAACGTTCCCAGACCCATTGGGTTTTTCGCGGGCCGGACCAGTCGTCGGACCAGTTTTCCCGCCAAACCTCGGAGCCGGGCGAGTCGATCAGCACGGCCTCCGAGACCTTGCCGAGATGCCCGCCGTTTTGCCGGTTCAGGGGGTGGAAGTCCCAGTTCTCCGGGTATTTGGCCCAGCCGGTGAACACGGTTATCCCTACAACCAGTCCCTTCCCCCGCGCATACCGGCACAGGTCCCGCATCCTCGGCCAGTACCGGTCCAGATCATCGTCGCAACCGTCGTCAAAACGCCGCAAATCCCAGCAGGGCAGTTGGTCCGCCGCCGGGGGGCCTCCGTCACGCCGCGCCCAGGGGGTCACACCGGGGTAGACGTATCCCCAGCGTTTTTCCAACAGGCTGCCGTCCTGTTTCTGGCGCGGCGCCATGAAGGACCAGACATGCACCATGGGGATGCCGCGCGCGGCGCAGTCGTCAATCCACGCCCGGTAATCCAGGTTGGTGTTCTGGGTGACGCACTGGGTGCCGCTGTCCCCGATGAGCATCAGGACGCGCCCCTTGTGCGCCACATAGTGCCCGTCCGGACTGGCGCTTATTTGCGCGCCGCAGGGACAGGAGCAGGCCGTGGCCAGCAGGGCGGCGGCAAGGCCGGTGAGAATCCCCATGGCATGTTTCCCCGGACGGATTTTCATGTGTGGGCGCTTGTCAGGGGCGTTTCCCCCACACGCGCACGTCGTCCACCATGCCGGTGTCGTCAAAGGAGCCGAAGCCGATTTCGCCTTCGGTGAAGGTCTTGTCCTCGGCGGTCATGATGGGTTTTGTCATGTCGTCGCGGAACACCTGAATCAGGCCGGTTTCCGTGTTCCGCACCACGCGCACCGTGTGATATTCGTTGTCCCAGGCGGTGCCGCCGGTGCGCTCCTTCGCGATGGACACGCGGGGCGCGCCGTTCACGAGGAAGATGGAGTTGGCGTGCTCGTCCGACTTTGTGGCCATGTGGACGTAGTAGAAGTGGGTGGCGTCCTGTTTTCCGAAAAAGACGCAGAAGTCACGGTGGCCGTATTCGCGGCCGGTCTGCCTTACGCGCGCCTCGATGACAAAGTCCGTCACCTTGAGGTCCTTCACCCAGGAGATGTTTTTGGGGGAGCGCACAGGCGGCTCGTATTTGCTTTCACCGAAGAGGCTGTAGGCCTTGTTTCCCTTGTCGTCCTCGACGCGCCACGCCTTTTCGTCGGTGGGTGCCCAGCGGTCCGCGCCCTTTTCAAAGTCTTCGGAGAAGACCAGTGGCATGCCGTTGAGTTCCTTCGCGGGTTCGGCCGGGGCCGCCGCCGCGGACAACACCACCGCAAACACCATCAAAGACTGAAACATCTTGTTTCCCTTTCATTTTAGAGCTTTTGTGACCGGCTTTAATGATAGCCCAGCGGACGGTGGAAGCGTCAACAAGCGGGAAGACGGATCAGACCGGCCGGGTGTGGTTGCGGAAGAAGAGGGCGATCTCCGGCTTGTTGAGCCTGCCGCATGCCACGGAAAGCACCATCTCCGCCAACGCGTTGGTCCCGGCGCGCACTTCAAGACCGTTTAACAGCAAAAACACCAGCGCGGCGGCGGCGCCTGTCAGCTTGTTGCCGTCAACAAAGGGATGGTTGCGGGTGATGTGAAAGAGGTAGGCGGCGGCAATTTCGTGCAGACCGGCATGGAGCAATTCCCCCCCGAACGTTGCCATGGGCGCGCCCAGTGCGGATTTGAGCAGTTCCAAATCACGCAGTCCCGGTTCTCCCCCATAACGGGTGATTTGGTCCTGGTGGATTTCCAGCACCTCGGCCAGGCTGAGGAAAAGCGGCTCCACCGCCTATTCCGCCAGTTTTTTCAGGGCCCTGCCGTGTCTGCGGTTGGTCTGTTCCAGCGCGTCCCTGAAGGCCTGCCGCCGGTCCTCCGTGCGCATGGGGCTGAGGATGAGCACCTGGCCGTCCGTGGTGATGTCAAAGGGCGTTTCGGCGGTGGCGCCCAGCAGATCCAGGATGGGCTTTTCGATGACCAGTGCCAGGCTGTTTCCGTGTTTGGTGAGGTTTTTGCGCATTGTCCGGCTTCTCCGCATGTTGCCACGATGTAAGTATATCATAATAACATGGGCGTCCGCCTTCCGGTTCACAGGCGCTGGTCGTCGGTGAGAAGACGCGCCTTAAGTTTTTCGTAGTCCACCTCCTGCACGGCGCATTTCTGTTCCAGACTCTGGGCGGCGGCGGTGGCGGCGCTCTGGCCTAGGATCATGAAGACGGGCTCCATGCGTATGGAGCCGAAGGCGATGTGCGAGCACGAGAGGCAGACCGGCACGAGGAGGTTTTCGCACTGGTCCTTTATCGGGGTGAGGGAGTCGTAGGAGATGCGGTAGGGCTCCTTCGCGCCCACGCCGATGTCGCCCTCGTTCTCCACAAAGCCCTCCGGGGTCACATAGCGCTGTACGTTGTGGGAGTCCATGGTGTAGGAGCCCATGCCGACGGGTTTGGGGACGGGGCGTTTGCCGAGCACGTCGTGTTCCGTCATGACGTAAGGCCCGCGCATTCGGCGGGCCTCGCGGATGTAGAGCTGGCGCGGCCAGTGGCCGTTGTCGGCGAACTCATCCGCAGCCAGTCCCCACCGGGCGGCCTCGCTCCGCACATCCTCCGGCATGCGCGGATCGTTGGCGAGAAACCACATCAGCCCCTTCTGGTACTGCCCGTGCTCCCGGATGATTTCCCGGCGGCGCTCATACGAAGCCTCCGGATAATCGTAATTCATGCCGATGTTGTCGGTGCTGAAGGGGCCGTGGTTGTTGGTGTCGGTTTTCCTGTTGGGGATGGGGTCGTATTTATCGAAGTAATCGCGCCGACCCGTGTCCAGCACGCGCAGGAGCAACTCGTACTGTTTCGGATCATAACCCGCCGGTTTTTCAAAGGGTATGCGGTTGTCCGGATGGTCCGTCAGGCACATGCGGAAGCAGTAGGCCTGGACGCGGTGGTCGCCCGCGCCTTTTTCGCCGGGGGGATCGGGCGATATGCGGGGAAGCAGGCCGCCGGCGGGATCGCCCGGTGTCACATAAGGCGAGACATTCATGCCGTTGAAGTTGTGCTTGTGCTGGAACACGCCCGTCTGGACGCCGTTCCATTCCTCGCCGTAGACGGCGCCCGCCTCGCGGCCCACATGGTAGTCCACCCCGGCGGCGGCCATGAGATCCCCCTCATAGGTGGCGTCGATGAAGACACCGCCCCGGTAGGCGGCACCGGAGAGGGTGGTCATGGAGGTGATGCGCGCGCCCTCCTTCACCACACCCTTTTCGCGGTCGAGCCATTCGTCCCGGTGGACGGGAATCTTGTGTTCCGCGATGAGTGCCTCAAAGGCCTCCTCCGCCGCGTGGGGCTCGAAAATCCACATGGTGCGGTTTTCCCTGTCCACGGCGGGGGTGCCCTGGCCCCGTTCGCCGTATTCGGCGCGGGGCTGCCATTTCCATGCGGCGGGTTCCTGGTAGTGGAGCCAGATGCGGTGGTAGAACTCGCGGGCAATGCCGCCGATGACCTCTTTTTTCCCCGTGTCGGTCCAGCCGAGCCCGCCGGAGGAGAGGCCGCCCAGGTGCGTGTCCGGGCTGACGATGATTACCGACCTGCCCATGCGCGCCGCCTGCACCGCTGCGGCCACCGCCGCCGAGGTGCCGCCGTAGACAATGATGTCCGCCTCGTGGACGTTTTTTTCGGCCTGGGCCGGGAGGCACGCGGCGCATGCCAGCAGAATGGCGGTTGCAAGGGCGTGTTTGCGCATCGTTTTCATGTTCCTTCCTTTGGCGGCGTGTTCCGCCGCCCAAACGATAAACCAACTGTTCCTTTCTGTTCCACGCGGCCGGTTGAATCAACCGGGGGATACCCACATAATGCCATGAGGCGTTTCCCCGCGACTTTGGGGCGGCGGCAGGGCGGATGGCACCAACCACAGGGAGTTTGAAAGGCATGGACACCACACATTCGGACATGAACCGGCGCGATTTCCTGCGCCGTGCGGGGCAGGGTGCGGCAATCGCCGGGGCGGGCATGGCCATGGCCGCGGCGGAGGCGAAGACCAGGCGCGAGGCCGCCGATCCGCACGCCCCGAGGACGGGCCGCCTCCTGAAGGAGGACGAGGTCATCGGCATCGGCATCATCGGTGTGGGCGGCATGGGCGGCAGCCACCTGCGCGAACTGCTGGACAGGGAGAAGAAGGGGGAGAAGGTGCAGGTGCGGGCCATCTCCGAGGTGTACAAGCGCCGGCAGACCTGGGGTAAAACGGCGATAAAGGATTCGGTGGGCCGCGAGGTGGAGGCCTACTACGACTACAAGAAACTGCTGGAGCGCGACGACATCCACGGGGTGATTATCGCCACGCCCGATCACTGGCACGCCCAGTGCTCCCTGGACGCGATGGACGCGGGCAAGGACGTGTACTGCCAGAAGCCCGTGACGCTGACCATCGAGGAGTCGCTGGAGGTGCGCGACAGGACAAACGAGACGGGCCGCGTGTTCCAGTGCGGCGCGCAGAACTGCTCGGATGACTGGTTCTGGCAGGCGCGCAAGTTCATCAAGGACGGCGGCATCGGCGAAATCATCTACGCACAGGCGGACTACAGCCGCAATTCGGGGACGCCCGAGGAGCCCATGGGCGGCGAGTGGAACTACAAGATTGCCCCGGATGCCTCGGACGATCCCGGGGCGGGCGAGGGCTACATCGACTGGAAGCAGTGGCTGGGTCCCGCGCCGAAACGGCCCTTTTCCAAGCCGCGCTTTTTCCAGTTCAGGAAATACTGGGACTATTCGGGCGGCGTGGCCACGGACCTCATGTACCACTACCTCGCCCCGCTCATCATCGCGCTGGACGCGAAGGCGCCCGAGCGCGCCATGGCGGGCGGCGGCATCTTTGTGCAGCACGACGACCGCGAGGTGCCCGACACCTTCCTGGTGACGCTGGACTTCCCGGACGACTACAGCATCCTGCTCACCTCGTCCATGGCCAACAGCCAGGGCAACCCGGCCATGATCCGGGGCCACCGCGCCACCATCCGCCCGGAGGAGGGCGGCATGAGGGTGACGGCCGAGCCGCAGTTTGCGGACTGGTTCAAGGCGAAACACGGCGCGGCGGAAATCTTCGTGCCGAAGGAGCCGCGCCCGGACCATGTGGGAAAGTGGCTTGAGTGCATGCGCACGCGCGGTGAGGTGCATTGCACGGCGGAGACGGCCTACCGCGCCATGGCGGGCGTGAAGATGGCCTGCGACTCCTACCGGGAGGAACGGTTCATCTTTTGGGACAATGAGCGGGAAAAGTACGCCAGCAAACACCCTAGGCCCAAACGCGCCTCAAAGTTCCCCGCGCACCCGGCGGAGTAGCGTCCTCGGGCAGGCTTCGCCCCTGTTTTATTGCTTGAAAAGCGCTGCGAACTAGTATATACTAGAATATATACAACGGAGGCAGCAGGATGAACACCGCCAAAATATTTCCCAACGGCGGGAGTCAGGCCGTCAGGCTCCCCAAGGGATTCCAGTTCACCGGGGAGGAGGTGTGCGTGAATAAAATAGGGGGCATGGTGGTGCTGTTTCCCCGCGAAAAGGGCTGGGAGCTTCTTGCCGGGAGCCTGGACCATTTCACGCGGGACTATATGGAAAAGCGCGACCAGGGCGGTCCGGCGGATGAGCGCGTCCCGCTGTGATTCGTTTCATGCTGGACACGAACATCTGCGTCGAACTCATCCGCAACCGCAGTGAAGTGATGCTCAAACAGCTCCAGCGGCACGAGGTGGGGGAGGTGGGCATCTCAGTGATCACCCTTGCCGAACTTCGGCACGGGGTTGAAAAAAGCGCCAAACCCGGACAAAACAGCATCGCCCTTGGCGAGTTCTGCGCGCCCCTCGAAATACTTCCCTTCGAAGACGCCGCCGCCGTGGAGTATGGGCGGGTGCGCGCCGCACTGGAGCGAAAGGGGCAGATCATCGGTCCGATGGATTTGCTTATCGCCGCCCACGCACTTTGCGCCGGGGTTGTGCTGGTCACCAACAATGAGCGTGAATTCCGGCGTGTGAGGGGGCTTCGCGTCGAAAACTGGACATAACCCCCCCGCAGAATACGAAATATCCCGTGTTATTGCATTGGAGGGCCTATGACCGCGGGGTGTTGCGTTTTTGCCACATGTCGAGGAGGAGGATGGCCAGGAAACAGGAGAGGCCGCAGGCAAGGCCCACCAGCAGCGCCCTGAACCCGATAGGTAAGGGGCTTAAAAAATGTTTGGTTACAGGTCCGACAATGCTAAAGACCAATATTACAACAACAGCTTTTTTCCCGGGATAATTCATCTTATTTCACCGCGGCCATGATCTTGTTGGTGACGGTGTTGCGGAGGCACATGGTGTTGGCGGCCTCGCCGGGCGAGGCGGTGGTGAGGAAGACGAGGGCGGTGTCGTTTCCCGGGTCGGCGAGGCCGATGACGGTGTCGATGCCCGCGTGGCCGAAGGTGCGGCTTGAGGCGGTGTTGCCGAAGCCGAACCAGCTTTCCTGGGTGGTGCCCCGGAGGAACCAGCCAAGCCCCCAGTATTCGTGCCGGGGATTTTTGCCCGCCGCGAAGTCCTCGTCAATCTCCTTCTGGTACTGGACGCGGTGCATCTCCGCGAGGGCGTCGGGCTGAATCAGGGTTTTGCCGTTCCACACGCCCTTGTTCAGGTGGAGGTTGAGCAGTTTCAGCATGTCTTCGGGGCGGGCGAAGGCGCCGCCGGAGGGGTGGCCCAGGAAGGCCACGTGGTCTGTGTCCATGGGCAGGGGGTATTCCTTGGGCGGCGGCACAAGGGCCACAGCCGCGTCGGCGGGGGGCACGCCGAAGGTGAAATCCGCGCCGAGGGGTTCAAAGAGCCGCTCGCGGCAGAGATCGTTCCAGGGGCGGTTGCCGGAAACACGGCGCACCACCTCGGCGGCGAGGAGCATGCCGCTGATGGCGTGGTAGCCCGTGCGCGAACCGGGCTCCCATTCGGTCTGCATCGCACAGAGTTTGGCGATGGCGGCCTTCCACTGGTCTTCCGAAAGGACGGGTTCAAGGGGCGCGGCGCTGAGTCCGGCGGAGTGGGTGAGCAGATGGCGCACGGTGATCGCCTCCTTGCCGCCGCCGATAAATTCCGGGATGTATTTGCACACCGCCGTGTCGTAATCCACCAGCCCCTCCTGGTGGGCCATGACGGTGACCGTGGCGGTGACGGCCTTGGAAAAGGAGAACATCATGCTCATCACCGAGCCGTCAAAGGGCGCACTGGCGCGGTCACGGCCCGAACAGGTGCCCCAGTACCGCTCCACAAATTTGCGTCCGCCACGCGTGGCCACGAGCGCCGCGCCGGGAACGGTTTTCGCGTCAAATTCGGCGGTGACGAAATCAACCGCCTCCTGGAGCAGTTTGGGATCGACGTTCACCTCTTCGGGCGTGGCGGGTGCGAGGGACTCACGGGACGGTGTTTGGGCGTGGGTGCAGCGGTGGAACGCGGCCGCCGCCGCGCCGAGGGCGGCGCTCCGCATGAAGTCACGGCGGTTCAATGTGCAGGTGTTTTGCATCAGTGACAAATCCTTTTGTTGTGCCGCGTCCCGCGCGGGCTGAAAGAATATAAACCACCGGGCCGGCGGGACGCGAAGAAACAGGGAATAATATCCAACGCGCGTTGCGGCGATGCTGAGAAGGGGAAAGGCTCAGTTGTCCACCTCGAATACGTGGAGGGTGGATTTTTCGTCCTCCGGCACAAAGTAGAAACGCACGCCTTTTTCGGTGGGTTCCGCATAGAAGGGGTTTTGGGTCCATGCGGGCAGGATGGGTGGCCGCAGCGGCACGGG
>JBHEKP010000174.1:0-9540 GCA_041859375.1 Candidatus Hydrogenedentales bacterium | reverse complement strand
GGACGCGCGCCGGCGGCGGGTTGATGCGGGGCGGTCCTGTGGCGGAGAATCATTGGCGGAGGTGCCTGTCACATGATGGAGGCAAAGCGCAGGGATTATCCCTGGCGGCGCAGCCGCCGCAGGCTGCTGCTGGCAGTGTTTGGCCTGGCCGGGGCGGCGGCGCTGGGGCTTGCCGCGTTGAACTGGCGGGGGGAGTCCTCCATCCGGGAAGAGGTGGCCGGAATTCGCGCAAAGGGGGAGCCGGTGACGCCGGAGGAGGTGGCGGATCGTTTTCCGGCCCCGGCCCCGGCCGAGGACGCGGCGCTGAGTTACGGAAGGGCCGGGGAGACGCTGAAGGCGGCGGTGTCGGACCAGGCCTACCGCGATCGTGTACAAGCGGTTAATGAACACCCCGCAGGCGCCCGGTTTTCCGGGGAGCTTCACCAGTGGATGGAGGGCTATCTGGCGGAGCATGCGGAGGCGCTGCGCCTGCTCCATGAGGCGGCGAAGAGGCCTCCGGTGCGGTTTGACCTGGATTTGCGCCGGGGGTTCGAGGCGCCCCTTCCCAACCTGCTCGAGCTTCGCGGCTCCGCGCAGCTGTTGCAGTTGGAGGCCTATGTGGCCGCGGAGAACGGTGACGGCACGCTGGCGGCGGACGCGGTGCTTGCCGCGCTGGCGATGGACGCGATCATGCGTGACTCCCCAATCCTCATCATGCAGATGATCCGGCTGGCGTTGAGGGGCATGGCCTGCGAGACGGTGAGACGCATCCTGCCCATGGGGGTGCTGTCGGAGGCGCAACTGGCCTCCATTCAGGACGCGCTGGCGGAGACATACAATCCGGAGGCGCTGACAAACGCCCTCATCGGCGAGCGCGCCATGGGGCTGCACGCCCTCAATCATCCGCAGCAGTTTCTTCCGCAACTGCGCGATGCGGACCGCTGGTTTCCCGGCGCGGGTTCCCTTGCCGCCGGGGTGGTGCGCATGTCCATGACGGCGGGCGGGGACCGGGAGCGCTATCTGCGCCTGATGACCCGGATGGTTGACGCGAGCCGCCTCCCCGTTCCCGATGCCCTTGCCAGGATGGGGGAGATCGGGGGGGATATTGTCCGGGAGCGCCGTCTCCTGCCGAACATGGCCGACATGATCATTCCGAACCTGCTGCGGTGTGAAATACAACAGGCGAAGGGTGACGCCTTCCTGCGGTGCGCCATGGCGGCCTTGGCGACGGGACGGTTCCGGCTGGCGGAAAGCCGTCTTCCCGCTGATCTCCGGGAACTCGCGCCGGTGTTTTTGCCCGCAGTGCCGCAGGATCCTTTCGACGGCGGGCCATTGCGCTTTTTTGCCGACGAACAGGGGCTGACCCTTTACAGCATCGGCGAGAACCTGGTTGACGATCATGGGGCGGCGGACAACCAACTGGATGTGGTGTTCACGCTGGCCCTTTCAGCACCTTAAACAAAAATGTCCGGTGTTTATTGCGTTCACACCGGGCAGTATATGTTATTATTTTTGAAAGGATTGGCGTGTTGCTGGTTTCTGCCAGGGGCAGGCAAGGCAGGGGCAGGGGGTTGAGGGTTCGGAATCCAGCAGGCATGTTTCGGGCGGATGGGATGGTGAAAGGGCCGTTGCCATGAAGGTGTCAACCCGGCTTGCGTTTTCTCTCGTCGCGCTCATGGCATTTTTTGTGGGGGTGATGTCCCTTTTGCGCGCCGCCCAGTTCTACGGCATGGAGCTGGTGCTGGAAAACCGCAAACAGGAAGCGGCCCGTTTTTCCCGTCAGATTATTGAGCTGGAGGGGGACGGGCTGCGCAATATGGTGACGGATTTCAGCCTGTGGGATGAGATGTGCGGTTTTGTCCAGTCCGGCGACCCCCTGTGGGGCAGGGAAAATATTGACACGGCGTTTGCCAATTTTGGGGTGCAGGCCGTCTGGGTTTTTGACGCGCAATGGGCTCCGGTCTACTCCTCTTCCACCCTTGCCCTTCCGCCGGAAATGCCGTTTCCGGCCATGGAGGCGGACAGGGAACAGTTCAAAAGCAAGCACTTGACCCGTTATTTCCTGCCTGTTCCGGGGGGATTTATGGAGTTGCGCGGCGAAACCATACATCCCAGCGCGGATTTAAACCGCACCACCCCCCCCCGGGGCTACTTGTTTTTGGGCCGCCTTTGGGATGACGCCCAACTGGCAAAACTGGGCCGGCTGCTGGGCGGCACGGTGTCTTTCAGCGTGGATGCCGGCGCAAGCGTTCCGGAACCTGTCGCCGCCGGTGACATGGTCGCCCAATATGTTTCCCTTCCGGCATGGAACGGCGATGTCGGGGCCAATCTGAAAATTGTCTCAAAGGTGCCCCTGATAAGCCGTTTTTCCATTGAGACGAACCGGATACTGTTCACGGGCGCCCTGCTGGCGGTGCTTGTGGTGCTGGCCAGCTGGCTCCTGCTGTACCGGTGGGTGGCCCGTCCGTTAAGCCTGCTTTCCGCGGGCCTGGACGGGCTGGACACCAAGCCCCTGCGCCAGTTGAAGGACAGTTCTTCTGAATTCGGCCACATTGCCAAAGCCATCATCGCCTACTTCGGCCAAACCGAAAAGCTTACCCGTGAAATAGAGGCGCGGCGCGCCGCCGAGGAGGCGCTGCTTGAGAGTGAAAGCCGTTTCAGCAGAATCGTCTACACCGCCAACGAGGGCATTTGGGTGATGGATGAAAACCGCGCCACCACCTTCGTGAACGACAAAATGGCCGGAATGCTGGGGTGTGCGCCCGGGGAGATAATGGGCAGGGCCATGGACGATTTCACGGAGGAGGGGGAGGATGCTCCCCAGGCCGGAACCGAGCGCGTGGAGAGTGTGCGGGAGCGGCGCTTCAGGAAAAAAGACGGCTCCGCGCTGTGGGCGATAGTCTCCGCCACGCCCATGATTGACGAACAGGGGGGATTCCTGGGTTCGTTTGCCATGCTCACCGACATCACCGAGCGCAAAGAGGCCGAGGAGGCCCTGCGCGAGAGCGAGGCGGCCGTCCGCAGAAAACTGCGGGTTCTGACGGAGCCGGAGGGGGACATTGCCGGGCTTGAGCTGGCGGATGTGATTGACGCCGCCGCCATACAGTCGCTTATGGAGGATTTGCACCGGGTTACCCGGCTCCAGGCTTCGATAGTCGACATGTCCGGAAAGGTTCTTGCCTCCATCGGCTGGCAGGACATCTGCACCCAGTTTCACCGTGCCAATACCGGGACATGCGCCAATTGCGTGGACAGCAACACCGGGTTGCTGCGGGGCGTGCCATGCGGTGAATTTAACATCGAGCGCTGCAAAAACGGGCTCTGGGTTATCGGCACCCCCATTGTGGTGGGCGGCAACACCCTGGGTGGAATGCTGCTTGGGCAGTTTCTCTTCGAGGGTGAGCTTCCCGACTATGCGTTTTTCACACGGCAGGCGCGCGAGCACGGCTTCGACGAGGAGGAATACCTTTCCGCCCTGGGGCGGGTGCCGCGGCTGACCCGGGAGCGGGTGGATGCCATCATGGTGTTTTACGCCAAATTTGCGGACATGATTGCCTCCATGAGCTACAGCACCATCAAACTGTCCCGCCTGCTTGCCGAACAGCAGCGGCTTATGGACGAACTGCGCGCAAGCGAGGAAAAGCAGCGGCTGCTGGCGGACAACGCGTCCGATGTGATCTGGCTCATGGACCGGGAGGCGCGTTTCACCTACATCAGCCCCTCCGTTGAGAAACTCCGGGGCTATACCGCCGAAGAGGCCATGCGCCAGACCCTCGACGAATCGCTCACCCCGGAGTCGGCCGCGCGGGTGACCGAACTGTTTGCCCAGGCGCTGGACGACCTCGTGCGGAATGGCCGCTTTGAGCCGTACCGGGGGGAATTTGAACAGCCCCATAAAAACGGCGGCACCGTCTGGGCCGAGGTGAGCATCAACGGCATGTTTGACGCCTCGGGGCAGTTTGTCGGCATCCTGGGGGTTTCCCGCGATGTCACCGAGCGCAGGCGCACCGGGGAGGCGCTTCGGGAGAGTGAGGAGCGCTTCTTCAACGCCTTTGAGCACGCAGCCATTGGCATGGCACTTGTTTCCCTGGAGGGGCGTTTCATGAAGGTGAACTCCTCCCTGTGCGCCATGCTGGGGTATTCGGCTGGGGAAATGCTCGAATTGACATTCCAGGAAATCACCCATCCGGAGGATCTTTGGGAAAGCAGGGAAAGGCACCGCCGCCTTATTGCCGGAGAATCGGGCGCCTTCAAGCTGCAGAAGCGTTACTACCACAAGTCCGGCGCGGTTGTGTGGACGCTCATCAGTGTTTCCCTGGTCCGGGACCGCGGAGGCGCGCCGCTCTACGCAATCGCCCAAGTGGAGGACATCACGGAGCGGCGGAACGCCGAGGAGGCCATGGCGCGCCAGTTGCAGGAGCTCCGGCGCTGGTATGAGGTGACCCTGGGCAGGGAGGGACGGATGGTGGAATTGAAGCGTGAAATCAACACACTCGCGCTGCGTCTTGGGGAGGCTCCCCCGTATGATCTTTCCCCGGAGGCCGGGATGGCCGGAAAGGGAAAAGCATGAGACACCCGCGCCGGATGATGGTGTGCTGCGTGTGCGCCGTGTTTGCGGCGGCGGGAGTGTGGGCGGAGGCCCCCCCCGGCGCGTCCGCGGCCCCGGACATTCTTTCCGCGTGCGAGGCGGACTACCCCCCTTATTGTTTCATCAACGAGCGCGGGGAGCCGGACGGGTTCTCCGTGGAATTGTTCCGCGCCGTGGCCCGTGCCATGGGCCGGGGCGTGCAATTTCGCATTGGCCCATGGGCGGAGGTCAGGGGGTGGCTGGAGCGCGGCGAGGTGGAGGCCCTTCCCCTTGTGGGGCAAACCCCCGAGCGTGAAAAGCTGTATGACTTCACCCTTCCCTATCTCAAGCTGCACGGGGCGGTGGTTGTGCGCGAGGGCGAAACGGGGGTCAGGGGACTGGAGGATCTCAGGGGCCGTACGGTGGCGGTGATGAAGGGCGACAACATGGAAGAATTCATGCGGCGCGGCGACTACGGAGTTTCACTTCGCACCACCGACACGTTCATGACGGCGCTGCGGGAGCTTTCGCAGGGGTTTTACGATGCCGTGGTCGTACAGCGGCTTGTGGCGCTGCGGCTTATAAAAATGGGGGGGATAACGGGGCTCAAAGTCCTCGAACAGTCCCTGCCGAATTTCCGCCAGGACTTTTCCTTTGCGGTCAGGGAGGGCGACGGGGAGACGCTTGCCCTGTTGAACGAGGGGCTTTCCCTTGTGATGGCCGACGGGACCTTTCAAAAACTTCACATGAAGTGGTTTGGCGACTATCGCATCCCCTCCGGCAGGCATATTGTGGTGGGCGGCGATTCTGATTATCCGCCTTTTGAATTCCTTGATGAACGGGGGCGTCCCGCCGGGCACACGGTGGATCTTGTGCGCGCCATCGCCCGGGAGACCGGTCTTGACGTTGAAATCCGTCTCGGCCCCTGGAAGGAGGTGCTCGCATGGCTGGACACGGGAGAGGTGGATATTATCCAGGGCATATTCTACTCCCCGGAACGGGCGGAGCGGTTTGATTTTTCCCCGCCCCATGTCATTGCCTCCTGCGTGGGGGTGGTGCGCGACGATGGCCCGCCGCCCCCGGCTAGTCTTGACGATTTGCGGGGGCTGCGGCTCTTTGTGCAGGAAAATGACATCATGCACGATTATGTGCGCCATAACGGCCTGCAGGAATCCGCCACGGTGGTGGACTCGCAGGAGGAGGCGCTGGAAAGGGTGCTGCGGGGTGAGGGGGACTGCGCCCTCGTGTCCCGCATGGTGGCGCTGTATTGGATTAAGGTGCACGGCTGGAGCGGGTTGAAGGTGGGGAAATCGCCCTTTGTGACGTCGGATTACTGCTTTGCCGCGCGAAAGGGCCAGGGCACCCTGATGGCCGAGTTCCGCGAGGGGCTGAAACTGGTGGAAACTTCCGGTGAATACCGGGAGATTCATGACAAATGGCTGGGGCCGCTGGATGACACGGCGTCTGAAAAAACGGCCGTTTTCCTGCGGTACGCCCTGATGCTGTTGGTGCCGCTGCTTCTAATCATCCTCTTTTTCATGGGATGGTCCTGGTCGTTGCGGAGGGTGGTGGCCCGCCAGACCGATGCGTTGAAACGGACCGGGGAACGGTTCAAAATGCTTGTGGAGGGCGCGCCGGACGCCATTTTTGTGCAGGTGGACGGGGCTTTTTCCTATGTGAACACCACCGCATGCCAGCTTCTTGGGGGGGGCGAATCCCATGAGGTGTTCATCGGCCGCCAGGTGGTTGAGTTCTTCCATCCCTCCGATCGCGAATCCGTCATGGAACGCATCCGCCTTCTGAACCATGAGAAGCAGCGGGTGGATGCGCGCGAGGAGACAATAATCCGCCTGGACGGTTCGGAGGTGCCGGTGGAGGTTTCCGCCGTCCCCATCGTGTATGAGGGGAATGACGGCGCGCTGGTGTTCATGCGCGACATCACGGACCGCCGCCGCGCCGACGAGCAGGTGAGGGAACTCCTCGCCGAAAGCAACCTGGCCCGCAACGCGCTGTTGAGCATTCTGGAGGACCAGAAGCGCGCCGAGGAGGCGCGCCGGCATTTGGAGCTGCGCTACCGGAGGCTTTTCGAGTCGGCCAAGGACGGCATACTCATCCTCAACGCCGCCACGGGCCGGGTTGTGGACGCCAACCCGTCTGTTTCAAGGATGATCGGCCTTTCCCAGGAGGAATTTCTCGGCAGGGAACTGTGGGAAATTGGCGGGCTTCGCAACATTGCGGCATCCAGGGAGGCTTTCGACGAAATGTGCCGCGGTGATCACATTCGCGCCGAGGACATCTCCCTGGAGGGAAGGGACGGCGGCAGGGTGATTGTCGAGCTTGTCAGCAACATTTATCTTGTGGAGGGGGAGCGGGTGGTCCAGTGCAACATCCGCGACATCAGCGAGCGCCGGCATCTTGAGCAGCAGCTGCGGCAGTCCCAGAAAATGGAGGCGGTGGGCCAGCTCGCGGGCGGCGTCGCCCATGACTTCAACAACCTGCTCCAGGTGATTTTGGGAAACACGGGCATTATCCGCGCCGATCTCGACAGTTCCTCGCCGATATTGGAGGATTTGGAGGAGGTGCGCAGGGCGGCGGAAAAGGCCGCGGACCTCACCCGGCAACTGCTCACCTTCAGCCGGCGCCAGGTGATTCAGCCGGCCAACCTGGACATGAACGCGCTCATAGGAAAATTCCTCAAGATGGTGGGGCGGATCATCGGGGAGCACATAGAGCTGCACTTCAAGCCCGGCTCTGACCTCGAGGTGGTTTGCGCCGACAGGGGGCAGGTTGAGCAGGTGCTTATGAACCTGTGCGTCAACGCGCGCGACGCCATGCCGCAGGGCGGTTCGCTGACGATCACAACCGCCAACGCGGTTCTGGACGGTGAGTTCTGCCGCCACCATCCCTGGGCCGCCCCCGGCGCTTATGTGGCCATGTCTGTTTCCGACACGGGAACGGGGATGGACGAGGCAACCCGAGCCCGCGTTTTTGAGCCGTTCTTCACCACCAAGGAGGTTGGCAGGGGCACCGGCCTGGGCCTTGCCACCGTTTATGGCATTGTCAAGCAGCATCAGGGACTGGTCAATGTCGAAAGCGCGCCGGGGAGGGGGGCCTGCTTCACCGTGTATTTGCCCCGTGTGGACGCGCCCGTTGATGACAGTGAAAACGGGGACTCCCCGCCGGTTGCCGGAGGCTCCGAGGTAATCCTGGTCGCGGAGGATGAGAAAATGGTTCTCCAGCTGGTTGGCCGCCTGCTGAGGGGGGCGGGTTACACCGTGCTGGAGGCCTGCGACGGAAACGAGGCCGTCGCGGTTTTTGAGGGGAACGCGGACAGGGTGGACATGGCACTGCTGGACGTGATGATGCCCGGAATGAACGGCTGGAATGTCATGGAGCGGCTCCGCGCGCGCAGGCCGGGGCTGCCCGTGCTGTTCAGCAGCGGTTATAGTGAGAGCCCCGTGCGGGCCGACTTTCTGGCGGCGGAAGGGGTGCGCCTGATGCAGAAACCCTACAAGCGGGAGGTTCTGCTGCGGGAGGTGCGGGTGATGCTGGACGCCAGCGCCGGGAAATCCAGGCAATAGGGCGGCGTCCGGGGCGGGCTCATGCGTCCTTCAGGTGTTCCCTTGTCAGCGCCGCGATGACGGGGCTCAGCACGAGGAGGGAGACGAGATTGGGTATTGCCATGAGCCCGTTGGCGATGTCCGCAAAAGACCACACGGCCTTGAGCGTGGACACGGAGCCGATGAAGACGGCGCCGATCCACAGCAACCGGTAGGGGCGCACGGCCTTCTGGCCGAAAAGGTACTCCACCGCCTTCTCGCCGTAGTAGGACCAGCCGAGAATGGTGGAAAACACGAAGGTGAGCAGGCCCAGGCTGAGCACCGCCGGTCCGATGACGGGAATATTCGCAAAGGCGGCCCGGGTCAGTTCCACCCCCTGCAGCCCGTCGCGCCATTCCCCGGAGTTGACCACCACCAGCCCCGTCATGGCGCACACCACCACCGTGTCCCAAAAGGTGCCGGTGGAGGAGACCAGCGCCTGGCGCACCGGGTTGGAGGTGCGCGCCGCCGCCGCCACGATGGGCGCGCTGCCGAGGCCGGACTCGTTGGAAAACAGCCCCCGCGCCACGCCGTAGCGCATTGCGGCCATGATGCCCGCCCCGGCGAAGCCGCCCACGGCGGCCTGGCCGGTGAAGGCGGAGGTGACGATGAGGGAAATGGTCTGCGGCAGGGTGCCCGCATGCATAATCAACAGTATCGCGCAACCGCCCGCATAGGCCAGGGCCATGAAGGGCACCAGCAGCTCGCACGTCCGCGCGATGGAGCGGATTCCCCCCAGAATGACCAGGGCTGTCAGGCCGGTCAGCGCCAGGCCCGTTGCAAAGGGGGGCACCTGGAAGGTCTTGTGCATCATGTCCGCAATGGAGTTGGCCTGGACCATGTTGCCGATGCCGAAGGCCGCCACCGCCGTGAGCGCGGCGAACACCACCCCCAGCCATTTCATGTTCATGCCCCGCTCAAGCACGTACATCGGGCCGCCCGCCATCCTGCCGTCCGGCATGGTGACGCGGTAATGCACCGACAGCACCGCCTCGCCGTATTTGGTGGCGATGCCGAACACGCCCGTCAGCCACATCCACAACACCGCGCCGGGTCCGCCCAGCGCCACCGCCGTGGCCACGCCCACGATGTTGCCCGTGCCGATGGTCGCCGCGAGCGCCGTCATCAGCGCCCCGAAATGGCTGATGTCGCCCGCGCCTTCCGCGTCCCGCCGCAGTGACAGGCGGACGGCCCTGGGCAAATGCCGCTGAATCACCCCCAGCCGGAAGGTCAGAAACAGGTGGGTGCCCACAAGAAGGACCAGAAGCCACGGCCCCCAAACCCATCCGCTTAAACGATCCAGCACCTGTTCAACCGCCGCCATGATCCTGCCTTTCCTGCCGCTTGTGCGCCGCCTGTGCGGCGGCGCATTGGCGCCCATGCTACCTGATTTGC
>JBHEKP010000071.1:0-3736 GCA_041859375.1 Candidatus Hydrogenedentales bacterium | reverse complement strand
TTGGTGGAACTTTCCGGAAAGACAATCCCGGCCTGCAGCGCTTTCTCATACTCACCATAAACTCTCCGGTCCTTGATATCTGCCCCAACAAGCCTCATTTTGTGGTACAACTGCGTGAACAGGTTGGATGAATCCTGTTTTTTGTGCCCGCTGCTGTTCTTGACAAATCTCTCGTACTGCTCTGAAAGGCTCCAGTGCCTTCTTTGGTTGGAAATCTTTGCCTCGACAAATATGCAGTGCCTGCCGCCCCCGGCGGATTCAATCATAACCACGGCGTCAGGATCGCCAAATTGTGAAAATGACGGTTCAAGAAACACACGGCAACCGACCGGGCTTTCAATCCGTGGCTTTTCGTTGCCGCCCGCCATTGGGGTGTAATACTTGAGCAGTCCCGTGAATAGTGATGCCGCTTTTTTGGGGGGCTGCGCTGCAATTTCATGCATAAGCGCCCCGACAATGCCCCGTTCGGAATATCCAATAATGTCAAAATCGGCTTTGTCATCCCTCATTTCCCGGACATCTCCTCCGTGTGTTTCCGCAACGTGTTTGGCGCGATGCGCAACGCCCCGGCGGTGCGGGTGATGTTTCCCCCGAAAAGGTCCAGCACATGCCTCAGGTAGGCTTGGTACACCTCCTGCGCCGGGGAAACCTCCTCCGGACTGTTGGGACAGTATAGGGACAGCATGCCGGTGAATCCATCTGTCAATTCCGTCTCCTGTTCGGCCCGCTCCACGGCGATGACAGCGGCCAGGGACTGGCCCAGATAGGCGGCCCGTTTCAGCAGGTTGAGGAACTGACGGGCGTTGCCGGGCCAGTCATAGGCACGCAGCGCCTCCCAGTCCTCCCGGCCAAGCCGCAGGGGATGGCCTCCGCGATCCAGTTCGCGGAGCGCACGGTCGGCGATGCTTCTCATGTCCTCCGGGCGCTCCCGCAACGGAGGTACGCGCACCGTCAGCACGTTGAGCCTGTAATACAAATCCTCGCGGAAGACGCCCCGCGCCACCATTCGGGACAAATCCCGGTGTGTGGCGGCGACAATGCGCGCGTCCACGGGGGTGGTTTTCATCGTGCCCACCGGCCGCACCACCCTCTCCTCCAGCACACGCAACAACTGCGGCTGCACCTCCGGCGGCAGCTCGCCGATCTCATCCAGAAAGAGCGTGCCCCCGTGCGCCTCCTCAAAGGCGCCCTTTGCCGCCGCGACCGCGCCGGTGAAGGCGCCTTTCACATGTCCGAAGAGCCGGTCCTCCACCAGGGCGGGGCTGCCGCCGAGGACGGCGCAGTTCACGGCGACAAAAGCGCCCGTCCGTCCGCTGGTGACGTGCAGCGCCCGCGCCATCAGTTCCTTGCCCGAACCGGTGGGCCCCGTGACAAGCACCGGCTCCGGCACCGGTCCGAGACGGCCGAGCTGTTTCCGCAGTTCCTTCATCGCGCGGCTCGAACCCAGGGGGTAGAGTGCGTCCGGTGAGCGCCGGTACTGTTCCACCAGCCCGTCAAGATCATCTGTCCTGTCCTCCAGCCCCGCCAGATGGCGGACGGCCCGTTCGTTCATGCCGTCGTCGCCGAAGAAAAAGAACCGCCGGTTAGCGGCAAGCGCCAGGTCATGGCAGAACCGGTGCCGCTCCGACCGTGGCGCGCGATCCCGCGCCGCCTCTTCGGCCACTTCTCTCAATAGCAAGACCTGTGCCGAATCCTTTAATCGCAGTTGCCGCGCCACCGCCGCCGTGTCGGTGGCCTCGCCGGAGAGGCACAAAACGGCATGCCCTGAAAGGGCTCCCGCATGGTCCCGTAATTCACCCGCGCCCGCGCCCGCGTACCAGACGATCCGGGCCCGCCTGGCCAGTTCCGTCATGCATCCAAGGAGTTCGTCAACAGGCGGGCTGACGCCCACACCGCACACATGCACCACGCCCGAAAAGGATTCCAGGGACAGTGCCTCCAGCGCCCGGGGCAGATGGCGGGGACTTGTCCATTGCACCCGCGCATTAGGATGGGCCGCCAGCACCATCGCCGCCGCGCACACGCCCCCCACCCCGTTCACTGTCAGCACCACATGACGCTCAACATCAGCTTTCCTGCCCATAACCGCATCCTTCATTATTTGACTGATAGTGCGCAATTATTGAACATAATGTCGGCTTAACACAAACCGGGCGTAAGATTGGCGGACGGCAGGCGCAGTAAACGGGACGTTCCCTGTCATGGGGCATGCAACTGGCACGCGGCATGCTTGGATAAGCATGTCACACCAGCCAAGGAAAGGAACGCAAGATGACGAATTTTTACTTTGCATACGGATCGAACATGGATGAAGGGCAAATGGTCCGCCGCTGCCCCGGCGCGGAGGCTTTTGGAACCGCAATCCTGCCGGATTACCAGTTCATCATCAACGAGCGCGGCGTTGCCACCCTGCGGCCCGAGCAGGGGAGCCGGGTGCCTGGTCTGGTTTGGAAACTCTCAATGGAGCATGAAAGGGAACTTGACCGTTATGAGGGGTACCGCGCCGGTCTTTATGACAAGTGTTTCAGGATGGTGCGCACGGAAAACAGGGAAGATCTTTGCTGTCTGGTGTACATTGACCACCGTAACCAGTCGCCGGGAGCGCCCAGGGACGGCTACCTGGAAAAAATAGCAAAAGCCGCCACGGCGCACGGGTTGTCTCAGGGGTATGTTCAAATGCTTCAGGAATGGCCTAGGAGCAAGGGGCCGGTCGAATTTAACCGGTTGGTCAACCAAATCAAAAGCGGCAAGGATGCGGGCGCGGCAATCACATGCCACAACCACGCCGTGGCGAAACATGTGAAGACAATGCGGGATGAGTTTGTCCTTCGCGCCCTGAATAAAATCACCCGGTATGATGCTGATGGATTTGAGGAAGCCCTTGCGGACGTTATTTTGCGGGAAGCGCTGGCCAAGGCCGGAGATTTGGATACGCGGAACGCCGGTCAGTGCGCCTTGGAACACGTCTCACTGGCCTGCCTGCGGGAGCGCATCAACGCCCTGCGGGACGAGAAAAAACTCCGGGATTCCTTCGGATGCATAGACGGTCCCGATGAACTTGCCAGCCAGGGCATCATCATCACCGGCTCTCCGGAACGGAATCATGCGCCGAACGACCACTTTGTTGTGAGTGTGGGTGCGTACACCTTTGCGGCCCTGTGGCAATTGCTCTTTGAAGGGGCCGCTTCCGAAGCGCGCCATGCCGGTCCGTTCATGGAGGCGTTTGCGACGGCGGCGGAAAGCCACAGGAACACTGCGCCAACACCCGCTGAACACCAATGCCTGCTCGACCGGATTGAGGCGTTGGCGATTCAACGCCAACGCGACTTGCTTCGTGAAACATTCAAAACGAAGGTGGAACAAGCCTGATTTTCAAACAGGGCCGCCTCTAAAACCTTTCCAGTTCGCCGACGGAGTCGTTTTCCTTGATTTGGAAGATTTTTGGGCCGGCGATGCGGAACTCGTAGTTGAGCTCGTTTCCGTTGAAGGAGGCGTTGAGGTAGAGCTTGTCGTATTCGACGCGCCAGCGCCCTTCGATGTAGTCCACACCGGTGAGGGATTTGGCCATGGGGTGGTAGGCGTAGGCCACGCCGCCTGCCGCGAAGATGAGCTTGACCTTGTAGCTCTGAAAGAAGAACTTCCATTCGCTGTTGATGAGGCTGGCCTCGTTGAGCATGGGCGGCTGGCTGAGTTCGGGATGTTTTGCCAGCATGGGGTTGGCGGGCGTCTGGCCCAC
>JBHEKP010000290.1:0-4952 GCA_041859375.1 Candidatus Hydrogenedentales bacterium | reverse complement strand
TTCCGCCTGGGGGCGCGGCACTTTCCCCGACGGCAACAGCGAGCCCCTGTCAAAGCCGGGATTTTTCGGCGCCATGGGCAGCCCCCTCATGGAAATGCTGCTGGCGGGCCACCAGGGTGTCGAACTCGGCCCGGAGGATCTGGACCGCCTCATCACCTGGATTGACGCCAACGCCCTCTTCTACGGCACCTTCAACTTCGAGGACCAGGTGAAACAGCAGCGCGGCGAACGCATCCCCGGACCCGATTTGCAGTAGTTCCCCGAAAACAAAAAGGCGGGGAGGGCTTCTGGGGCCCTCCCCGCCGTGAAGGGGCAATTACCCGACGTTTTCCCAGACGCCGGTTTTCGCCGACTTGAGGACCGCGTCGCAGACGTACTGCGTGTCGAGGGCGTCGCGGAAGTTGGGCCGGGCGGGGACGCCGGTCTCGACGCCCTTGAGGAAGTCGGCCAGCGCGTTGATGAAGGTGTGCTCGTAGCCGATGGTGCAGCCGGGCACCCAGTACTTGTCCATGTAGGGGTGCTCAAAGTCGGTGACGAGGATGGTCTGCCAGCCGTGGACATGGGAGTCGTGGCGGTGGTCGAAGTACTGGAGCTGGTGGGCGTCCTCCAGATCGAAGTAGAGGGAGCCCAGCTCGCCGTTGACCTCGAAGGTGTTCTGGTTTTTGCGGCCGCGCGCGTAGCGGGTGGACTCGAAGGTGGCCAGCGCACCGTTGCTGAAGCGGGCGAGGAAGGCGCAGGCGTCGTCAATGCCCACGGGCTTGGTGACGCCGGGCTGCCCCTGGACGGGCCGCTCCTTGACGAAGGTTTCGGTCATGGCGGTGACCTTGTCCACGCCGCCGATGAGCCATATGGCCGTGTCGATGGAATGGGCGAGGAGATCGCCGGTGACGCCGCTGCCGGCGGCGTCGATGTCGAGCCGCCAGAGGGTCTGGCCGCCCTGGGGCACGTCGGTGCTGATGGTCCAGTCCTGCAGATACTTCGCGCGGTAGTGGAACACGCGGCCAATGCGGCCCTCGTCGATGAGCTGCTTCGCGAGGGTGATGGCGGGGACGCGGCGGTAGTTGAACCAGACCATGTTGGCCACGCCCGCCTTTTCGACGGCCTCGGTCATTTCGAGGCCCTCTTTGGCGTTCATGGCGAGGGGCTTCTCGCAGAGCACCATCTTGCCCGCGGCGGCGGCGGCGAGTGTGATTTCGTGGTGGAGGTTGTTGGGGCAGCCGATGTCGATGACATCAATGTCCTTCCGCTCCACCAGCCTGCGCCAGTCGGTCTCGGCGCCTTCCCAGCCCCAGTTTTCTGCGAAGGGGCCGAGCTTGTCCGTGTTCCGCGCGCAGGCGGCCTTCATGACGGGCTCGTAGCCGAGATCAAAGAACTTGTTCACCTTGAGGTAGGCGTTTGAGTGGGCCCTGCCCATGAAACCGTAGCCGATGAGGCCGACGTTCAGTTTTTTCCTGGCCATGGGGTGTTCTCCCTGTTGGTTGTTTCCCGGTGTCATCCGTATTTTTTGTTGAGCACGTCAATCGCCTTCTTGCAGTGTTCCGTGACCGCCCAGGCATCGGGCCAGAAGCACAGATCGATGGTCCACCAGTCGTGGGGAATGCCCGAGCTGGTGAGTTCCGGCAGGAGCGCGTCGAAGTCGAGGATTCCGTCGCCGAAGGGGGCGTGGGTGCTCGTCTCGTCGCCGTGCAGGGTGCCGTCCGAGTCGATGAGGTGGAGGTGGTTGATTTTGCCGCGTAGTTTTTGCGCGAGCTCCAGCGCGCCGCCGGGAAGGATTTCCTTATGGCCGGGCTGGCGCGCGCCCACGGCGGCGACCATGTGGGCGTGGCAGGTGTCGAACTGCACGCCGAAGTTGGGGTCGCCCACCTCGTCCACGATGCGGATGATGTCGGAGGGCTTGTTGAAGGCGAAGCCGGGCTCGAATTCCCAGGTGACGTAGACGCCCTTGTCGGCGGCCTCGGCGGCGCAGCGCTTCCAGGTGGAAACGACCCGCGCGCGGGCAGTGTCCGGGTCCACCTCGTCGAAGATGGTGGGCGGCTGGACACAGTCCACGCGGATGCCGGGGATGCCGAGATCCACGCAGAAGTCGAGGTTCTTGCGGAACTCGTTGATGTAGGGGGTGGTGTCCTCGGTGTTGATCAGCTTCTCGCCCCAAAGGTTGGCGGCAAGGCCGGAGAAGGCCAGTCCCGCGTCGGCGACGGCCTGTTTGCACCTGGCGCGGTCGTCCTCCGTGGGCATGTTGTCCGGGTTCGGGTGGATGCCGAAACCGCCCAGTTCAAGGCCGTCGAAGCCGAGGGCGGCCAGTTTGCGGAGGATCTCGTCGAAGGGTACGGGGTTGTCCGCGTAGGGGCCGATGGAATAGGCCCAGGTGCCGATGGAGATGCGTTTCATGGCGGTCATCCTTTCTTGTGCGCGCCCACGACCGGGGCCTGGGGGTTCACGTTGGGGCCGAAGTAGCGAAGCAGGACCAGGGGGCACTCGCCGCCCAGGTTTTCGATGGTGACGCCCGCGCGGGCGGCGGTGTCGGAGATGAACACCTCGTCCTCGGTCATTTCGCCGAAGCGGATCATGGTGGGGCTTTCCAGGGGCAGCGCGCCGATGCGGCCCCGGCCCTGCATGCAGATCACGCCGGAGGCGCCGTTGTCTTTCAGCGTCATCTTCACGCCCGGCATCACGGTCAGCTCCTTGGCGGTGAACAGCGGCGTGCCGTAGGTGACCCACCGGTCCGTGTAACCGTCGCCCGACGCGGCCTCGTCCACCACCGGCTCAAGGTAGTGGCTGTCCTTGAAGTTCGGGTTCAGGTTGATGTCCCAGTCAATCTGGTCCACGATGAAGTCCAGGTCGTGGTGCTTGTCCACCGGCATGTCCTTCACCAGCAGGCTCCAGGGCACGTCGCGCCCCTCCACCAGGGACTGGTACATGCCGAAGACGTCGCTGCCCCACTGGGGCTCGTAGGTCACCAGCGAACCGGGGGCGTGGAGCGTGCACGGCGGCACCCACCAGCCCGTGCCGGGCTTGAGCCGGTAGGCCTTGGAAAGGTCGAGGACGCCGTTGTCGCCCTTGTTCCAGTTCTCCAGGCAGCGGCGCAGGTCGGCTTTCGTGGTGCCGGGCTCCAGGCCGAAATAGGTGTGGGGGAAGTTGTTGCCGATGGCGTTGAGCTGCGGCGGGAAGTAGTAGCACTCGGGCTTGCCCTCGCGCCCCAGCAGTGCGGCCTGCTCGGGGCTCTGGTGCATGTGGTGCGGGATGGGCCCCATGTTGTCGAAAAACTTGCTGTACACCGGCCAGCGCTTGTACTTGTCCCAGATGTCGCCGCCGATGAGCGCGCCGCCCAGCGCGGCCACGGCGTCGCGCAGGGTGAAGCGCGCGCCCTCGTGAACGGCGTAGCTCAGGCCCTCGTCCGGCGGGGCGCCCTCGTTGTCCGCCGCCGTGGTGGAGGCGAACCAGCGCTCGTCAATGCCGCCCCGGTGCTTGCCCAGCGCGTAGTAGTCGTCCGGGTGCAGTTTGAGCCTGCGGCCCGGCTGCAGGAACGAGCGCGGCACCCAGGCCGGCGCCAGGCGCAGCAGTCCGCCGCCCGCGTCAAAGGCCCGCTTTGCCGCCTGCTCAACATTGGCTGCCAGTGCGATGTTCATCGGAGTCTCCCTTCGGTATGGTTGCTCCCCCGGCGTCCGGGGGACTGTTTCACGCCTTTCCGCCGCGCGCCGCCCCGCTCACGGCTTGGCTGCGGGCTTCAGTTCCTTCACGCGCAGGTTTTTGTATTCCACCTTCATGGCCGGGCCCGCGTGCAGTTGCAGGCCGATCAGCCCGTCCATGGCGCGCTTGTCCGCCTGGTCGTCGGTGAATTCGCTCATCACGTTCCCGTTAATCTTCTGCACGACATGGTTGCCCTCGGCGATGACCTCGTACTCGTTCCACTCCTTCAGCCTCACCCCCGCCGTCAGCTTTGCCGCCTCGCCCGTGCTGCCGGTCACGTCCAGCTTGCCGTCGGGCTGGATGGTCACCTTCTCGCCGACCTTGGCCAGGATGCCCCGGCCCCGCTCCTCGTACACGATGCCCGAAAGGCTGCCGTCGCCCAGGATGTCCGCCTGGTAGCCGCCCATCCCCCAGGGCACGCCTTCAATCTCGTGGCTGCGGTACTGCACGCCCGAGTTGTGGTTTTCAATGCGGTAGGAGAAGCGCAGCACAAAGTCGCCCGGTTTTCCCCCGCGCCAAACCAGGAAGGTGTTCGCCTTGACGGGTTTGGCCTCCGTTGTCTGCCCCACAATGCACCCGTCCTTCACCGACCACAGCGACGGATCGCCCTCCCAGCCCGTCAGGTCCTTTCCGTTGAACATCGGCGTGAAGCCGGACTCGTCGTCCGCCGCCCAGGCACCGCCCGAAAAGGCGGCGAGCACGGCACAGAGGGTGGTAAGCAGAAGCGCGTTTCTCATGGGTGTTCTTTCCTTGCGTTTGGGCCAGCCGCGCGCCGGGGTGTCCGGCGCGCCGTTATTGCTCGGACAACCGTGAAATACCCTAGTCATTTCCACCCTGTGAGTCAAGGAAAACATGCGGGGTTTGCGGCGCGGCAAGGCGCGGCGCGCCCGCGCGAATTTGACTTCCAAACCGGAACACTGCTACCATTTGCTGTGTGTTGACATAGGACACGCCCGCGCAACACCGCGCGGGCGCTGTCATATAGACGCCTCTTCCGCGTCCCCATCGTCTAGTCTTGTCTAGGACACCGCCCTTTCACGGCGGCGACATGGGTTCAAATCCCCTTGGGGACGCCATTTCTCTTTCCAGCGCCTCCTGCGCCCCCTTCCTCACCCCATGCGCCCGCCGATCTTTCGCGATCATTTGCGGTTTGAAATGAACGGCGCACCGCGCATCATGACCATTGCCCGCTTCCATCGCGGTGTCAGCGGTGCCAGACAGGCGCGAAGAAACTGATTGCCTCATCAAAAGTCGGCCTGCGGCGG
>JBHEKP010000223.1:0-5835 GCA_041859375.1 Candidatus Hydrogenedentales bacterium | reverse complement strand
CGGCCCGTTGAAGGGCGCGGACGCACCGTGAACACGGGGCGGGATCGCGCCGGAAAGGCGTCAAGCGGTTGCATTCGTCAGTGCGTGAGACACGGCGCGGCGCGCGGGGCTACAGCCTCGTGGAAGTGCTGGTGGTGATGGGCATCATGGCGATCATGATGGGCATCACCATTCCCGCCGTGATGATGTTCAGCCAGAGCGACTCCGACCGGGGCGCGCGGGAGGTGTACACCCTTTTGCGCGCCGCGCGCGTTTACGCCTCCACCTACAACGTCAACACGGCGGTGATCTACCAGCTTGACGGGGACGCCGCCGAGGACACGCTTCGCCGCCAGGCGGTGCGCACGCTGCGGGGCGCGGCGGTGCTGTACCAGCTTCCCAAGACGCACCGGGGCTACGCGGGCCTTTTTGTGCCCACGCCGAAGTTCGGCGCGGAATTCCGGCCCTTCACCGAGGGGTACACGGTGCTGCTGGACACGCCGCCGGACCGGCGCAACGGCAGCTTCGGCGCCCTTGCCTTCGGCTACGCGGACCCGGACCCCGGCGGCGAGACGCCCGGATCGCGCGGTTTCATGCCGGGGAACGATGAAAGCGACAACGTGCCGGGCCTGCGCGATCTGGGGATGCGCACGGTGAAGGCCTATTTCGAGCCCATCAGCGACAGCCCGTCGCAGTGGCCCGCCGCCCTCCCCCAGGACAAGTGGTCCACGGCCTCGCTGGCCGACGACATGGACGCCCAGCCGCTGGGCGGCTGGCAGCTTTTCATGGCCCACGTGTTCACGTCCACGGGCCGGCTCAACGTGGCGGGCTCCACCGAGCGCCACCGGATCATGTTCGCGCCGCGCCCGGACCGCCCGCGCGAAGAACGTTTATGGCTGGAGGCGATTGCCATACCTCGGCCGGGCGGAAACAGATTTGCCCAAAAAAGGCAATATGTTTTGACTGATGATGTTTATGTAGATTATTGGTGGGGAGGACAGATGCCAAGGGTTGAGGTAGACCCTGACTACCAATACACCCTCAACATGGGCGTGCTGGGCTCGCCGATAGAGATTTACCGGACGACGGGCCGGGTGGTCATGGGAGAACTTGAATGAGCGCGGTCGCGCACAGACGGGGCGCCCCGCGTGGCGCGGCGGGCTTCACCCTGCTGGAGGTGCTCATCGCCCTGACGATCATGGCGGTGGGCATCATGGCGGTGATGGCGCTGTTCCCCAAGTCGCTGGACCGGCAGCGGGTGGCGGCGGAGCGGTCGGTGATCGCGTCGCTGGCGCGCACCCAGCTCAGCGAGGTGCGCGTGGGCGGCACGGGCCCCAACGGCGTGCTGGCCTGGGCGAAAAACAACGCCTACAACGTGGTGGCCGAGGCCGCCCGGGGCTACACCCTCTATGACGCGTGGCGCGTGAACGCCACCCGCGTGGGCCAGTCCGACGTGGGCCTGTACCGGGTGGTCTTCACCGTGCGCCTGCACGACGGGCGGGAGGAGGAGTTTGTCACCTATGTCACGGACCGCTGAGCGCCGCGCCGCCCCGCGCCCGGCGCGCGCCCGCGGCGACGCCGGTTTCACCCTCGTGGAAATGCTGGTTTCCATGGGGATTTTCCTGCTGCTCATGGGCAGCCTCGCCGTGCTGTTCACCGGCACGGTGCGCACGGTGCGCCAGGGCTACGCGCTGATGGACGCCATGGAGCGCGCGCGCGCGTCCATGGCCGTGCTGGAGCGCGACTTCAAGACGGCCTACAACATGCCCGACCGCGCGTCCTACTTCCAGTTTTACGGCGAGCCCGCGGGCTTCGTGTACGTGGGCGGGCTGCCCTCGGGCCGCTTCGGCCGCGTCACCTACGCGGTGCACCCGGGCGACGAGCCCGGCGGCGAACCCCTGTACACGGTGATTTCCCAGACCATCGGCCGCCAGCAGATGCACGAGATGCTCACGGCCGCCTTTTACCGGCTGGACAAGAACGGCGACAACACCAACGACGTGGACCCCGCCGCCGCGCTGGCGGCCTTTGACAACGCCTACCCCCCGGCGGTGTTCGGCGACATGCCGGAAATCCGGGTGAAGGTGCGGCGCGGCGTGATCCTGCGCTACGAGGAGCCCGGAGTGGGCGACCTCAACTTCTCCAAGAGCAACCTGCTCCCGTCCACCTTCCAGCCCTACGACCCGGCCGTGCCCGAAACGGCGAACGCGCCGAAATTCCTCTTTGACATCGGCCTGGCCTTCCAGCAGCGGACGCTGCGCGAGGACACGGCCCGGCAGCTTTACAACATGTTCATGAACCACGCCTGGATCCAGCAGATTTCGGGGCGGCCCAGCGTGCAGGGCTACTACCCGCTGCTGCTGAACAACGAGCTGGCGGGGCTGCAATTCTGGGCGGAGGACGGCGGCGCGGGCCCGTCGTGGAAGGACTACCAGGTCACGGACGACATCATCATCGAGGCCTGGCTCTGCGACCAGCAGGAGAACGAGGTGTTCGTGTTCGACAGCGCGCTGAACCGGGGGGTGCGCCTGCCCGGCCTCAGCCTGGAGCGCTTTTTCCTCTACGGCAACGAGGACGGCAACGGCGGCCCGGTCTACAACAGCGCCTTCAACCTGGAGGCGGTGAACGACTACGCGGGCTACCTCGCGTCGGGCGACTTCGACAACGGCATCGCCGACCTGGCCGCGCAGCTCGCGCAGCCGGACTACAGCTTCCGGCTGGGCGATCCGCTCAAGCCGCGGCTGCCCGCCTGGGCCACGCCCGGCTTCTGGGTCTACGGCGACCCGCCCGGCCCGGTTTCCCCGCCGTTCTGCCAGTGGTTCCAGCAGAAGGTGGACATCCCCTCCGCGTACATGCGCGGCGGGGCGCAGTGAGCGCGGCGCGGCGCCGCAACGGGGCGCGCCCGCGAACGCATTCATGCGGAGGCGGCAATTGGATGACTGACAAACGAAGACAACGGGGCGCGGCGCTGATTATCGCGCTGGCCATCATGGTGGTGCTCCTCGCCATCGGCCTCACCTTTTTCGCGGTGTCCCGCATCGAGTCCGACACCGCCTCCAACGTCGTGTCCGCCGTCCGCGCCGAGCACCTCGTGGACGCGGGCTTCGCCATCGCCCAGCACCAGCTCAACAAGGACCTGGAGTACCACCCCGGCGCCACCAGCACCGACCACGGCTGGCGCACCCTGTTCACCGGCCTCGCCTACTTCGGCAAGGAATGGATTTTTGAGAACCCCGGCGACCCGCGCCAGACCTCGCTGCCCAAATTCTCGCTGGACCACGTGGAGCGGGCGCTCCGCGCCTCGGACGCGCGCTTCCAGAACTCGCTGATCTACGCCGTCTTCGGCGCGGTCAACCCCGGAACGGGCCTCTTCGAGGCGAACTACGCCGAGCCGCTCTTCCGCGGCCTGCGCACCCGCCCCTGGCTGGAGGTGCCCCGCTGGCAGGGGCGCAACATCCTGCTCTACGCGCCCGAGTCCGAAATGCGCCTCGCCCACAACGACGGCGACGGCGTGGACAACGGCACCGTGCTCACCGACACCGAGGTGAACGACATCCTCGCCAACGCGGGCTCCGACATCCGGTTCACCCGCTTCACCGCGGGCCTCGGCGGCGCCTTCCCCCTCATCACCCCGGCCTTCTACGGCACGGCCAGGGGCCTCAGCGGCGCGGACAACTACTACGCCGCCGAGGTGGTTGACCGCATCGCCGACACCGACACCGACGGCGACGGCCTGCGCGACGCCATGTGGGTGCCCCTGCCCAAGGACGTTGACCTGTCCAGGGACGGCATTGACAACGACCTCGACCTGTTCGTGGACAACCCGCGCACGCCCACCAGCAGCGACCCCTACCAGCAGGCCGACAGCGAGGGCAACCCGCGCAACAACTTCGAGCCCGGCATCTTCGCCTACCGCCTGGGCCGCGACGGGTCCGTGGTGCGCAACTTCCGCGAGGAGCTGGACCGCAACAACATCATCCAGCCCGGCGACCCCGCCTACAACGCCTCCTTCCGGCTCACCGTGCCCCTGCCCGGCATGATGATCCCCGTGGACCTCAACAGCGACGGCACCCTCAACGAGCTGGACGAGATCGGCGGCATCCCCGCCTATGTGACGCTGCCGCCGGTGATCCTGCTGAACACGGCGGAAAACCCGGGCGTGCCCGTGCAGCTCACCATGGCCAACGTGGACGCCGCCGACAACGACCACGACCTCTTCATCAACGGCTTCTCCGTCTACGCCAGCAACGGCTCCACCGAGGCGTCACGGCGCCGCGGCTTCCGCGAGATGAACCCCGCCGTGTTCAACGCGGGCGTCCTCTCCCTCAGCAACAACGCCGCGGGCGCGGTCAACACCGCCAACCTCGTCATCTCCTGCTCCGGCGAGCCCGTCTGCGAAATCATCGGCCGCGCCGCCGTGCAGATGCTCGACGAGTCCGCCAAGGCCAACCTCAACGCCGCCGGCGGCCACCGCTTCGAATACTACGGCGCGCCCGGCGGCGGGGTCTACCCCGTGTCCGTGCGCGCCATGAACCAGGCGCTCAGCCCCCTGGAATACGAAACGCGCATGCTCCCCGGCGTCGGCCCGGTCTTCGCCGCCGAATTCTGGGGCATGCTCGCGGGCGCGGGCTACGTCACCAACCGCGACGCCAACGAGTGGGACTACACCATCCCCGGCGTGGTCAAGCCCGATCCCGCCCTCATGCCCCCGTCCGTGGCGGCCTTCCGGCTCGACGCGGGCCTGCCCGGCCTGGGCCGCGTGGACGACAACCGGAACGCGCTCCTCCTCGCCTTCTCCCGCCTCGACGAGGACGGCGACGGCATGGTTGACACCGGCGCGTGGCTGCCCGACACCAGCGCCGCCGTGCGCGCCGCCATCGCCTCCGGCGCCACCGACCTTTCCGGCATCCCCGGCGGCGCGCTGGTCGGCGCGGAAATCGGAAACCTCTCCGCCTACTACCGCATGCTCGGCTGGTTCGAGGGCTTCGACGAGCCCGGCGAGCTCCAGCGGCTCCGGCCCCTGCGCAACGGGCTCGCCGAGTCCAACGGCGTGGACGACAACAACGACGGCACCGTGGACGAAATCGGCGAGGCGGGCGACCACCTCCTCGGCACCAACCGCGAACTCGCCCGCAACGTGAACTTCCCCCTCGGCGGCGCGCGCTTCGCCAAGCTCGACCGCGTCACCACGGCCAACAGCGACTCGCGCAACGTCACCTACCTCGAAACCGGCCTCGGTCTCCGCGCATTCAACAAGATTGACCCCAACCTGGCCACCCCCCTCCAGGCCGCCGCCGTCCTCATGATCAAGGGCGGCTTCCAGTCCGTCAACCAGCTTGCCGAGGCGAAGGGGCTCCAGCTCTTCCCCGACCATGACGCCGCCGGGGACCCGGGCTACAGCAGCGACATTCTTTTCCTCTCCGGACTGCGCCAGGGCGGCCTCTCGCTGCGCGGCGCCATGCTCGGCGAGTCCAATTTCCGGCTGCAGGCCGACCCCCAGCTCAGAACCCTGCAAATCGCCGCCAACCTCGCCGACTCCCGCGACGCCGACGCCGTCCGCTCGCTCCTTGTCACCGAGCGCGCCCCCACCACGCCCTACACCGAATACTACCGGGGCAACAAAGATGTGGGTCTCAACCCGCCCGAGGAGGCCCTCAACGAGCGCGAACTCATCCAGCCCGGCGACCTCTTCCCCCTCGGCGAAATTCAGGAGTACCTCCAGGGCTCCCTCGGCATCTCCCGCGACACCCAGCGCCTCACCAACCTCGACAACTGGTGGCGCGCCGTCACCGCGCCCGACCCGTCAAACTTCAACACCCCCGGCTACGAGGACCGCGTCATCTCCTACGCCGCCGC
>JBHEKP010000168.1:0-6410 GCA_041859375.1 Candidatus Hydrogenedentales bacterium | reverse complement strand
GATCGAGTCCAGGCTCCGCGCCCGCCGTGCTTTGGACTTGCGGATTCAGGGCCACAGTTTCCGCGAAATCGGCGACATGCTTGGCGTGGACGGTTCCACCGCCTGCCGGGATGTGTCCCGTGCCTTGCGTGAATTGTGCCTATCAAATCAAGAACAAGCGGAGGCCATGCGCGGCATCGAGGCGGAACGGCTTGACGCTTTGACCGCCGCCCTCTGGCCCCGCGTCGCCGAAGGCGAACTGGGGGCGGTGGACCGTGTGGTGACAATCGCCGCCCGCCGCGCCCGTCTGTTTGGGCTGGACGCGCCTGTTAAAACAGCACAGACAACCGTGGACGGCTCCGATGTGCCGAACCCGTGGCAGTCTATGAAAACCGCCGAACTATCGGCACACCTTGCGGCGATGGCCGCGCAACTAAAGGAAAACACCCATGCTAAAAAGTCTTGAACGAATCCGAACCCTGAAAGACCAAGCCGCGCATAACGCCGCGATGGAATCCATCGCACGTGCCGCGCTGGTGGAATGCGAGGCCGATCTAGCCGTTGCGCTGGCCCTTGGCGAACCGACCGAAAAATTAACCCGCCGCGCCGCCGGGTTGCAGGCACAAATTGCGGGCGCGGAGCTGTTGGCGCGGGCCATACCCGCCGCCACGGCAAAAGCATTGCAGGAATGCGAACCCGCCGCCAAGGCTGAAACCATAGAGGCGGTTAATTTGCACATTGCCGAGGCAGAGCATGAGGCTAGCGTGATTGAAGGTGCGATTTTGGCAGTCCTTGCCGCCCGCCGCCGGATGCAGGAGATTAACCGCGATATTTCCGCCGCTGGCAAGGAATACCGGGCCGCTTATGGCCGCTCCGCCGTGCCTGCTGAAACCGCACGGATGCGCCGTGCTGGCCGATGGGCGCAGATGGTCAATGATGATCGGGAATGCCGCCTGTGGTTCGCCGAAAACGAGGCTCCCGCCGATGGAGACTGACAAGCCGCTGACACCCGGCGAGGCCCTCCGCGCCGCTTATCGTGAAACGGTGCGGACGTTCACCGCCCCGCCCGCGCCGCCGTCCCCGATGACGCGCTGGATTCGTGAACAAATAGCCGCCTTGCAAGGCAAGACGAAATAACCACCGCCACCCGCCCCGGCTGGTTCCCAAGACTGGCCGGGGCTTTTCTTTTGCGCTGGACGCGCTAGGATGCCCCACAATCAATTATTTTCTTGAGGGCGTTAAAAATGATGGCTTGAAATAGTAAAAGCCATACACAGGCCAGCATGGCGCGTTTTGTGTCCTGTGTCTGTCATCTCGCTCGATTCCAGCAAAGGGACGCGCTTGTAAATATCTTCAGGGGGTAAAAACTGCGATTTTCAACCAAAATCAAAAACCAATATAAAAGAACAAATGGGCCTTTTTCTGGAAAATAGGTTATTTACACACTAAAGATATCACTTAAAACGTGTAATCTACACATTTAGGGTGTGTACGGGGTTGCAATGAAAATTAACCTGTGTTACTATACCCAATGTTTACAGGCATTTAACGGGCCTCCCGGTGGCGGTTTAATTGGCCTCGTAATGACGAGGTCCGGGGTTCGATTCCCCGTTCCGGCTCCAGTGAATCTCGCGGCGCGGCGTCCCTCAGGATGTTCCGCGCCGTTTGCTTTTCTGGTTTTTTTATTTTGTCGCAGGGGGCGTTATGATAAATTTGAAAAACGCGGATGTTGTGGTTATCATTTTTGTGTCGGATTCAAGAAAAGCCAACAAAACCAGCAAGGTGCTATAGATTATGGAATCGAAGCAATCGTTTAGCACTTCCCAAGTGGCCAAGTACTGCCATGTCACGGCGGACACCATCCGCAAGTGGGCGGAGGCGGGGCGCATCCGGGTGTTTAAAACGCCCGGCGGCCACCGGCGCATCCGCCGTGAGGACTTGGTGCGGTTCCTCCGGGAAAACAGCATCCCCATGCATGAGGATCTTGATCGCTCCGGCGTGAAGATTCTTGTGGTGGATGATGAAAAGGCGGTCATCTCCGTGATCCGCCGTTTTCTGGAGCGCGCGTCCACGCCCTTCCAGATTGAGATTGCGATGGACGGCTTTGACGCGGGCCACCAGGTGGCCACCTTCAAGCCGGACATTATTTTCCTTGACCTGCGCCTGCCGGGCATCGACGGGTTTGAGGTGTGCCGCCGCATCAAGACCAACGCGGATTCCGCCTCCTCCCATGTCATCGCCATGACCGGCTATTACGAGGGCGATGCGGCCATGCGGGTGATTGAGCTCGGCGCGACCATGCTCATCCCGAAGCCCTTCACGCCCGACGACCTGCGCAAGGCCCTTGCAAAGGTGGGGGTCGAGGTGAACTAGGTTTTCCTTTCGCGGCCCCGTCCGGTCTTTCGGACGGGGCGCTCTTTTTGGGGTGAAGCGATGCCCACGGAAAAAAGACAGGCTCCGGCCAGAAAAACCGCCCAAGGGGAGCTCATCCGCGCCGTCTTTGAGGAGACGAGGCGGCCCCTTTCCCCCCGGGAGGCGCATGCCCTCGCCCTGAATCTTCAGCCCCGCATCGGCATTGCCACGGTGTACCGGACCATCCGCCGCCTTCTCGACGAAGGCTGCCTGTCCCCGGTGGACATTCCGGGGGTGGGCACCCACTACGAACTGGCGGACTCCGGCCACCACCATTATTTTTACTGCCGCGCCTGCGGCCGGGTGTACGTGATACCGGGATGCCCCGGCCACATCAGCACCATGCTGCCCCCGGGATTCCAGATGGACCGGCACGACATCGTGCTGCACGGCCGCTGCGGCGAATGCGCCGCCTGAGGAAAAGAAGCCCCGGATGATTCCCCTTCCTTTTGCAGAAGAACCCCGCCATTCCGGCATTGCGGAGGCCGCCGCCGCCGCGCGCGCCTGCCGTGCCTGCGCGGACCGGCTGCCCCTGGGGCCCAGGCCGATCCTGCGGGGCGCCGGGGATGCGCGGCTGCTGGTGGTGGGCCAGGCGCCCGGCACGCGGGTGCATGAAACGGGCATTCCGTGGAACGATCCCAGCGGCGACCGGCTGCGCCTCTGGATGGGCGTGGACCGTGAACTGTTTTACGACGAATCCCGCGTGGCCATCGTGCCCATGGGCTTGTGCTACCCCGGCAGGCATCCGCGCGGCGGCGACCTGCCGCCCGTGCCTGAATGCGCGCCCCTCTGGCATCCGGCCCTGGTGCCCCATTTCCCGGGGCTCGAACTGGTGCTGCTGGTGGGGGGATACGCCCAAAGGTACTATCTGGGCGGAAGGATTCATGAAAACCTCACCGAAACTGTCCGCCACTGGCGGGGGTATCTGCCCCATTATTTGCCACTGCCCCATCCCTCCTTTAGAAACACGGCCTGGCTTGGGCGCAATCCCTGGTTTGTGGCGGAGGTGCTTCCCTGGCTGCGCGGCCGCGTCACGGAACTGCTTTCCCGGTAACCGTTCCGTCCGGCGCAAAAAGGTTGCGGGGAATCCATAAAATAAGGCATAATAACGGTTTATAGAACGCAACAGCGGCAATTCCGCAATTGCCCGGAGCATAACACGTACATGACAAGAAGCATGACCGGTTTTGGCCGGAGTGTCACGCAAATAGACGGCGAACAGGTCACCATTGAGATCAGTTCGGTAAACCATCGGTTTCTGGAATTCTCCTTCCGGCTGCCGCCGTCCTGGACCCCGCTGGAGACGCCGCTCCGCGAATTGATAAAACAGAAAATTTCACGGGGCAAGGTGAACGTGTCCATCCGGCGGGAATATGGTCCCATGGGGCGGGTCCGGGTGCGCCTTGACGAGGAGGTGGTGCGCGCCTACGCCGAAGCGTCCCGCCGCCTGGCCGACCTGCTCAACAGCACGGAAAGCATTTCGCTTGACCGCATCGCCACGCTGGAGGGTGTGTTCGCCCGCGACGAGGACGGGCTGGATCTGGAGTCGGTGCAGGCGCAGTTGTCTGCGGGGCTTGAGGAGGCCCTGGCCGCGTTCAACAATGCCCGCGAAACCGAGGGCGCCTCGCTGGCCCGCGACATGGCGGCGCGTCTGGAGCTGATTGACGCCGCCGTGGGCCGGGTGGAGGCGCGCATGCCCGGGATCGTGCAGGTATACCGCGCGCGCCTTTGGGAGCGCATGGCGGAAATTTGCGCGGAAACGGGCGTGAAGGAGGAGCGGCTGGCGGTGGAGGCGGCAATCATGGCGGACCGCATGGACGTGACCGAGGAGATGGTGCGCCTGCGCACCCACCTGCGGCAGGGCCTGAAACTGCTTGAGGCCTCCGAACCCGTGGGCCGCGACTACAACTTCCTGCTTCAGGAGATGCAGCGCGAGATCAACACCATGGGCTCCAAGATGCGCGATGCGGACGGCATCCGCGAGGTGCTCCTCATGAAATCCGAACTGGAAAAGCTGCGCGAGCAGCTTCAAAACATAGAGTAGGCCCGGACATGGCGCGCGGCAATTTGTTTGTCATGTCGGCCCCCTCCGGCGCGGGAAAAAACGCGATACTGGAGGAGGTGCGCCGCCGCGAGGACCGCGTCGCCGCCACCGTGTCGGCCACGACCCGCGCGTCCCGTCCCGCCGAGATCGACGGCGTGGACTATCATTTCATGGATCTCGAAGAGTTTAACCGGCGGGTGGCCGCGGGCGAATTTCTTGAATGGGCCGAAGTGCACGGAAACCGCTACGGCACGCTGCGCTCGGAAATGGAGCGCTGCCTTGCCACGGGCCGGGATGTGATTCTGGAACTGGACGTGCAGGGCATGCGCAGCCTGAGGCGGATTATGCCGGGGGTGGTGACGGTTTTTTTGATGCCCCCCTCCATGGAGGAGCTGGAGCGGCGCCTCCGGTTCAGGGGCACCAACGACGAGGACGACATCAGGCTGCGGCTGGCCAACGCGGAGCGCGAAATGGCCGCGCGCGGCGAGTATGATCATGTGGTTGTGAACGACACCATTGACCGGGCGGCGGCGGAAATGATACAAATTTTGTCCGCCCACCGGGAAAAAAGCGTGCCCGCATAGGCGCGGGCAAGGAGCAGAACAATGCCGACCCCTTACTGTGTTGACGACTTCAAGGAAAAATTCGACAGCCTTTACCGGCTTGTCATCGTGGCGGGCAAGCGCGCCAACCAAATCAGCCGCACCGAGTCCCACGGATTCGGCGCCGCCGCGCGCGGCCGCAAGCCCACCATCTCCGCCCTGGAGGAGGTGATTGGCGGCAAGCTCACCTTCACCCTGGAGGACGAGGAGGAGCAGTACCTCGAATCCCACGAGGAAGAGGCGGAAGAATAACCGATGAAGCGGTGGTTTGCGGGCAAAACGGTGGTGCTCGGCGTGACCGGGTCCATCGCCGCGTACAAGGCCTGTGACATCGCCTCACGCCTGGTGGAACACGGGGCGGAAGTTTGGCCGGTGCTGACGCGTTCAGCCCGGGAGCTTGCCGCCCCCGCCGCGTTTGAGGCGATTACCGGGCGGCGCGCCATCACGGAAATGTTCGGCCCCCTCACCACCCCCGAAATCGGCCATGTCACCCTGGCCCGGCGGGCGGACCTCTTCCTTGTCGCCCCCGCCACGGCGAACATCCTCGCCAAGGCCGCCCATGGCATCGCCGACGACTGGCTCTCCACCTCGCTGCTGGCCACGCGCGCGCCCCTGCTTTTCGCCCCCGCCATGAACTCCGGCATGTGGACCCACCCCGCCACACAGGCGAATGCCGCCCTGCTGCGGGAGCGCGGCGCGCTCTTCGTCGGGCCGGGCGAGGGCCGCCTTGCGTGCGGCACCGGGGGGCCCGGACGGCTCATTGAAACCCAGGCCATCCTTGACACCGCCGCCTGCGCGCTTCACCCCGCCAAATCGCTTGCGGGGAAAAGGGTGCTCATCACCAGCGGCGCGAACCATGAGCCCGTGGATCCCGTCCGTTTTCTCGGCAACAGCTCCTCCGGCCGCATGGGCCGCGCCCTTGCGCTGGCGGCGCTGGCGCGGGACGCCCAAGTCACCGTGGTCACCGGTCCCGCCGAGGTTGCCCCGCCTTGGGGCGCGGAGGTGGTGCGGGTGCGGACCGCCCTCGAAATGCGCGCCGCCGTCATGGAACGCGTTCAGCAATGCGACATTTTCATCGCCGCCGCCGCGGTGGCCGACTACCGAGCCGCCGCGCCCGCCGCGGAAAAGATCAAGCGCTCCGCCGCATCCCTCACCCTCGAACTCACCCCCAACCCCGACATCCTTGCCGAAGCCGCGCAACAGCGCCGCCCCGGCATGGTCTTTGCCGGCTTTGCCGCCGAAACCGCCGATGTGCCCCGCAACGCCGCCGCCAAGCTGGAGGCCAAGGGCGTTGATTTGCTCCTCGCCAACACCGTCGGCGGCGGCCAATGCGCCATCGGCGCGGAGGAAAGCGAGGCGTGGCTGCTTGCGCG
>JBHEKP010000065.1:0-3135 GCA_041859375.1 Candidatus Hydrogenedentales bacterium | reverse complement strand
AGTCCTGCGCCTTTCCTGGTAGCGGACATCCTCGGTGGCAGTCCCGTCATTGGGAAGTATTGGGGGCAGGTGGCCGATGGCGTAAATGCGCCCGTTGCTCTCCGCGGCGATTTCCCCCATCAGCCCGCTGACGCCCTGGGTGGTGCCGCCCGAGATCACCACGCCCTCAAAATCCCTGAACGCATCCCGCAGCAGGGGGCGGTAATGTTTCATCTCCTCTTCGTACAACGGATCGCAGCCCCCGGCGACAATGACAAAAGGCCCCTTGTGGGGGATGCGCTTTGCGCGGGGTTGTGAAAAGCCAACCGGCAGCAAATAGCCGGGGAAACGGAACCGCAGGGCCGCATAGAGGAAGCGGCGCGCGCACAAGATGTCCTGGCGGGTTTTCATGCGGTCCGACAGCAGGTCCGCATTGCTGAGGGCGCGCAGCAACTCCTCAGCCGTGCGGGTCTTGTTCACGGCCAGGGCGAGCATGGCCAGGCTCTCCCATTCCTCCTCGGACCCGAGCAGCTGGCGGAACCCCGCGACACGATAATAACTGCGGGGCAAATCCGCGCCGGCGTCGGCAAGCTGGCCGCAACGTTCGATGGCCTTTAATATGGCGGGGCGGGCCATGGAAATGAATTCCATGTCCGTTGTGGAAAGAGCCTTGTTGCGGATGTACCCGCTGAGGGCGGAGGGGTTGTCGGGCTCCGCCTCAAAGGCCAGGCGGTACTGCTCCAGCGCGTCCGCATCACGCTCAAGCTCCTCCATGCATTCCGCGAACAGCAGGCGCGGCTCCGCGAGATACGGCGCCAGAAGCGCTGCGTTTTCCATGTCCATCCAGGCGGCGCGGCGCTCCTGGTTGTTTTTGGCCAGTTTGTGCCGCGCATGACCCCGGAGGGCAAGCAGGATCGGTTTTTGGGCGGCATAGTCGCCGTTCACGGTTGCGATCATGACCTCGGCCCAGTCCTCGATTTCATGGGCCAGCCGGGCATGGCGGAGGGCGAGGTTCAGATCCTTCGGCGCATGCTTCCGCACCACGCGCAGTTGCTCAATCTGCGTCTGGGCGCTTGCGCAGTCCGGACAGCGCGGCTGGTGTGCCTCGTAGAAGGCGATGCCGTCCACGAGGCGCTGAAGCTCCTCGTCCGCCGCCTCAAGCAGCGCCGCCACCCGGTTCGACTCGCGCTTCCAATAATCCGAAACCTCGCAGTTGCCCTTGTACAGCCGGTCATGGGCGACGTCGGACCAGGCATGCTGCGCGATGGTGCGCACCTGGATTTCCGCCTTGAGGCCCACCAGCGCCCGGGGCACCGCACAACAGGCGGGCTTGTCGGCGGCCAATTCCACAATGTAGTGCACGGACCGGTAGCCGAACTTGTCGGGCCCCAGCCGGGAAAGCATGTCCAGCGAGTTTTCCTCGTCGATTCGGAAGTTTTGGCGGAGGATTTTTCCGACCGTCTCCACCTCGGAATTCAAATGCACAATGATGCGGACCCCGACCAGATCGGTGAGTTGCTTCATGGGGTTGTTGTATTTGGACTTCTTGATGATTTTCATCGCAAAACTGGCCAGCCCCTTCGGGCGTCCGCTGATGTCAGCAAGAGGAAACCGGGGCTTGATCATCCCCTTGAGGCAGTCCACCAAAAATGCCGTGCCCGTGTTGAGCCTGCCGGACGCTTTGCCAAAGCGCGCCAGAAACGCGTCAAGGTCTCCAGGTTTCACCTCCACCCGGTCTGACGGTTTGGGCCTGGCCGGCTTCAATGATTCAATATACTGGAGGTAGTGGCGCACCGCGCCGCGAAACTGGGGAACAATCTCGTATTCGTCCACACCTTTGTCCGGGGAAACCCATTTGAAGGCGTCATGCTCGCTGCTGAGCGCGGGGACATCGGAAGCGGCCTCGGCCAGCATCACCAGATAGACCACCTGACGGCCGGGCAGGTCGGACTTGGCGGTTTCAAGGGGGCGCACCAGCTCCATGTCCAGCCCCGTTTCCTCTTTCAACTCGCGCGCAAGGGCAACGGTGAACTCCTCATTCGGATCAACCTTGCCGCCCGGCAGTTCCCACCTTCCCGCGTTGTTCTTCGAGGCGGCGGACCGCCTGAGCAGAAGAAATTTTCCCTTGTCGTTCAGCAGGATGGTTTTCACGGAGAGGGAACGGGTTATGGGTGTTTTTTTTGCGGGCATGTCACATCGCCTCCTAGGCCGCGCGCCCCGCGGCCGGTGTTAAGCACTCAGCCCAAACGCTTAATCGTGTCTTTCAGCAGTTCGATCATGTTCTTCCGGGACTCTTCCGGTTTCCACTTGTTCGCCCGCAGGAGGCTTTCAAACTCCTCGTCGAAATCCTTCTTTTGCGCCCTCACCGTGGGCGCGTGCCGGGTGAATATGGTCTGCTTGTACCCTTCCCCGATTTTCGCGGAGACGGACTGCGCGAAAAACCAGTCCCCCACCAGGGTGGTGGATTTTGGATCCTGCGCCTCGTAGGTGGCAATCTGGCAGGTGTCATCCATGGATTCAAGAAAGGCCAGCAGGCTTTCCAGACGGCATTTTTGAACAGGCTTGCCGTACTGTTTGCAGGTAAACTTGACGTCAACGATGAGCCGGCACCCCTTTTTCACGGCGTGCCGCTTGAGCGCCTGGTGCTCCTCGCGGAGGCACCGGCAGTAGCTTTCCTCCGCCTGGCGCTTGTCGTCGTACCGGCCGGCCCATGCCGGGTCCCCGTGCCACACATCGGGGATGTGGAAGGAGGAGAGGCCGCCCTTCTGCCGCACCATGCCCCATTCCCCCATCCGGGCCACCTTGTCGGCGTAGTCCGCGAGCATTTTTGCCCGTTCCCGGTTGTCCGCCGCACACTCGTAAAGCGGGGGGCGCTCGCCGGTAACCCTGTCCACCAGTTCATCAAAGTGGACCGGGTTTATCCATTCCCCAAAGTTGCCTTTTTTCGGCTTCAGGCGCAGGGCCTGGATCATGCCTATGATGCCCTTGGGGGCCAGCCCAATGGAGACGGGCATGACGGGGATGTTGAGGGCGGAGGCGTAGCCGATTTCCTGGTGCACCCAGCCGCGCTTGCTGGAACCCTTGGTGATGACGGGCATGAACACATGGGCGTGGGCGATGTAGGTTTTGATTTGCTCGTGAAATCCGGTGCCCCCC
>JBHEKP010000055.1:0-29298 GCA_041859375.1 Candidatus Hydrogenedentales bacterium | reverse complement strand
TGCCGTCATCCAGCGTGACCGTGAGGGACTGCTTTTCCTGCTCTTCCCGCAGGACAAGCTCCACGTGGTGCCACTTGCCAAGCGTCATGCGCAGTTGGTCGGAACTTTGGCCCTTTGACATCACACCGCCCCCGGCGACAGGCTCCAGTCCCTTGATCTCGCCCGGCGGGGTGGTGTCAAAGAGGATGACACCCGGCGACTTCCAGCTTGAATCCCTGCGCACCCCGGCCACGCAGGTGGTTTCCGTGCCCTGGTCTTCGAGATACACGTCGAAGGCCACCCGGAAGGGCGGGGCCACATAGGTCAGAAGATGCGCCAAAGGCGACCATGTCGGGCTGTCCCCATGGAGCCGCAGCGTGTTGCCGTGGGTGTCTTTGAAGGTGGTGCCGTCAACAAAGCACACGGCATGGTCCGACGCGTTGCCGTCCGCGATCCAAGCTTCCGGCCAGGTGCCGGGACCGCTGGCGTAACTTTCAAAATCCTCACCCCGTCCAGGGAAGATGAACCGTTCCAGTAACAATGTCTGCCGGCCGTCATTCGTTGCCAGCAGGACCGTCTTCGCCTCATCATTGATTTCCTTGACGGTGTATTCCCCGATTTCGTCCCCAATGCGGTACCAGTATCCTCGCTGTTCTTCGTGGGTCTGTATGTATGCACGTGGTCGCCTGTGCATTACCCGGGTATCGAGCAGCCTGAGCACGGCCTTGCCCGGGCTCTTGCCGTCCTCCTCCGTGCGCACCTCCGCCGGGTCAACAGCCACATTCCATTCCATGCCGTCCGACTGGCGCACAAAGGCGACCGCGGGCGGGTCCGCGGAGATGCTCTTCGCCAGGTATCCCCCGCGGGCGACTCCCGGCCCCACACGCACGGGCACGCCGCTGATCCTGATTTTCGCAAAGGAAACTTTCCCGGTCTTGGAATCCACGATGATGGAGTCGACCTTGACGGCGGGGTCTGCGGCCGTCTGGCTTGCAGGCTTCGGTGCCTGGCTTATCGTGTCAGCCGCCGCGCCGTTTTCCCCAGTCCCACCGTACGCGGTCACGCGCACCACATCGCCGTCGGGCACCGCCACCAGATTCAAGGGGCGAAACAACGCCTCCAGCATTGCCGACAGGGGCACATCCCGGATCTCAATTCGCGGCACATATCCGTTTGTGATGCAGGTGGCCGGAACGGGCCGGCCGCTGTCCGCTTTGGGGGCAACCACTGTGTCATCAATGGAGAACTGGACGTCCCAGCTGTCTGTAACAAAATCCAGTATTTCCCGAATATTGATGCTTTCAAATTCCACGGAAACTGGGGAATCTAGCACCTTTAGCAGCGCCGGGCCGGGATGCTGCGGTTTTGGGGCAATTTGCGCCGCGTCCCGCGCGATCATGGCCGGTGAGGAAACCCACACATACTGGTCCTTCACAACGGCGACCAGGCCCAATGGTTTCACCAGCGTATCAATCGCCGCCCGCCAGGACACGTTTCGCACATCGATGCATCGCACCATGCCGTCGGTCACGTACTCGGGCGCGGGACCACAGGCCGGGCTGTTTCCATTGGTGCCAAAGTTCGGCGCAACTTTCACTACCCGCCAGTCTATGACCAGATTGATCCTGTCTGTGTCGGCGATAAAGTTGAATACCTCGGACAGGTGCTGGTTCTCAAAGGCAATGCTTCCCGTGGCATCGAGCGCCTTCTCCAGATCCGCCCTGTTGTCCTGCGGCGGTGCGGAGGCGACCGTGGGGAGGCCCACCACGCCAATCAGCACGAGTGCCGCGGCCGTGGCCAGGCTGAGCCACAGGGTCATGCGCGTCCGCTTTCCGCTGAGGATGCGGCGGATGCGCCGGTGGAAATTGGACTCGGCGGCGGCGAAGGTGTTGACGAGCAGGCGGCGCGTGACGCCGCACTTCATCTCGGCCACGCGGGTGAGGCTGTCGGCGTAGGCCGCCGCGCCCGCGCCGTCGGCGTCGCCGTAGGCGGACACAACCATGTCGTCGCAGGCGGCCTCGGCCTCGCGGCGCATCATCCAGCCGCACAGCCACACCACGGGATGGAAGAAGAACAGCATCTCGGCCAGCCGCTGGATGAGCAGCACCAGGTTGTCCCAGCGCCGGGCGTGGGCCAGCTCATGGGTGATGACCAGCTTGAGCTGGACCCGTGTGAGCGCCGCCGCCATGCTTTCAGGCAGCAGGATGACGGGGCGGAAAACACCCGCCAGTACCGGGCCGTGGCAGACCGTGGTGGTGGCGACGGCCACGCGGCGGCGCATGTGAAGGGTGCGCGCCGCCTCGGCAACCAAGTCGAAAAGACGCCCCTCCTTTTGTGTCCGGGCGGTGCCGCGAAGAAAGCCCACATAGGCGCAGCCGAGCATCAGCCGCAGTCCCAGCAGCGACGCGACCAGACCCCAGGCCAGCATGGCCAGCCCGTAGCGGTCCACCTGCCGCCATGGGGGCGGAGTTTCAACGCGCGGCACGGCTGCGGACGGCGCAATGTCCGGCAGGGGTGCAATCGGCGGCGGAAGCGGTGCCTGCGCGGTCTGCACGACCGCCGGCGGCGGCGCAAAGAGGACTTCCGGAACCTGCGGCCACAGGACCGCATACAGCGACAGCGGTGAGGCCACAAGAAAGGTCAGCACCGGTTTGGCCAGCAGCAGCCCCCAAAACAGGTGGCGCAGCGCGGGCGATTTCACGCGGAGCACGTGGAGTGCCACCAGCACAACCCCGGCCAAAACGGCCAGTTCCACGCTCATGCGGCCCAACTGGGCCACCAGCCAATGGCCGGATTCATTCAACAGTGTTATGGTGGAATTCATGTGGTTCTCCCCTGTGTGTTTTCAGCCCTTGAGGCGGCGGTTCAGTTCCGCGCGAATGGCCTTTATTTCTTCCGGGGCCATTTCCTCCGAGTCCAGCAACTGGCTGACAAGCGCGCGCGCCGAACCGGAAAAGAAGCGGTTCATCACATCCCGCAGAAGACCGCCGCTCACCTGTTCCCGCGACACCGCCGGGCGGTACAGATCCGTGCGCCCCTCGCGGGTGCTGGTGAGAAATTCCTTGTCGCGCAGGATGCCCATCATTGTCAGCACCGTGTTCCGCGCCATGGGGCGGGTCGGTTTCAGGTGCTCCTGCACGTCCCTCACCGTGGCCTGGCCAAGGGTCCACACCGCGTCCATAATCACGGATTCCAGTTCGGTGAGCTTTTGCGTGTTCGGCCTTGCTTTCATGGCGTCCCTTTCTTTGACTAATTCCTTAGTCACAAAGTACCACAACATTTCCGCCCTGTCAACTAAAATTTTAGGCATACGGCGCGGGAGCAGGGGAACCCCCGCCCCCTTGCCTTGCGGGGCGCGGGCGCGTAGCATAGGGGCATGGGTGAAAACATGCCTTCCATAACGGTGCGGGTCCGGGCGGCGCTGGACCGGGGCCGCCGCTTCGTCACACGGGACGTGTGGCGCATCGGCCGGCCGGGCGAGCCGCTGCCGCGCGGTTTTGTGATCAAGCAGGTGCGCGCCTTCATCCTGCTGGGCCGGGGCGTGCTCGAGGAGACCCTGCTCATCCGCGCGGCGGCGCTGACCTTTGCGACGCTCCTGTTTCTGGTGCCCTTTCTTTCCCTGCTGTTTTTCTTCATTCAGACCTTCAGCCTGGGCAACTGGGCCTATGACGTGATGGACGCGAAGCTGACCGAGGCGGTGGGCGTCATACGCGGCGCGGGGGTGGGACTGCCGGAAAAGGCGCCCGAACACCCCGCCGCGGGGAACGCGGAAAACCGGGACGAGCTGCTGAAGGAGGAAATAATCGGGAAGCTCTTTCCCGGTTTCATGCAGGAGCGCGGCCTGGACGGGAGGGGCCGCTTTGAAAACCCCGTGCGCATGCTGGTGGGCCTGGCCGAGCAGAGCGCGTCCCATCCGGGCGCGCTGGGGGTGGCGGGGTTGCTGTTCCTGTTCAGCACGGTCTTCGGCTTCCTGCGCAACATCGAGTCGGCCTTCAACCGCATCTGGGGGGTGCGCCGCGCGCGCAACCCGCTGCGCTCGCTGGGCGACTACCTGCTGGTGACGCTGCTGCTGCCCTTCGCCGTGGCGGGCATGCTCGGCGTGGCCGCGCTGCTGGAAAGCGACTATGTGGGCTCCATGCTGGGGCCGCTGGCGTGGAGCCTGCGCGGCTCCCAGTTCGCCGTGGTCTGCATGGCCTTCTGCCTGGTCTACTACCTTGTTCCCAACACCAGCGTGCGGTTCCGCTACGCGCTGCTGGGCGGCGTGGTGGCGGGCGTGCTGTGGGTGCTGCTCTCGTGGGGCTTTGTGAAATTCCAGTTCGGCCTCGCGCGCTACGCCCTGTTCTTCTCCACCTTCGCCCTCTTCCCCATGCTGCTGATGTGGATATATTTCGGCTGGCTCACGCTGCTCTTCGGCATGCTGGTGACCTACGCGTACCAGAACGAGGAGACGTTCGCCCTGGAGCGGCTGGCCTCCGGCGCGAGCCATGCCTACCGCGAGGCGGTGGCGCTGCTGGTGTGCGCGGAAACGGGGAGGCGTTTCCGGGCGGGCGGGCCGCCCCTGTCCGCCCATGAGGCGGCGGCACGGTGGAACGTGCCCACCCGAACTGTTCTGGAGGTGATGGAGTGCCTGGCGGACGCCGGGGTGGTGGTCCGCTGCGGCGGGTCCGGACAGGCCTACACGCCCGGCCGGGGCGAATGGACGGCCACGGCCCGCGAGGTGGTGGAGGCGCTGCGCAACGCGGGGAACGACCCGTCCCTCCTGCTGCGGGGAACCGAATACGGCGCGTTTTTGGGGCGGATGCACGACTCGCCCGAACTGCTGGATGCCGAACTGGGCGCGCTCTCTGGTAAAATCCCCGGCGCGGAGCCGTCCGGCGACGGACCCCGCTGAAAAGCAGCCATTGGGAGTGAACCACCGGATGTTATTGCAGGGAAAAACCGCCGTCATCACGGGTGCTGGCCGGGGCATCGGCCGCGCCGTGGCGCTTGCCTTCGCGCGGGAGGGCTGTGACGTGGCCCTGGCCGCAAGGTCGGAGGACGAACTGGAACAGACCGCCGCGATGGTCCTGGCGGAGGGGCGGCGCGCCGTCACCGTCGTGTGCGATGTGGGCGATCCGGGGTCGGTGGAAAACATGGCCTCCGTGGTCGGCGCCGAATTCGGCCATGTGGACATTTTGGTCAACAACGCGGGCCATGCCTGCTTCAAGCCCTTCATGGAATTGACCGAGGAGGAGTGGCGTGCCACCCACGAGGTGAACCTGATGGGGCCGGTGCGCTGCGTCCGGGCCTTTCTGCCGGGCATGATCGCACGCCGCGCGGGGCGCATCATCAATATCTCCAGCGTGTCCGGGCTCAAGGCGATTGTGGACCAGAGCGCCTATGTCGCGTCCAAGCACGCGCTGAACGGCCTCACCAAGTCGCTCGCGCTGGAACTGCGCGCCCACAACATAGCGGTCCATGCCGTCTGCCCCGGCGGCGTGGCCACGCGCCTTTCCGAGGAGGCCATGCCGGACCGTGACAAGAGCGAATGGATGACGCCGGAGGACATCGCCCACGCGGTGCTGTTCCTCGCGGGCATGGGCCCCCGCGCCACCACGGACCTGCTCCACCTCCGGCGCTTCTCCAGCGAGCCGCTGTGATGGACGATCTCTTTTCCGCGCCCCCTCCCCCGCCTTCCGGGCGTCCCCCCGCCCAGGGGGACCTGGAGCCGGAGGCCACCCTGGAGGGGGTGGTGGAGCGCATCGTGTACGAAAACGCCGAGAATGGCTTCTCCGTGGCGCGGATGCGCGTGCCGGGTTGCGCCGAGCCCGTCACCTTCGTGGGCAGCGTCATGGCCGTGTCGCCGGGCGAGACCATCCGCATCACGGGCCGCTGGGTGGACGACCGCCGCTTCGGCAGGCAGCTGCGCGTGACCGCCTACGAGACAGTGCTGCCCGGCACCGTCGAGGGCATTGAGAAATACCTAGGTTCGGGGCTGATAGCCGGCATCGGCCCGGAATACGCCAGGCGTCTGGTGAAGGCCTTCGGGGTGGAGACCCTCCGCGTCATTGACCGGCAGCCCGCGCGGCTCCGCGCCGTGCCGGGCATCGGCCAGAAGCGCGCCGCCCAAATCCGCGAGGCGTGGTCGTCGCAGAAGGCGGTCCAGTCCATCATGATATTCCTGCAGGGCCACGGCGTCACCCCCGGCCAGGCGGCGAAGATTTACCGCCAGTACGGCGACCGCGCCGTGGCGGTGCTCCGGGCCAACCCCTACCGGCTTGCCGACGACATCGCGGGCATCTCCTTCCACGGCGCGGACAAGATCGCGCGGCAGTTGGGCATCGCCCCCGACGCGCCGGAACGGCTGCGGGCGGGCGTGGTCCACGCCCTCGGCCAGGCGGCGGGCGAGGGCAACGTGTTCCTGCCCAGGGAGGAGCTGCTGGCCGGCGCGGCGGATCTGCTGGGGGTGGAGGCGGGGGCGGTGGACAGCGTGGTCACGGCGCTGGCGGCGGAGGGGCTGGTGGTGGTGGAGGACGGCGCGTGCTTCAGTCCCGCGCTGTGGACCGCGGAGCGCGGCTGCGCCGACGGCGTCAAGCGGCTGCTGCGCACCCCCTGCGACCCGGTGCCCGTCCAGCTGGACAACGCGCTGCGCTGGGTGGAGAAACAGCACAACATCACCCTGGCGGAGGCGCAGCGCGAGGCCATACGCCGGGGCGTGTCGGACAAGGTGCTCATCATCACCGGCGGGCCGGGCACCGGCAAGACCACCGTGCTGAACAGCCTGCTGGCGATACTGGAAAAGAAGGGCGTCTCCTTCGTGCTCGCCGCGCCCACGGGCCGCGCCGCAAAGCGCATGGAGGCGGCCACGGGCCGGGAGTCGCGCACCATCCACCGGCTCCTCGAATTCAGCCCCGTAACAGGAAAATTCCAGCACGATGAGAACAACCCGGTGGAGGCGGACATGCTGGTGGTGGACGAGGCCTCCATGATCGACACGCAGCTCATGCACTGCCTGCTGCGGGCCCTTCCCTCCTTCATGCGGCTGGTGCTCGTGGGCGACGTGGACCAGCTCCCCTCGGTGGGGCCGGGCAGCGTGCTCATGGACCTCATTGCCGGGGGGCTTGTGCCCGTGGTGAGGCTGGAGACCGTCTTCCGGCAGGCCGAGGAGGGCGGCATCACCGCCAACGCCCACCGCATCAACCGGGGCGTCATGCCCCTGTTCAACGAGACCGACTTCGTGATGGTGGAGCGCGAAGACCCCGCCCAGGCGGTGGACACCATCGTGGAGCTGGCGGCCCGGCGCATCCCCGCCCGCTTCGGGCTCGATCCCCTGCGGGACATCCAGGTGCTCGCGCCCCTGCGCCGGGGCGACGCCGGGGTGAACCGCCTGAACGGGGCGCTCCGCGCCGCGCTCAACCCATCGGGCCAGCCCCTGCCCCGGCGCGACTTCGGCATGGGCGACAAGGTCATGCAGACGCGCAACAACTACGACCTCGATGTGTACAACGGCGACACGGGCGTGGTGGTGGCGGTGGACGCGGACGCGGGCGAGGTGCAGGTGGCCTTCGAGGACGGGCGGCAGGTCCTCTACCCCATGGACGGCACCGACGACCTCACCCCCGCCTACTGCGCCACCGTGCACAAGGCGCAGGGCAGCGAATACCCCGCCGTGGTGCTGGCCCTCCTGCCCCAGCACTACATGATGCTCCAGCGCAACCTCCTCTACACCGCCGTCACGCGCGGCAAGAAACTCGTCGTCGTCGTCGGCTCAAAAAAGGCCGTCGCCATGGCCGTGCGCAACAACAAGATCGCCCGCCGCAACACCCGCCTCGCCGAGCGCATGCGCAACGAGCGCTGAGCGTCACAAACCGGCCCACTCCGCGCGCGGCTGCCCCCCCTCGGTGGAGACGAGCGCGTAGGCGGCCCCCGCCGCGCCGCCCCCCGCCACCGGGCCGGGGCACACGAAAAGGGTGCCGTCCACAAAACGGGCGAAGGGTTCGGGCGCGCCGCCGCACACAACAATGTCCACGGGGTCCATTTCGCGCAGGCGCCGCAGCTTCAGTGTGGGCGTTTCGGCGGTGATGATGTCGTTGCGGCCGGCGGGCGATCCGTGGCACAGCATCACGCGCAGCCCGTCCATTTCCACCATCTGTTTCCAGGGCAGGCCGCACACCCATTCAATATGCGCGGGGCGCAGCGTGGTGTGGGCCTCGTCGAGCAGCCGCGCCGCGTCCGGGTCGGTGTCCGCAAGGCGCGCGCGGCGGCGCGGCACCAGCAGCCGGTCATTGCCGCCCTGCACGCACCGCGCCCCGGATGCGCGCAGCAGTTCCGCGACGCCGTTGGCGTTCGCGCCGCCGTGAAAGAGGTTTCCCGTCTGCAGCACCAGGTGGATTCCGCGGTCCTCCGCGTCGTCCAAAACCGTCCGCAACGCCTCCAGGTTGCCCGCAATGTCGCCCGCCGCCGCAAGTATCATGGGGGAATTTTCCTTGTGTTCCGTGAAAAAACGCCGCAAACACGCCGTGAAGGCACCACTATAGACGGCGGGGGCGGCGCGGGACAAGTGGCGGCGTAACACGTTGCAAATCAAGGAAATGCGAAGGGTAAAATGATGACACTTTGGTTTTGCCCTTTGTTTACGGGGCTTTCGGCGCGCGGATTTTGAAATCGCCCGTAAAATAAGGCTTGACAAATGCGTATTTGGTCGTTACAAATGATGCAGGTTTTTGAGGGGCCGTTCCCGTTCCCGCCGCCAAACAGAGGTGCGGCGAAAACGGGCGCGGCGCCCGGTTTCGCGCGGCGCCCGTAGCGCTGTTGCGGGTTGTGAAAGTTTTGGGTTGTTTGGGGGTATCCCCCACAAGGAGGAACGTTACAGATGGCGATTAAGAAAGCGAAGAAAGAGGACAAGCCGTTGACCAAGACCGCGACGATCGCGTGCCTCGCGGAAGAGACCGGCCTGGCGAAGAAGGACGTGGTGAAGGTCCTCGACAAGCTCGTCGAGCTGGCCTACGCGCAGGCCGCCGCCGGCTTCACCCTTCCGGGCCTCGGCAAGCTGAAGATTGCGGAGCGCAAGGCGCGCATCGGCCGCAACCCCGCGACCGGCGCCGAGATCAAGATCGCGGCCAAGAAGGTCCTGAAGTTCGTGGTCGCCAAGGCCGCCAAGGACGCCATCGTCCCCGCCAAGAAGAAGTAACACGCACGGAAACAAAACGGCCCGGCGCGTCCTGCGCGCCGGGCCGTTTCTTTTTCCCGGACTATTCGTTCGCCATGTAGGGGGTGGCGATGAGGGACTGGTAGTCCTGCACCTGGCCGCCGTCCAGGCAGCACTCGATGATGGTGCGGCCCAGCGGGTGCAGATCGTCCGTCAGGAAGGGGCGCAGCTCCCGGTGGAAGAATTCGGTGAGCATGCGCGCGCCCTCGTCGTAGGCGGCGTCGCCCACCTCGGGCTGCGTGTTCACCTGCAGCAGCCAGCGCGGCACGGAGTTGCCCTCCACCGTGAGGTGGTGCAGCGCGTGGCCCAGCAGCGGGCAGCGCGCCGGGCGCACCTGCTCCGGCTTGAACTTTGCCACGCCGCGGCGGGCCAGGTACTCCCGAGCGATCCACTGGGGCATGAAGCCCACCTCCCACGCGCCAAGGTGCTGGTTGGGGCAGAGGATGTGCACCACCTTCGGCGTGGAGACAATCTGGGTGAGGAGCAGGTTCGCATGGTCCACGCGGCGCCCGGTGGCGAAGGGCCAGTAGGAGCCCACGCCCTCGCTGGTCATGCCGCCCGTGTCCACGATGCTGGGGTTGTCGTGGCCGCGGGGCGACACCAGCCGCCACAGCCATGAAAGGGCCGGGGGCATGAGGTGGAACAGGCCGATGATGCCGTAGGTGGGGTTGTCCGCAGTGCAGGGGGGCGTGCGCACCCCCATGCTGCGGATGTCCACCGTCACCGCGTCGTCAATGATGTCCGGGAAGGCCTGGCGCGGCACGATGACGCGGGGGTTCGGGCAGGGTTTGCCCGGCGCGTCCATGATGTGCTCCCAGATGAGGGCGCGCCCGCCGGGAACCGCGTCGATGTTGAGGAAGAGCAGCGGCTCGGCGGGCTGGGCCGTGAGCCCCTCGAAAATCGGATCCGTGGCGTAGCGGGTGATGTGGTTCACCCGCACAAACCACGCGTTCTCCGCGTCGGTCACGGCCAGCTTGCCGTCGCCCTTCTGCAGGGACGGGTGGCACAGCGCCATGTCGTCCGTGACGGGGCGCAGCGCGCAGCCGCGCGGGATCTCAACGTGCCGCTTCTCGCCCGTGACCAGGTTGGTGCCGAGGAGAAGGCGGCCGTCGGCCTCGCGGTGGGCGGTTTCCAGCATCTCGCTCTTGCCGCCGCCGCTGGCGCCCTCGTGCATGATGGTCAGCGTGTTGTCGTAGGGCGTGACCACCTGCACCGTGGAGCAGTGCGCCGTGACCCAGCCCTCGCGCTCGCCGAGGGCGAGCAGGCTGCCGTAGACGCCCTTTTTCGCGCTGGGGCCGGGGTACAGGTTGTAGGCGTAGATTTCGTGGGAATTTTCGCCGCGCTTGTGCACCACCACCTGCCTGCCGTCAAAGCGGGTGTGGCGGAAGGGGGGCGCGGCGTAGATGACCAGCTGCGGCGCGAAACGCTTCGGAAGCTCTTCCAGCCGGGAGATGCCCTGCAAAAGCGCAAGGCCCAGGGCGAAGAAGCCCGCGTTCAGCGGCGCGATGACGATGGCGTCCATGCCCATCTTCCGCCGGCCGGCGGTGAAGGCGAAGGCCGCCAGCTCCTGGCCCTTCAGCCAGTCGAGGGTCTCCCGCCGGAGGGGTTCAAAGTCCCCGCCGAACCGCTCCCGGTAGGTCGGCTTGTCCGAGGGCAAATCATCGCCGATAAACATGCAGTCCGGGTCGCGGCGCCGCATGTACGGGTCGGTGTAGTTGGCGCAGACGCCGTTGCGCACGCGCGCCACCTCCGCCTCGACAACCCAGCCCTTGCCCGGCACGTCGTAGCCCACCTCGAAATGGTTGCTTCCGGGGCCGCCGCAGGCCAGATCAATCAGGTCGGCGGTGTCCCCGGCCACCACCACCCGCGGCGAAGCCTCCAGCACGGCGCGCGCGTCGGCGGGCGGGTTCAGTTTTTCCCAGATACGCTCTTCGCTCTTCTTTGTCGGCATGATATTTCCCTCACGGTAGTCTCTTATTATACGTTACGAACGGAAAAATATCGAAATTTGAGCGAATAACACCCTGACAGGGCGTGTTGATTCCGGAAATGTCCGCATTTTTCGGGTATCATTTGACATGCAACCCTTGGGAGCCAAAAAGCCATGCCAAGCATAGCAATCATCGGCGCGTCCACCGACCGCCGCAAGTACGGCAACAAGGCCGTGCGGGCCTTTATACAGGGGGGGTGGACCGTGTGGCCCGTGAATCCGGGCGCGGACACTGTCGAGGGCCTGAAGGCCTGCGCTTCGGTGGCCGACATCCCCGGGCCGGTGGACCGGGTGTCCATGTACGTGCCCGCGAAGGTGGGCATGGCCATGCTCGACGACATCGCCGCGAAACAGCCCGCGGAGTTTTTCCTGAACCCCGGCTCGGAAAGCCCGGAGCTGGTGGAGGCCGCCCGCGCGCGCGGGCTGAACCCGGTGCTGGCGTGCAGCATCGTGAACATCGGCCTCCGGCCCGGCATGTTCCCCGACGAATAGTCCGGGCGGCCTATTTCACCATGATGTCGTCCACGGTGAGCTCCGTCACGGGGCCGAACTGCCTGAGCGCGTCCATGTTGATGCGGGCCCTGTCGCCCACGATGGAGACGAGCTTGGGCTTGCCCGCGATGTGCCGCTCCTGGAAGGCGGCCACCGAATCGAGGGTGCCGTTCTCGCGCACGGCCTTGTACCAGGCGGGCCGGGGATCCTCGAGGATGCCGCGCCGCTCCCAGCCGCACACCGTGTCCAGCACGGCGCGGAAACCCGTCTTGCCCGTGCGGTAGCTGTTGATCACCGCCTCGCGGGCCGCGTCAAAGCGCTGCTCCTCGCGGGGCATGTTGTCGAGCAGCTCCGCAAAGGCGGCCAGCGCGTCCGCGGTCTTGTCGGGCTGGGTCTGGATGAGGCCCATCATCAGGTTTTTGTCGCCCTTCCGGTAACCCGGCAGGTAGCGCGCCCCCGCCACATAGGCCAGCGCCCGCGCCTCGCGCAGCTCCTGGAAGACGATGCCCGCCATGCCGTCGGCGAAGTAGCTGTTGTAAAGCTGCACCTGCGGGCTCATGCGCGGATCGTAGGGCACGCCGCCGAATTCGATCTGGATGTGCGCCTGCGCGGATTCTTTCTGCACAAATAGAATCTCCGTCGTTTCCGGCGCGCGTATCTCCGGGCGCTTGTAGGGTGGCGTGTCGTCCAGCAGCCCCTTCACGGGGTGCAGCCGCCGCAGCGCGTCCATCACCGCGTCCATGGCCAGCGTGCCCGTGTAGCACACGGTCTGGCGGCTTGAGACAATCCCCCTGATGACGCCCTGGAGCTCCCCGGCGGTGAGGGACATCACCCTTTCCGCGGGCGGCATGTTGAGGAAGTACGAGCCCTTCCCCTCCCGGTTGTAGTCCACAAGCGCGTCGGCCAGGGTGTCCTGCTCCTTGCGCGCGTCGTCGCGCTGCTGGAGGAGGATGGCCTTCAGCTGCTCCAGCGCGGCGTCCTCCACCTTCGGCGTCCAGGCCAGCTCCATGAGCAGCCCCAGCGCCTTTTCGAAATTCTCGTCCAGGCCGGTCAGGGAGAACACGGTCTCATGGTCCCCGGAGGACACCGAGAAGGACGCCCCAAGCTTGTACCACTCCTTTTGCAGGTCCCCGGAGCTGAGCCGCTCCGTGCCGGATATGCGCATGAGCCGTTCGGCCACGGCGGCCAGGGGATCCTCGTGGACGCCCCGCGCAACCGCGATGGTGAACGTGAAAATGTCGTTCACCGGATTCGGCGCGTGGAACAGGGTGACGCCGCGCCCGTCCTCCTTTTTCTCGTAATCCCGGCCCCGCTTGATGAACACGGGCTCGATGGGCGGCGCGGGCATGGCCAGCACCGACGAGGCGAAGGGGGACTGGCGCGACGCGTCAATCTCAATCTTCGGCAGGGGCGGCTTCTCCACCGGGTGGGTCCGCCGGGGCGCGTCCTCGCGGAAGCCCGCCACATAGTTGCCGCCGAAGTACTGGTTCGCCACGCGGACCACATCGTCCCGGGTGACTTTTTCCATCCGGCTGATGCGGTCAACGGCGTGTTCCCAGGGTTCCATCCCTATCCACGCGGAGCGCATCCTGTCCACCCGGCTCTCGTCGGACTCCAGCCCGGCCTTCTCGTTTTTCTTGTGGTCGTTCACAATCGCACCGGGAAGCCAGTCGTCGAATTCGCCCTTCTTGATGTGCTCCAGCTGCTCCAGAAGCAGACCCTCCACCTCCTCCATCGTCTGGCCGGGCTTGGGCACGCCGTAGAGGTACTGGGCGCCGTAATCGTTCAGCATCAGCGGAAAGGCGCCCGCCCCGGCGGTGCGCTGCGCCTGGTTGAGGTTCAGGTTGATGAGCCCCGCCGTGGCGTTGTCCAGCAGCATGTCCACCATCTCCAGCGCGGGCGCGTCGGCGTGGTTGCGCGGCGTCGTGCGGAAGGCGAGCATCACAAACTCCTCCGCGTCAAAGGGCACGCGCACCACCTCGCGGCCACGGAGCGGCCCCTCCTCCCAGACCGGACACTCCGGCAGCTCGCGCGGGGCCCAGTCCGCAAAGTACCGGTCCACCAGCGCCACCGCCTCCTCCGCGCGCACGTCGCCGGAAATGAACACGGCCATGTTGTTCGGCACATACCACGTCTCGTAGAAGGTGTGCAGGTTTTTCAGTGAGGGGTTTTTCAGGTGCTCCACCGTGCCCAGGGTGGGCTTCTGCCCGTAGGGGTGGTTTTTGTAGAGCACGGCGTCCACCGCCACCTGGATGACCCGGAATTTGTTGTCCAGCGCCCGGTTCATCTCCTCGTAGACCGTTTCCAGCTCCGTCTGGAACAGGCGGAACACGGGCCGCTTGAAGCGGTCCGACTCCACGGCCGCCCACTGTTCAAGCCGGTTTGCGGGGAGGTCCACCTGGTACACCACCTCCTCGTGCCAGGTGTGGGCGTTCAGGTTGCGCCCGCCCATCACCTTGTAGAGGCGGTCCAGCTCGTTGGGGATGGCAAAGCGCGCCGCCGCCTCCGAGGCGGCGTTGATCTCCTGATAAAGCTGCGCGCGTTTTTGCGGGTCGGTCTCATGGAAATGGCGCTCGTACAGTTCGTCTATCCGATCAAGCACCGCCTTCTCCCCGGCGAAATCCGCCGTCCCCAGCCGCTCCGACCCCTTGAAAAGCAGGTGCTCCATGTAATGGGCCAGCCCGGTGGAATCCACGGGATCGTACTTGCTGCCCGTGCGCACGGCGATCTCCGCGAAGAACCGGGGGGAGTCGTGGTTTTCAGAAACGTGCACCTCCAGCCCGTTGTCAAGCCGGTAGATGCGCACTCCCATGGGGTCGTTGGGCAGGGGGCCGGCCACGGCCTGCCACCCCGCCGTGGCCGGCGGGGCGAAAAAGAGGGCCGTGAGCAGCAGGGCCAGCGCGCCTTGCATGAAACGGTTCGGTTTTGTGAACATGGTGTCTCCTCCGAAAACGGGGCCGCACGCCCCCGGCGACTATTGTAATGGAAAAAACAGGCCGGGGGCATCCGGCATTCCGCCGCCGCCGCACCGGCGGTTTGCCGAAACACAAAAAACTCGGGTAACATGGGGGTAGGCGAGTTGTTTACAGGAAGGCGAACACGTGGAAGAGCATGATCCGCTGAAGGCGAAGAAACTGCTGGAACAGTCGGCGGCCCGCGAGGCGCTGAGCTTCCAGTCGCTGATAAAAGAACTGGGCGACCTGCCCGAGGGCGCGGGAACCGGCCCGCCCCCCGCGGGCGGAACCGGCTTTGGGGATTTCTCCGGCGTTTCCGACGGCGACCTGCTGGAGCGGGACTTCTCCGACGTGCTGGGCACGATGGACGGGGACGAGGTGCCGAAACCGCGCACGCGGAACGTGGACGGGATGTCCTTCCGGGTGCTCACCGAAAGCGCGCCCAAGGGCACGCCCGTGTGGCTCCAGGCCCTGTTCACCGGGGGGCTGTCCGTGCTGCTGCTGCTGCCGGTGTTTTTCCGGTCGGCCATGGCCATGCACCAGCCGTGGTTCTCCTACGGCATCATGTTCCTGGGGGGCAGCACGATTTTCTGGTCGGTCTACGGCATGACGCGCAACGACGAGCCGAAGAACAGGTGGCTCTGCCTGATTGGGTTGTTTCTTGGAACCGTGGCGGCGGCGGCGGCGTACATGCTGCGCATGCCGCCGGGAATGCGCTAAGCGCCCGAAGGATTCTCTGATGAGCGACGTGATTCAGTTTGCCGTGCAGAACAAGTGGATGCTGATAGCGCTGATCCCCTTCGTCATCGTGGTGGTGGTGCTGAAGATCCGCGGCTAGGCGGACCCGTCCGCCCCGCCGTCCCCGCCCCGGGCCACCACCACCGCGCCGACGGCGTCGCCGGTGATGTTGACCACGGTCCGGCTCATGTCGAGCAGGCGGTCCACGCCGATGACGATGCCAATCCCCTCCGCCGGAATGCCCGCCGCCGTGAATATGATCCCCATCAGCCCCAGGCTCGCGCCGGGGATGCCCGCCGTGCCGATGGAGGCCAGCACGGCGGTGAGGAACACCATGAACTGGGCCTGCACGGACAGGTCCAGCCCGTAAACCTGCGCCACAAAGAGGCTGGCCACGGACAGGTACAGCGCGGTGCCGTCCATGTTCACCGTCGCGCCCAGCGGCAGCATGAAACTGCTGATGTTTTTGTCCACACCCAGGCGTTCGGTCACGCAGCGCATGGTCACGGGCAGGGTGGCGCTGCTGGAGGAGGTGCTGAAGGCCACCTCAAAGGCCGGGAACATGCCCCGCAGGAAGCGCCGCGCGGGCATGCGCCCCAGCAGCGGGCAGACAACCAGGGTCAGCAGGCAGAAGTGCAGCACCAGGCCGAGCATGACCGTGAGGCAGTATTGCCCCAGGGTCAGCACGTATTCCACGCCCAGCTCCGCGATGGCGCGGGACATGAGCGCGAACACGCCCAGCGGCGCCAGCCTCATCACCGCAAGAATGATGAGGGTGAGCGCCCGGTCCAGCGCGGCGAAAACCTCCAGCGCGGGCTTTGCCTGCGCGCCTCCGGCGGCCAGCGCCGCGCCGAGGATAACGGCGAAAAAAATGACCGCCAGCGGGTTCTGCCCCGCCATGACCGGGTTCTTAATCACCGCCGGGAGGGCCTCCTCCTGGATGATGCGGCCCAGGCCCGCGCCCTTCTCCGCCGCCGCCTGCGTGGCTGCCGACGACACCAGGCCCTCCCGGCCCTCGCCCGGCCGGAGCAGGTTCACAAGCGCCAGGCCGATGAGCACCGCCACGCAGGTGGTAAGCAGGTAATAGAGCAGGGTCTTCACCCCCAGCGGGCCCAGCCGCCGCACATCGCCCACCCCCGCCGTGCCGTTCAGCACGGACACGAAGATCAGCGGCACTATCACAACGGTCAGCAGGAGGATGAACAGTTTTCCGAAAATGCCCAGATAGTCGCTGAGAAAGGGGGCGTCCCCGAAATGCCGGAACACCGCCCCGGCGGCCACGCCCGCCACCATGGCAATGAAAATTTGGACCGGCAGAGAGAAGAACCGCGGAAGCGCCAGAAAGGCGGCGGCCATGGCGGCGGCGAGAAAGGCGGCGTGGAACAGCGCCCACAGCACCGCGCCCGAGTCCGCCAACGGCCACCGGGAGGCCGCGCCCAGGCACAGCGCCAGCGCGGTGATCGATGCAAGGGCCGCCGTTTTTCCGTTCATGTGCGCTCCTTTGCCCCGGATGATAACGCGGATGCGGCCTTGCCGCGCAAGCCGCCGCTGTGGCAGTGTGGTGGCATGGAACAGGAAACACCATTCCGCGCCGCGCGCGGACACGCCGTGTTCATCAGCGCGGCCTCCATGGCGGCGGCACTTTCAATGGTCGCGGCCAGGGCGGCGGGCGCGCCCGGCGCGCTGTCCATGGCGCTCACCGCCGCCGCTTCGGGCGGCTTCCTGCTGGCCGCCGCAGTGGCGGGCGCGGGGCGGCACTGGTTCGGAAGGGGGCTTTTTGCGGGGCTGTTTTGCTGTTTTCTGGGGGATTTGCTCGGTCCGTCCGCCTTCGCGGCCGGGGCCGCCGCCTTTCTCGCGGGGCATCTCTGTTTCATCGCGGCCATGGCCCCGGGGGGCGCGTGGCGGCGGCGCGGACCCGTGGTTGTTCCCGTGGCGGTGCTGTCCGGCCTCGTGCTGCCGTGGCTCTGGCCCCTGGTGCCGCCAGGCGACCGCCCCCTGATTGGGGGCTATGTGCTGGTCATCACCGTGATGCTGGCCTGCGCCGTGGCGCATGCGGGCGGCAACCGCCTGCTGCTCCCGGCGGCGGCGCTCTTTTTCATCTCCGACATCTTTGTGGCCCGCTGGAAATACGCCGGCGGCGGCGCGGCCAACGCCTGGCTGTGCTACCCCCTCTATTACCTGGCCTGCAACCTCTTTGCCCGCGCCGCCGGAACCGAAACCGGCGGAGGAGGTGGTGGAATCCGCCGTCACACCGGCACCGGGGAATAATCGGCACGCACCATACCGTTTGGTGTATAACAATTTTGCGCAACCAGCGGGAATGTGCCATAATGCGCTCCGCCGCAGCCGCCCCCCGAACCGGGGGTGGAGGCGCTCCGGCCTGAAACAGAATGCGCGGCCGGGGGTAAACGGGTTGCAGCCAAAAGGCCGCGGGGGTATACTTGCGGCCCTGAAAACCGCCCGGCGTGCCAAGCCGGGCCACAACAAGGGAGTGTTCACAATGGCCAATGAAGACGATGTGATCCGCCGCGTCAAAGAAATCATCGCGGACCGGCTTGATCGCAAGATGGAGGAGCTTTCCGACGACGCCCGCATCATGGACGATTTGGGCGCGGACTCCCTCGACACCACGGAAATCATCATGGCGCTTGAGGAGGAGTTCAACCTTGAGATAGACGACGAGGCCAACAACATCCAGACCGTTGGCGACGCCATCAAGTACATCAAGGCCCGCGTCTAGGCGGTTACCACGGAGACGCCCCCTCCGGGTGTCCACTTTTTACGCATGCCCAGCCCTTCCCCTCCGGGGATTGGCTGGGATTTTTTTGGGGGGGAAAATCGCAAAATAATGCGAAAAAACAGGCGCAAAACCGGGCAAATGCCGCGCCGGGGTGGCAAAAATTGAAATGATCCCCCGGAATTCGCTACCATTCCCACCGTAGTAAAGCGTCATCCGAATTACAATGCCATGGACGACTTGGTGTGCAACTATGCCTGTGAACCGGAACGGGAGGCGGCCCTGCGGGGTCTGGCCGAACGCTTGGGCATACCAATGTCCAATGTGGCATTTTACGACCAGGCGCTGACCCACGCCTCCAGCGTGGCCGAGTCAACCGGCACCGGGGGCGGGGACTATGAGTCCCTGGAGTTCCTCGGTGACGCGGTTCTCGGACTTGCGGTGGCCCATCACCTGTTCACCCACGTCCCCGGCAGGACACCCGGCGAATACAGCCGGATGCGCGCCGGGATGGTGAACCGGCACAGCGTGGCGCGGGTGGCCCATGAACTGGGCATAGAGCCCCTCATACTGCTGGGCCGGGGCGAGGAGGCCTGCGGCGGACGCCGCCGGGCCTCCCTTGCGGCGGACTGCATGGAGGCCCTCATCGCGGCGGTCTACCTGGACTGCGGCTGGGTGGCGGCGCGGGAGTTTGTGGCGCGGGTGTTCGAGGGCGAGTTTTTGCAGTCGGGCGCGTCAAACCGCGTCTGGGACTACAAGTCGCGCCTGCAGAACCTTTGCCAGGCCGGCCATGTGGGCCTGCCGAGGTTTGAGGTAATCCGGTCGGAGGGTCCCGACCACCTCAAGGAGTTTGAGGTCGAGGTCTACGTCCGCGGCGCGGCCGCGGGCCGGGGCCGGGGCCGTTCGAAGAAGGAGGCCGAGCAGAACGCCGCCCGCGAGGCGCTGGCCGCCGAGGGTGTGTTGTTCGGATAAGGGTTGTGTTGCGAGGCCGGTCCCCGGGACCGGAGCATGATAAAAGAGCGGATCCGCCAAGCCGGGCGCTTCCGGACAAACGTTCCCAGTCAACCAACAGGAAGGAGTTTTGAACATGTTCCTCAAGATTTCGGGAGTGGCAGCGATAGCCGCGCTGCTGTTCGTGGCGTACCTCATCAAGTACGTCCTCGGCAAGCCCCAGGGCAACGAGCGCATGGTGTTCCTGTCGCGCCAGGTCCAGATCGGCGCGGCGGCGTTCCTCAAGCGCGAGTACACCTGGGTGTTCAGTTTCGTGGCGGTTATTTTCGTCCTTTTCATCGTCGTCGGCATTCTGACGCCTGAAAACACCCTCGGCTGGAAGACGGGCGTCGCCTTCGTGTGCGGCGCGATCGCGTCCTGCTGCGCGGGCGTGCTCGGCATGTACATCGCCACGCGCTCCAACGCGCGCACCGCGGCGGCGGCAGAGTCCGGCGGCGAGTCCGACGGCGTGAAACAAGCCCTCGCCATCGCCATTTCCGGCGGCGCAGTGATGGGCATGGGCGTGGTCGGCATCGCGCTCCTCGGCCTTATCATCGTCTACAAAATGTTCGACGGCGACGCGAACATCGTGAACGGCTACGCCATGGGCGCCTCGCTGGTGGCCCTCTTCGCCCGCTCGGGCGGCGGCATCTTCACCAAGGGCGCGGACATGGGCGCGGACCTGGTGGGCAAGGTTGAGGCGGGCATCCCCGAGGACGATCCGCGCAACCCCGCCGTCATCGCAGACAACGTGGGCGACAACGTGGGCGACGTGGCCGGCCTCGGCGCCGACCTGCTCGAGTCCTACGTCGAGTCCATCATCGCCGCGCTTGCGGTGGCCGCCACGGTGAGCCTCGCCATGGGCGCGGGCACGCCCGGCGCCGAATACCTCCGCGCGTTCCCCTTCGTGACGGCGGCCCTCGGCATTTTCGCCTCGATTATCGGCGTGCTGTACGTCAAGATTTTCGCCAAGAACAACCCGCAGAGCGCCCTGATGATGGGCACCTACGTGAGCGCCATCCTCGCCGCCCTCGGCGTGGTGGTCTACTCCGCCGCGGTCGGCCAGCCCTTCTCCGTTGAGGGCGTGGAATACGGCAAGTTCGGCCCGGCCATCGCGTGCATCATCGGCGTGATCTCCGGCATGGTCGTCGGCTTCGTGTCCGAGTACTACACCTCCGGCAAGTACACCCCCGTGCGGCGTCTTGCCGAACGCGCCCAGACCGGCCCCGCCATCGCGGTCACGGACGGCACCGCGGTCGGCATGGCCTCCACGGGCCTTCCGGTTGTCGTGCTTGCCATCGCCGTCGTCGGCGCGTACCACTTCGCCGGCATCTACGGCGTGGCCATCGCCGCGCTGGGCATGCTCGCCACCACCGGCATGGTCGTGGCGGTCGACGCCTACGGCCCCATCGCGGACAACGCGGGCGGCATCGCCGAAATGGCGCACCTTGATCCGAAGGTCCGCAAGATCACCGACAACCTGGACGCGGTGGGCAACACCACGGCGGCCATCGGCAAGGGCTTCGCCATCGGCTCCGCCGCCTTCGCGGCCATCGGCCTTGTGAGCGCCTTCATCCTGGCGGCAAAGCTGGACCACGTCAACATCTCCGATCCCAAGATTCTCGCCGGCCTGCTCATCGGCGCGATGATGCCCTTCTACTTCTCCTCCAAGCTGTTCAACGCGGTCGGCGCCTGCGCCGACACGATGATCCAGGAAGTGCGCCGCCAGTTCCGCGAGATCCCCGGACTCAAGGAAGGCAAGGATGGCGTCCACCCCGACAGCGCGCGCTGCGTCGCCATCGCCACCCAGGGCGCCATCCGCGGCATGCTGCTTCCCGGCGGCATGGCCATCGTGTTCCCCGTCGTCATCGGCCTGACCCTCGGCGCGGGCGGCCTCGCCGGCATGCTCGTCGGCGCGATTGCCACGGGCGTGATGCTCGGCATCCAGACCGCCAACTCCGGCGGCGCCATGGACAACGCCAAGAAGTACATTGAAGAGGGCCACTTCGGCGGCAAGGGCTCCGATGCGCACAAGGCGGCCGTGGTGGGCGACACCGTCGGCGATCCGCTCAAGGACACCGTCGGCCCCTCCATCAACATCCTGATCAAGCTCATGTGCGTCATCGCCCTGGTGCTTGCCCCCTTCTTCGCCAGCTAGTCCAAACACACGGACGGATTCCGGCCCCGCCGCGGCAGCGCGGCGGGGCTTTTATTTTGGCGGTGGTGTGGTATAATGACGCCCGGCAAGCCCCCCCGGCGCGGGGCGGGCGCAACAAAACAGAACAGGAAGGGCACCATGAAACACCTGGCCGTGATATCCGCGGTGAAAACCGCCGAAACCAACGTCAATGTGGATGTGGACAGCGTGCTGGACCGGACCTACGGGTTCGTCCTGGAACTGGCCGGCATAAAGGGCAAGGGCTCGGACGGCGCATCGGAAGAGTAAGCGCCGTTCCGGGTTGCTGTGCGCGGCATCATTGGACACTGGGCGGCACGACGCGCGGATGGCGTTGTGCCGCCGTTTTTTTTGCGCCCCCGGCGGCACCCCCGCCAAACGGCTGAGGAGAACGGGCCATGAGAGGGATTTCCATCCTTTTGCTTCCCGCGCTGGCGGCGCTCATTTCACCCTGGGCGCTGGCGGAAAACGCCTCGGGCACGGTGTACGCGGACGCCAACGGCAACGGCGCGCGGGACTCCGGGGAGCGGGGGCTCGCGGGGGTGCTGGTGTCAAACGGGCGGGAGGTGGCCGCCACCGACGGGGAGGGCCGCTGGACCCTGCCCGCCGGGGATGACACCGCCTTTTTCGTCATCAAGCCCTCCGGCTTCGCCGTTCCGGTGGACGGCTGCAACCGCACCCGTTTTTTTTACCTCCACAAGCCGGCGGGCTCCCCGTCCTCCTCCGCCGATGGTGTCGCGCCCACGGGGCCGCTGCCCGCCTCCATTGACTTTCCCCTGATCCCGAAACCGGAGCCCGGCAGGTTCGACGTGATCCTCTTCGCGGACACCCAGGCGCGCGGACTGGCCGAGGCGGACTATGTCGCCCGGGACGTGGTTCCCGAGCTCATCGGCACGGACGCGGCCTTTGGGGTGAACCTTGGTGACATCGTGGCGGATGATCCCGCCCTGTTCCGGGAGGTGAGCGCCGCTGAGGGCCAGGCCGGCATCCCCTGGTGGCACGTGTTCGGCAACCACGACCATGACCGGGGCGCAACGGGCGACCAGTACGCCGACGAAACCTTCGAGCGCTGGTTCGGCCCCCCCACCTACGCCTTCATGCACGGCGATGTTGTGTTCATCGCCTTCAAAAACATCGCCTTTGACGCCTCCGGAAAATCGGAGAACCGCTTCTCCGATCAGGACATCGGTTTCGTCCGCAACCTCCTCCAGTTTGTGCCGCCCGAAAAACTCGTGGTGATGATGATGCACGTCCCCCTGCACGCGGTGAAAAACGTGCGCGAAATGTCGGTCCTGTTCGCAAAACACCCGCGCACCTTCTCCATCGCGGGCCACATCCACGAGCAGTTCCACGTGTTCATGGACGCCAAAAAGGGCTGGATGGGCGGCGGCACCCACCACCACTACGCCGCGGGGGCCGTCTCCGGCTCCTGGTGGTGCGGCGAGCCGGACGAGACGGGCATACCCCACGCGCTCATGAACGACGGCACACCCAACGGCTATGCGGTCCTTTCCTTCGACGGCGCGGACTACCGCCTGCGCTGGAAGTGCGCCCGCAGGCCCGCAGACTACCAGATGAACCTGTACATGCCCAACGAGGCCGCCGCGGCGGCCCTGCCGGAGACGGGGGTGCTGGTCAACTTTTTTGCGGGCTCCGACCGGTGCAAACTGGAGATGCGGGCGGGCCCGGGGGGCGCCTGGACGCCGATGGAACAGACACGGGGCGTCGACCCCGAATGCGCGCGCATGAACAAGATGAACCCCTTCCGCCACGACGGCGTCTGGGGCTGGGACATGGACGAGCCCAGCGCCACCCGCCACCTCTGGAAGGCGCTCCTGCCCGCCGGGCTCGCGCCCGGCACCCACACCGTCTCCGTCCGCGCCACCGACCAGTTCGGCCAGGTGTTTTACGGCCACCGGCTGATACGGGTCACCCCGTGAGGACAAACCGCCGCGAATTCCTCGGCCTTGCCGCGCTGGCCCTGGCCGCCCCAGTTGTTGCGCGCGCGGCCGATGGCGCCAAACCCGCCGGACGCTTTTTCTTCGTCTCCAGGGGTGCCACCTTTGTGATGAACGCCGACGGGACGGGACTGCGCCGCCTGGAACTGGACGCGCCCAACCAGGCCACCTGGCAGCCCTGCGGCTTCTTTCCGGACGGGCGCGTGCTCATGCTCAGCATGGAACCCCGCCGCGACGGGCCGGGAAAGCCCTTCGACCAGTACTACCACAAGACGCCGACCCGCCTGTGGATCCACAACCTGGACACGGGTGCGCTGGAGGAAATCGCCGCGAAGGACCGGCTCGCCGTCTTCTACACGCCGCAACTGCTGCTCAGGGACGGGCGCATGCTGGTGCAGGTGGTGCGCGACGGCGGCGGCCAGACCTACAACATGAACCTCGACGGCACGGACGCGCGGGAATTCACCCGCATGGGCGAGGGACTGCCCTACGGCTTCAGCCTCAGCCCCGACGGAAAGCGGGTGGCCTACCACCTCGCCAGCCCCTCCGGCTACCAGGTCTGGACCTGCGACACGGAGGGCGGCGGCAGAACCCTCGTGGCGGGGCACCCCGATCATCTCTACTTCTGCCCCTGCTGGTCGCCCGACGGGGAATGGCTGGCATTTCAGGACTGCCTCTATAAAACCGACCCCGGCCACGACTGGGCGGACCTCTGCCTCTGCCGCCCGGACGGTTCGGAAATGCGCCTGCTCACCGAAGGGCAGGCCCTGTGGTTTGCCGCCACCTATGGCCCCGCCAACAACCGGGGCGGCGGCTCCAACACCCCGGTGTGGACCCGGGACGGGGCCGTCCTCTGCGCCCGCAGGCTGCCCGGTTCGCGGGTGCCCTGGGAATACCAGGCGCAGCGCCCCGACACGGATCACTTCAACCGCGACTTCAAACCGGAGCAGGCGCGCGGCGGCGTGGAAATCTGCCGCATATCCCCCCGTGACGGGGCGGTCACCCGGCTCACCTCCTCCGACCCGCCCGTGTGGGACTTCCGGCAGTGCGAGTCCCCCGACGGCAAATGGATTCTCTTCTGCCGCGCCGAAACAGGCGGCTCCCCCGCCCTCTGGCTGGCCGCCGCCGACGGCTCCAGCCCGCGCATGCTCACCAGGGGCGTCGAAGACAGCGGCGCAGACCATCCGAGATGGGTTCCGCAGGGGTAAAAAATGGACGGCCACAGGCACACCGAATACCTGGTCATGCGGCACGGGCAGTCAACGGCTGACGTGTCGGTGCCGGCGATATGCGAGGGCCGCCTTGACACCCCCCTCAGTAAAAAGGGGCTTGAACAGGCCCGCCTCGCCGCGGACTGGATTGCCCAAACCTTTCCGCCCGACAGAATCATTTCCAGCACGCTGTCACGGGCGGCGATGACTGCGGACGAGATCGCCGGACGGACGGGGGTGGCCGTGGAGCATGACGATGCGTTAATGGAAAGAAACAACGGGGTGCTGGCCGGCATGATAAGGGAAGAGGCGCGATCAAAGGGGCTTTTGCGCCGGTGCGCGCCCGGCGAAACCGTCGAGGGAGGCGAGACGCTCATCGCGCTCCGCGCACGGGCCGAACTGTTCTGGTCAAGCCTGCCGGGCCAAAAAACAGCCGGGCGGCGCATCCTGATCGTCTCCCACGGCCAGATGATTGACATGCTCTTTCAGTGCTTTCTCGGGCTTCCGCTCGAAGAGCGCCTTCACTTGAGAACCGGCGACACGGGCATCCATTGCTGGCGCGCGGGCACGGAGCGACGGAGCATCCTTTTCTGCAATTCCCAGGAGCATTTGCCAATACATTTGAGATGAGGGGACATCGGCTTTTTTGACATGATGCCCAAAACCCTGTACTCTGGAAACACCTTCGAAATATGACAGGGGAACAGTGCCATGGATTTGGATCAAGCTGAATACTACCGGTTCACGACCAAGCAACGGGTTGAGAAAGCCATAAATTCTCTGATGGGTGTCCTTGAAGGCATCGCGATTGACAATGACATCAGCCCGGAAGAACTAAGACTCCTGCAGGCATGGATCAATGAATATGCGGAACTCAAAGGACGCGAGCCATTCGATGAACTGATCGGCAGGGCAACAATTTTTGTGAAAGAGCAACGCCTGTCCGTTGAAGACCGGCAGGATATCATCTGGCTTTGCGGTCGTTTTTCACAAGCCGACTATTTCGGGAAATTAACCGTTGAATTGCAGCGGTTACATGGAATCCTGGGTGGCATAACAGCAGACGGCGTTATAACACCGGAAGAGTTGAAGGGCCTTTCTAACTGGTTGGATGAGCATGAACACCTCAGCAAACTATGGCCTTTCACGGAAATTGCGGCGCTTGTAATGGCGGTTCTTAAAGACGGGAAGATTTCACTGCCTGAGCATGAGACACTAATGTCCTTTTTCGCCAACTTCGATCCGATAACCCCTGTGGGTTCGGATCATAAGGCGCTGGATCCCGCCAGATTAACCATTCAAGGAGTCTGTGCGGTCTGTCCGGATGTCGATTTTGAGGGACGGGCGTTCTGTTTTACCGGGGCTTTCAAGCGCTACCTGCGGAGCGACCTAAAACAAACGGTCTTGGACATGGGCGGGCTGGTCTACGATTCAGTGGTGAACGATCTGGATTATCTGGTGATCGGTTCCGGCGGAAACCCCTGCTGGGCGTATGCATGCTATGGACGCAAAGTCGAAGCGGCCATGCGGCTGAGGATCGAGAAAGGACGCCCGGTTCTGCTGGTCCATGAATACGACTTCCTTGATGCGGTTCAGGACAAGATATAGCCGCAATCTGTGGCCTGTTGATGGAAAAAGTTATCTATGAACATGACGGCGGGGCAGGATTGTCTCACACATCATATTATTTGGTGACTGTCAGAAGAGGACCTTAAGCAGCCCCGGCAGGACATAAGAGGCCGCCTTGTCAAGATGGGGGGGCTCAACCATGTCTGAATTGTAAATATCAGCCACGGTTCTTGCCACTCTGGCCAATCTGTCCATAGATCGGGTTGTTATTCTATTCCTGTCCACCATGCACCGGTAATGATTGATCGCGCCATCGGAAAACGCGCAATAGTCCAAAACATGGCCGCCGGGTATTGCCGCGTTAAATGGGATGCCTTTGGCCTCATAACGGCTGTTTTGTCTTTTCCGGGCAATCTCCACACGTGCGCGGAATTCGGATGTCATCTCCCTGTCAGGAGTGGCAAAACGCTCGTCTGTGCTCAAGGATTCCATCTCAACTTTCAGATCAATTCTGTCTAGGATCGGCCCGCTGATTCTGTTCTGATAGCGCTTTACGTCTTTGTCGGTGCAACGACAACGTTCGTCCCCGTAATAACCGCACGGGCAGGGATTCATGGCCGCAACAAGAGTGAACCTGCTTGGATATTCCACGCTTGCCCCCACACGGGCTATGCGTACAACGCCATCTTCTATTGGCTGCCTCAGCGCTTCTAAAGTCGAAGGGGAAAATTCGGGAAGTTCGTCAAGAAACAGGACCCCAAGATGGGCTCGGGTTATTTCACCGGGGGTTGGGATCCCTGAACCGCCGCCAACAAGTCCGGGTTTGGTTATTGTATGGTGAATGGATCGAAACGGTCTTCTGTGAACGACCATCCCGTCTTCTTTCAACTCACCGCACGCCGAATAAATAGCCGTTATATCGACCGCCTCCTGCCTCGACAATCGCGGCAATATCCCGGAGATCGAATTGGCAAGAAGTGTTTTGCCTTCCCCGGGAGGTCCGATCAAAAGAAGATTATGCCCGCCAGCCGCAGCGATCAATGCGGCCTCTTTCGCCCTTGCCTGTCCTTTTATCCGGCCAATGTCAGGAGCCTTTTCAATGACAGACTCGTATTCAATTCTTTGAGCAAGGGCATTAGGCAGAGGCTCCTTGCCATGAAAATAATCTATTACCTGTTGAAGGGTCGAAACGGGGCATATCGCCGTGCCTTCATGACCAGGCGTGGCTGCCATAAGTGAGGCTTCCCGCTCATTGCCAGCCGGCAAAATAATAGCCTGGCCGGGCTTTGTCATCCTGACAAGAGATAAAACACCGGGAACCCTTCGCACATCACCATGTATCCCCACTTCCCCCATCACGAGAAACTTTTCTTCAGATACTTCTTTTAAGTCTGGAAGGATCCCCGCCGCTTGAAGCGCTATGATTGCTATCGGCAAATCAAGCCAAGTCCCGTCCTTCGGCAAATCCGCCGGAGAGAGGTCGATCAGAATTTCAACGGGGGATTTGGGTATTTTGAGCTTTTTGAAAGCGGCATCTATGCGCAAAACACTTTCATGCACAATCCCCCTTGCCATCCCGGTAATCGTGACGGCAGACATAACGTTTAGGGCTTCATCCAATATTTCTATCGCCCTGGCTCTAAGTTCCACCCGCCTGCCTTCAAGTCCGTAAAGAACCCCGCTGAAAAGGGTGTGATCTCGTTCAAGAAGATGCTGGTGTTTTTGTTTAAAAAGTTCGTTTCTCTTGCCCATTTTATGTCTCCCGAAAAATTCCCGAACTGATTGAATTTCTACTTTATCAAATCCATCCCTCTTTTTAAAACAGGCATGATCTATCCCTAATCGCCGGATAAGGGGGCAGTAGACCGTTTGGGCGGGAGTCTTGGGTGCGTTTTTGATGTCTGTCTGCGTATTTTCACAGGCCGCGTCGGGCAGATTGTCCTTTGCGGCCAGGCGAGAGGCGGTTTTGGGTCCGTTTTTGGCCAATGTTTACGTTTTTTTTACGTGCAGGCAGACCGGTGGTGTTGGGCGGGAGACAAGCGGCTTTTAGTTATGCCAAAAGGGGCGCCAGCACGTCCCGCCACGGCCAGTGGCGTGACAGCCGGACCTGCAGCCGCCGCGCATGGCGCACCACCAGCGCCGGAACGCCCAAAAGCCGGAAACGCAGCGTTTTGAGCGTGTGCCCGGCCCAGGACTTTGGCAGCACGGTTCTTTTCAGCGAGGCGATGAGGTTGAAGGCGAGCGTCATGACGCGCAGGTGGACGGCATTGACGAAGAAACTGCCCGACGGCAGCGAGGCCAGCCCGAAGCCGTGCTTGAGTTCCTTGATGTGGTTCTCACAGTTGCAGCGCTGCCGGTGCCAGCGGACCAGCTCCCCCGTGGTCAAGTCGTTGCGGTTGGTGATGATCGCGCCGTACGAGTACATGCCCTCGAACAGGTCGCCCTGCCGCCGCTCCCGGCGCAGGAGCACGAGGCGGTACGGATGCTTCGAGCCGTTGAGCGTGTGCACCCACTCGCAGGCCCACTGGCGCGGGGAGTCATCCCCGTCCCCGGTGTCCGGCGGGACGTCGAGCGGGACCCACGGCGCGTCGCACGCCTCCAAAAGGGCGGACTTCACCGCCTCGTCCAAGTCCGCCGTGACCGCGAACTTGTACCCCTGCCCGTGGCAGTAATCCAGGAGAGCCGCCTGGTACCACGCCGAATCGGAGCGCACGCACACCTGTTCCAGCCCGTCCGGAAGCTGCGCCACCGACTGCTTGAGGAAGTCCACGGCGTCCGACTGCGGCGGGGCGTTGCCCTGGCGGAAATCGTCGTGAACCACCATGCCCAGCTCCGGGCAGAACGCCAGCATGGGAAACCATCCCCGCTCGCCCTTGTAGCTGCGCTGCGCCCGTTGGGCCTTGGACAAAAACAGCGAGGCGTCGCAGTCCAGCGTCGCCTCACGCACCCCCAGGGCCTTCGAGGCATGGCGCAACTGGCCCCGACGCACCGCCGAAAGGTCCTCCAGACCCGCCGGACCAATGGTCCGCAGGAAATCATGCGCCGTCGACGGCGCCATCACCGTGCGCCCCAGAAGACGGCGAAGCCCCCCATCCGCACCCAGCGCCGCCAAATCATCTATGCACTCCCCGCCCGCGCACGGAACCATCATCAGGTCAAACAGCATCGAACTCACCGAACGGCCCCGGCGACGCTCCTTCACCCACCCAAGGTGACGCTCCGCGTCGGCAAACAAACCCATCGCCTGAGCATGTTTGGAAAGAACCACCACACCTGAAAAACCCGTAACCGAATCCCTGCCCTCGACCACCTTTACC
>JBHEKP010000220.1:0-7480 GCA_041859375.1 Candidatus Hydrogenedentales bacterium | reverse complement strand
GTGAGCGGACCGGGGCTCAATTCCAGGAATCCGGCGCGCGCGGGCAGGCCGCCGGGGTGCGCCTTGGCCTGCGCGGGTTCCAGCGGGGTGACAAAGCGCTCCGCCTCGTCCAGCACGCCGCCCGACGCGTAGCCGCCCGCGTGGGGATAAACAAGGTAGGTGAAGCTGTGCGCGCCGGGCGCCTGGGCGAGTTTCATTTCCGGGTGCGCGTCCCAGCGGCAGCTCACGGTGGTGAGGTTCACCTCGTAGGCCCGCATCAGCGTCACCGCGATGGCGCGCGCGCCGTCCTGGGTGATCTCGTACTCGCGCAGCCCCTCGCCGATGAAGGCCAGCCCCGCCTCCCCGTCGCTCACGTCCACAAAACGCTGCATGGGGAAGGTGACACCCTGGCAGTTGTGCCACGGGCTCCCCTCCGCGAAGACCGTGTCGCGCTCCACCACGTCGAAGGCGCTTTCCGCGTGGCACACCGTGCCCGCGCGGCGCGTGGGAAAGAAGGCGCGCAGGCGGTGGTCCTCCGCCGTGTTGTCGAAGGAGACGGCCACCTCCACGCTCTTTGCACCGCGCCGCAGGGTGACGCGCGAGACGATGTGCAGCTCCCGCGTCTGCGCGGAGCGGGACGCGCTGTTTCCGATGCCGTCCAGGCGCTGCCACGGGTCGCCGCCGTTCTCCTCCAGTTTCACCGGCACGTCCATCACCACCTCCACGCGGTACCGCGCCAGCAGCGGCCCGTCCTCCTCCAGGGCGACGCGGACGGGGAATCCCCGGCTGTCGAGGGCCGCGTCGCGCGCGGGGTTGTGGTGCATCCACGCGTGGCCCGCCTCGCCGTTGTCCACGAAATAATTCAGGTCGTCATAGGTGACGCCGGTTTCCTTGTGGGTCACACTGAGCGTGCCGTCGCCCGCGATGCGCACGCGCAGGTGCTCGTTCTCCATGGCGTTCGCGCCGCACACGAGGCTGCCCCGCGAAAAGGCGCCGGTGCGGTCCGCGCGCAGCGTGGCGTAGCCGAGGCCGGGCACATCCTCCGCCGGGAAGTGGACGGTGAAGCGCTCGGTGCGCACCATGGCGGGCGCGTCCCACGCGTGGTTCACCACGGACCAGTGGGGCTTGCGCGCCGACGCCTGCACGGGGAAGACCTTTCCGGTCTTCATGTCCACCAGCGAGAACTCGCCGCGCGGACCCCGGTAGGGCAGGTCCAGCACCGCCGTGACCACTTCGCTCCGGCCGCGGGGCTGGGCGTTGAACACGGTCACCAGCACATCCTCCGGCGCGGCGGCGGCGGTGTTGATTTGCAACTGCACCGCGCCCAGCGACCGGGTGATCAGACCCTCGGAAAGGTTCACCACCTGTTTCAGGCGGTTCATCATGTCCTCCTCGATGGCGTCCACGCCGCTGCCGGAGATGCTGTCGTGGGCGTGGCACTTGAGCAGGGTCTTCCACGCGAGATCGAGGTACGCGCCGGGCCAGTCCGCGCCCAGCCAGGAAGCCAGCACCGCCAGCGGCTCGGCGCGGCGCTGGAGCAGGTACTCCGCCCTGGAGCACAGCGCCTTCATGCGCGTGCGGCTCGAAAGCACGTCGCTGTAAAGGTGCATCGTCACGGGCATGGGCTTGGGCACGCGCTGCTCGCCGCGCATCACCGCGAGCTTTTTCCAGTCCGCCTCCGCCTTCACCGCCTCCAGCAGGTCGGGATAGTACCCGTGTTTCACCTCGTCCTCCGGAAGCGCCTCGCGCGCCAGCCGGATCAGTTCGGTCTCCACCTCGTCGGGCAGGCTGCTGTCGTGGCCCATCATGAAGGCCAGATGGCGCGTGGTGGCCACGGCCCGCTCGCTCTCCCGCAGCATTTTGATCTGCTCCACGGCGCGCTCCCGGTCAAAGCCGCGCGCGGGGTCGAGCATGAAATGGTGCTCCATGGCGCGCTCCGTCGAGCAGCGGTGGAAGGGCAGGCCGCACTCCTCCCAGACATACTCGCGGTCGGCGATGCGCTTGCCGAACACGGCGGCGCGGTAGACGTGGTGGTAGAAGTTGTAGCGCGCGCCGCTGCTCATCTGGCTGCCCAGCGCGCGGGTGCCGTCGGCCCCCTCGAAGATGAATTCGTTCCTCGCCTCGTCATGGCTCACGCCGTGGTAGAAGAGGATCGTGTCGATGCCGAAGCCCGCGTAAATCTGGGGCATCTGCGAATTCTGGCCGTAGGAGAAGGGCGTGTGTCCCACCTTCATCACCGCGCCGAAGCCGCGCGCCGTGCGGTGGCCGTAGGTCAGGTTGCGCACGAGCGACTCGCCGTTCACCTCGAAGCCCTCCGGGCAGGTGTACCACGGCCCGACCAGCAGCCGCCCCGCGCGCACCGCCTTCTCGATGCGCTTACGGTTTTCCGGGCGGATTTCCAGGTAGTCCTCCACCGGCACCGACTGGGAGTCCATCACAAAGGAGCGGTACTTCGGGTTTTTATCGAAGATCTCCAGCATCTTGTCAAAGAGATCCACCAGCATCATCCGGGTTTCCTGGAAATTAAAGAGCCATTCCCGGTCCCAGTGCGTGTTCGAAATGACATGAATCACATGTTTCTTGTCCATGAAAGTGTTCCCTGGTTGTTGGCCGCGCGCGGCGACGCCTATTGTCGCACAGGCGCGGGACGGGGAAAAAGATTCGGTGTCCCGGCTCAGGACCGGGCCACGGCGATGCCCCTGATCTCCCCGGTCTTCACGCTGCCGGTGGATTTACCCTCCGACGGGGAAACGGCGCAGTAGTAATGGTGCAGGACGCCGTCGTGGAAGATCACCGCGGGCTTGTGGGCGTAGCGGGAATCAATGGAACCGGCGGGCCCCACATCAATGAGCACCTCGTTGGACTTTTCCCAATGGAGCAGGTCGTCCGAAAAGGCCGCGCTGTCGCGGGCGAAACCGTCGCTCGAAAGGGTGTAGAAGAACATGACCCACACGCCGTCCGCGCGCAGCACGCAGGGATCGCTGCAGAAGATGTCGTCCACCGCGCCCGCCGGCCCGTTGGCGACGACGGGGTTGCCCCCGTGCCGCTCCCATGTTTTCAGGTCGCGCGACACGGCCACACCGGTCTGCTCGTGCCATCCGTTCCCGTCGGTCTTGGCGTTGTAAAACATGTAATACGCGCCGTCATGCTCCAGCAGGCAGGACTTGTACAGCCCGCCCCGCTCCCAGTCCCCCGCGCCCGTGTCCGAGGCGCGCAGCATGGGCTCCTCCAGGGACCAGTGGCGCAGGTCATCACTCCGGCACAGGCCGATCACGGCGGGCCCGGCCTCGTAGCCGGGTTTCGGGTAGGCGTGGTAGGTGCCCAGAAAGCGGCCGTCCACCTTTTTAAGCTCACCGGAGCCGAAAAGGTTGTTGTCCCGGAGAATCCAGGTCAGGGCCACGTTGTATTCGGTGACGGACCCCTTGGGGCCGCGATCGATGATCATGCCCTCTTTTTTCCAATGGAGCAGATCCTCCGACACGGCAAGCCCCGTGCGGTAGCCCGTGCCGTCGAAGCCGATGAAGGTCATCCAGAAACGCCCGTCATGGCGGAACACAAAGGGCGCGTCCACCGCAAGGGCGTCAAAGGCCCCCTTTTCAAAGGACGGGGGCAGCACCAGTTCCGGGTGCTTGCGCGGGGTGCGCAGCCGCGCCAGCAATGCGGTCCGGTCCGGCGCGGCGCCCGGCGCATGCCCCGCGCCCAGTGCCGCGCCCAGCGCCAGCGCGCCGCCGCGCGCCATAAACCCCCGCCGTGTCATTGATTGGGCCGTGTCTTTCATGTCCCGCAGGGTCTCCTTTGCCGAAGCCCCAGCATATCCCGCAGGCGTGCCATAAGTCGAATGTGAGTGAAATGTTATGGAAAACCGAGTTTACACATTCTTGCAGCAATTTCATACAACCCTTGACATTCTAAATTAACTGCGTTATAAGGAATTGGGAGATCATCACCATGTTCAATTTTAGCGCTGCAATAAACGCCCTTATCATTTTTACTTGTTTGACCGGTTTTATACAGTGTGATGCATCTGCGGAGTGCCCGCTGAAGGCACCAAAGTATCCGGACGAGAGCGTTAAAGTGCCCGTGTATTTTGACCAAGCAGAGGTGCCGCAGGATCAAAAAGAGCCTTATGTCTTGTATGACAAGACGGCAGGCAGGCTTCGGGCGTTTGAGTTCAATCCCGATCATGGATACTGGCATGAATGGCACCAGCAAATATGCTGGCTTGTGGACGTGACCGTTGACGGCCGGGCGGAAGAGGCGGGGGCACCCGCTGGATGGTATAAATATGAAATGAACCTGGCCGTTGCGGTAGATTCCAGGCTTCCGTTGGATTCATTCATGGTAACATCCGGTCCTGGCGACAAAATGGAAGTCAATACACAGGACAATAAAATTAGAACCAAACTCAAAAATCTTCAGAAAGACGGACTTCGGTTAAGAATTTTTCATGACGGCAACCCCTTGGCGCCACTGGTCGCCTCAGGAGGGAACCGTCTTGTCCGGTACTCTTCGCCGATGTTACCCGGTCCGGCCCTCTGTTATGCCGGCGGTAGTGACTGTTGCATCTATCCCGCCAAGGAAAACCGCCGCATTCCATTTGAGGGGGAGGATGATATGCTAAATGAGGAGAAGCTTTTCAGTGCATTGCCCCGACTTGTCCCTGGAAGCGCCCGGGGGGTCTCTGTAACGCCTGTGTACGAACCCGGATGGGACTCCTGGGATCACCTGCGGCGCATGCTGGAGGATCTCCCCCTTTTCAGGGAGGGTTGCTGGGTGGATGACATGGCGGTGTTGGAGCCGGTGCGGGCGGCGCTGTCGGAAGCGCTGACGGCGCGCACCACCAGGCCCTCCATCCCCGCAGCGGTTGCCGCGCTTGAGAAGGCGCTGGCGGCAGCCGGTGAAATGCACGAGAACAACACCCTCCGCCCCGGGGGCTGGGACATCATGCGGCTGAACATCAACCATCTGCTGTCCAAACTGAAAAAGCTGGACTCCTGACGCGCCACCCCGCCGCCGTTACCCCCCGAAGCCGTGATTGGCCTATAATATCCGCGCCCGGCCGGAAGCATCCGGACCGGGCGGATGTTTTTTAAGGCGGGACGCGCGCGCGTCTGTGACATTTCTTCAGGAACCCCAGTCATGACGGCAATTCCACAGCAGGACGACGCGCTGGTCATTGCGGGCCGGCGCTTCAACTCCCGGCTGATGATCGGCACGGGCAAATTTCCCTCGGCGGCGGCGCTGCGCGCGGCCATCGGGCACAGCGGATCGGAAATCATCACGGTGGCCCTGCGCCGGGTGGATCTGGCCAACCCCGAAGAGGGGGGCATTCTTTCGGCGATTGACCCGGAAAAACAGCTTATCCTGCCCAACACGAGCGGAGCGCGCGACGCGGACGAGGCGGTGCGCCTGGCGCGGCTGGCCCGCGCGGCGGGGCTCGCGCCGTGGGTGAAGCTGGAACTGACCCCCGAGCCGCGCTATCTGCTGCCGGACCCGGTGGAAACGCTGCGGGCCGCCGAGATTCTGGTGAGGGACGGTTTTGTGGTGCTTCCCTACATCCAGGCCGATCCCATGCTGGCGAAGCGGCTTGAGGAGCTGGGCACGGCCACGGTCATGCCGCTGGGCGCGCCCATCGGCAGCAACCGGGGCCTGCGCACCCGCGACATGATCCGCATCATCATCGAGCAGGCGACCGTGCCGGTGGTGGTGGACGCCGGGCTGGGCGCGCCGTCCCACGCGGCGGACGCCATGGAAATGGGCGCGGACGCGGTGTTGGTGAACACGGCCATGGCCGACGCGTCGGACCACGGCGCGATGGCACGGGCCTTCGCGCTGGCGGTGGAGGCGGGCCGCATGGCATGGCGCGCCGGACTCGGCCCGGAGCGGGACACCGCCGACGCATCTTCGCCGCTGACCGGTTTCCTCTCCGAAGGCTGACCGCGCGGCGCGGGAGACGACAAGCAATGCCTTTTTCAGACGACATCAGGGCCTGGACCCGGGAACGGATTCAGGGCCTTTACGCGAACCCCACCGACGCGGACGTTACCGCCGCGCTGGCGCGGGAGGAGCGGACCCCGCGCGATCTTGCGGCGCTCCTCTCCCCCGCCGCGCGCCCGCGCCTTGAGGACATGGCACGCGAGGCGCAGCGCCTCACCCGCCGCCATTTCGGCCGCACCATCAGCCTCTACGCGCCCGTGTACATCTCCAACCTGTGCGCCGCCGACTGCGTCTACTGCGGCTTCGCGGCGCGGTCCCACCTGCGGGACAAGCGGGTGACCCTGCGCCCGGAGCAGGTGGACCGGGAATGCGCGGCGCTGGCCGCGATGGGCTACGACAGCGTGCTGCTGCTCACGGGCGAGGCCCCGAAGATCGTGTCCCCCGCGCACATCGCGGAGGCGGTGGCCGCGGCGCGGAAACACTTTTCCAGCGTGGCCGTCGAGGTGTACGCCATGGACACGCCCGACTACGCGCTCCTGTGCGAAAAAGGCCTCGACGGCATGACCATCTACCAGGAGACCTACGACCGGGAGCTTTACCCGAAGCTGCACCTGCTCGGGAAAAAAACGGACTACGACTACCGCATTGACGCGCCGGAGCGGGCGGGCACGGCGGGGGTGCGCCGCATCAGCATCGGCGCGCTCCTCGGCCTGGGCGACTGGCGGCTCGACGTGGTCTGGACCGCGCTGCACGCGCGGCACCTGCAGAAGCACTGCTGGCGCAGCGCCGTGTCCGTGTCCTTCCCCAGGCTGCGCCACACGCCGCCGCGCTTCACCATGGAGCATCCCGTGTCCGACGCGGAACTGGTGCAGATTATCCTCGCCATGCGCCTCTTTTTGCCGGAGGCGGGCTTCAACCTGTCCACCCGCGAACCCGCCGCGCTGCGCGACCGCCTGGTCCGGCTCGGCGTCACCTCCATGAGCGCGGGCTCCAGCACGCGCCCCGGCGGCTACGCCACCAAGGGCAGCGAGGTGCTGGAGCAGTTCGAAATCGAGGATTCCCGCAGCCCCGCCGAGGTGGTCGCCATGATCCGCGCCGCCGGATATGATCCCGTCTGGAAGGACTTCGACCGCGCCTTCCACGGGTGAAAAAAAGCCGGCCGCCGGGGAAACCGGCGGCCGGGCGTCTGCTACTGCCTTTTCGGCGGTGTTATTCCCCCAGAATCCACACGGGCCCGAGGAGTCCGGCGGGTTTAAGGCGCGTGCCGGGCTTGACGATGTTCTGGCTGGTGAAGGTGGTGCGGTCTTTGGCGTTGGCCCGGGCGTCGCCGACGAGGCGGTTGATCCACGGATTCACGACGGTGATCTCGATCTCGTTCTTCCCGGGCCGGAGGGCGGAGGAGATGTCGATGCGGTAAGGCTCTTTCCACAGGGTGCCCACCTCGCTGCCGTTGACGCTCACCACGGCGGTGTCATTGACCCTGCCGAGATCGAGGACCACGCCTTTCGTTTCGCCGGTCTTGAAGCTGGCCCGGTAGACGGCCCCGCCGGAGAAGTATTTGACA
>JBHEKP010000163.1:0-29212 GCA_041859375.1 Candidatus Hydrogenedentales bacterium | reverse complement strand
GGGCGCCCCGGGGACGCCACACGCTTGTTTTCAGTCACGGGGTCCCCGTTGCTGAGGCTGGGTCCTGTTCAACGGGACGTCGGCGAACCCGGTCAGGTCCGAGAGGAAGCAGCCGCAGTCGAATGTTTCCGTGTGCTGCAGGTTAGCCTGGTTTCGCGCGGCGGATCCCGTGTCCTTTTTTCACGGACGGTCCGCGGGGCGTTTTTTTGGCCGAGGAATGCACGGCATGGGCGAGAAAAACTACACGGTGCTGGCGCGCAAGTGGCGGCCGCAGCTTTTCGACGAGGTGGTGGGCCAGGAGCACATCACGCGCACGCTGCGCAACGCCATCGCGTCGGGGCGCATCCACCACGCGTTCCTTTTCATCGGATCGCGGGGCATCGGCAAGACGACGACGGCGCGCATTCTTGCGAAGGCGCTGAACTGCGCCAAATTCGACGCGCCGACGGTGGAGCCGTGCGGGGAGTGCGACAACTGCACCTCCATCGGGGCGGGCAGCAACATCGACGTGATCGAGATTGACGGCGCGTCGAACAACGGCATTGACGACATCCGCGAAATCCGCGACAACATCCGCATGGTGCCGACGAGCGGGCGGTACAAGGTGTACATCATCGACGAGGTGCACCAGCTTTCCATCCAGGCCTTCAACGGCCTGCTGAAGACGCTGGAGGAGCCGCCGCCCCACGCCGTGTTCATCCTGGCCACGACGGAGGCGCACAAGATTCCGGCGACGATCATCTCGCGCTGCCAGCGCTACGACTTCCGGCGGGTGGCCATGGCCGACATCGTGGGCCTGCTCCGGCGCATCATCGAAAAGGAGGGGCTGAAGGCGACGGACGAGGCGCTCTACGCCGTGGCTCGCGCCGCCGAGGGCGGCGTCCGCGACTCGGAAAGCATCCTGGACCAGGTCATCACCTACTGCGACGGCGAGATCACCTTCCAGGACGTCTTTGACGTGCTCGGCCTGGTGGACTGGCGCTCGATGCACCGCCTCTGCGACGCCATTGTGGAGGCGGACATCCCCGCCCAGCTCCAGCTGGTGGAGGAGGTGGTGTCGGCGGGGAAGGACCTCACCCAGTTTGTCGAGGAAATCCTGCGCTACTACCGCAACCTGCTGGTGTGCAAGACGTCGAAGGACCCCGAGCTTCTCCGCCTGCCGCCGGAGGAGGTGGCCGAAATGGAGGCCCGCGCCGGACGCTTCACCCTGGTGAAGCTGATCCGGCTGGTGGAGCAGTTCGCGGAGCTGACGAAGGGCTTCGACTCGCAGCTCGCGCAGCGGACGGCGCTTGAGGCGCTGCTCATCCGCCTGTCGAAGGTGGATGTGGAGGTGTCGCTCGACACGGTGATGGAGAAGCTGTTAATGCTCGGCGCGGGGGGCATCGCGCCGTCGGCGCGCCCCTCACCCCCCGCAAACCCTTCTGACGCCGGGCCGGCCAAGAGCGCGCCCTCGGTTCCGGCGTCCCCCAGGCGCGTGGCGGTCACCGGGGACGCCCCCGGCGACGCGTGGCCCCTCATTCTTGAACACGCCCGCGCCCTTCATCCCGCGCTGGGCGCCCTTTTCGGGGAGGCCGTGCCCGAGACCGCCGGGGACGGGGTGCTGGTGCTCCGTTTCCGGGAGGATGACCTGAAGTCCCAGGCCGCGGCGGAGCGGCCGGACATCCAGAAGGCCTTCGGACGGGTGCTGGCGGAGACCACGGAAAACCTGACGGGCTACCGGCTGGCCGGGCGCGCGGCGGAGGAGGCGGCGGCCGCCCCGGAGAAAAAGGCGGAGGCCCCCCGCCAGCGGACCATTTCCCCGGAGGAGCAGAAACAGCTTGTCATGTCCAACCCCGGCCTGTTCGCGGTCATGCAGGTCTTTCCGGGGCGCGTGGTCCGTGTGGGCGCGGAAACGGAGGGGGACGAGGAGCGCGCCGCGCGCGCCGGGAGCGCGCCGGAGGGGCAACCCGGGGAGAACGAGCCGGAATTCGACGAGGATGCGGCGCCCATGGACTGAGCGCGGCGCCGCCGCGGGAAGGGGCCGGGGGTTACTTCTTTTTCTTCCCGAGGAAACTCCACCCGGCCTTTTTTTTCGGGGGCGCGGGCGGCGGTGGCGGGGGTGTCTGTGCAGCCGCGGGGGCGGGCGGCTTGGGGGTGCCGAGACCCAGCCCTGAAACGAGGTCCACCTTCGGAAGATCCGGCTCCTTGGCGGCCGCCTCGATGCGCGCCTTGATCATGCGGGCCTTGGGGTGGTCGTGCTCGGCGATGAGGCGCTCGCACAAATCCAGCGCCTCCTCCGTGCGCCCCATCATGTCGCAGCACACGGCAATCGCGTACAGCACGTTCTTGGTTCCGGGGCGCTCCGCGTCAATCTCGGTGAGCATGTGGTGCGCCTCTTCATACCGGCCCACCTTGACCAGCTGGATCGCCTCCCGGTAATGCAGATACAGTTCGTTCGTGTCCACGTCCAAAAGCTCCTTCAGCCACCCTGCGTTCGGTCCATTATACCTTCCGGCGCAGTTTTACAACAATTCTTTTCTTTCGCCGGCGTGGACGGGGCGGGTCAGGAGCCGGCGGAAAGGCGCTTGCGCTCGCTTTCGATGACGGCGTCGAGTATCTGATCGAGGGAGGTGGAGGGGGTGTAGCCGATGGCGTCCCGGATTTTTTCCAGGCCCGGCTCGCGGTGGCGCATGTCCTCGTATCCCGGGCCGTAGGCCTGGTCGTAGGGGACATAACGGATTTCGGAGGCGCTGCCGGTGCGGGCGATGACCCGCCGCGCCAGATCCTCCATGGTGACCCGCTCGTTGTTGCCGATGTTGAAGGCCTCGCCGTTGATGTCGCACCGGTTCATGAGGGTGACCAGCGCGGGCACGATGTCGCCGACATAGGCGAAACAGCGGGACTGTTTGCCGTCGCCGAACACGGTCAGCGGCTCGCCGAGCAGCGCCTGGCGGACGAAGGTGGGGATCACCATGCCGTAGCGGCCGGTCTGGCGGGGGCCCACGGTGTTGAAAAGGCGGGCGATGACCACGGGGTGGCGTTTTTCGCGCCAGTAGGCCAGGGCGAGGAATTCGTCAATGGCCTTTGACGCGGCATAGCACCAGCGGTGGCGGTGGGTGGGGCCGATGACCCGGTCGTCGTCCTCCCGGAAGACGCTGCTGGTGCCCTTGCCGTACACCTCGCTGGTGGACGTGATGAGCAGACGCCGCCTGTACCGGCACGTCTCCTCCAGCACGACCTCGGTGCCGCGGATGTTGTTGACGATGGTGCGGATGGGGTGGTTCACCACAAGCTGCACGCCCACGGTGGCGGCGAGATGGTACACCACGTCGGCCTCGCGCACGAGGTCGCGCACGATTTCCTGGTTGAGCGTGGAGTCAATGATGCAGCGGAGGTCCGGGAGGTGCTCGATGTTTTCAAAGCGGCCCGTGCTCAGGTCGTCAAGCACGGACACATGGTCCCCGCGCGCCACCAGCGCCTCGCACAGATGGGAACCGATAAACCCCGCCCCGCCCGTCACCAAAACCCGCATGGCTGCACTCCCGCGTCGTTGCCGCGCCGCCGCGCCCCCGCCCGCCCCGCGGCGGGCTTCGGGGGCCGAAGACGGGCTACATACTACCACGCCCCGCCGCGCCCGGGGTAGGAAAACAGCCGCCGCGCGGGGTTCCGTCCGCGTCCGCCATGAAGCGGCGGCGTTCCCTTTTGCCGGGGGAATCTGCTAGGCTGACGCAGGACCGCGCGCCGCACCGGCCGCCAACGGGAGACTGAACCATGATTGCCTCCGCCGCCCTCACCGCCCTCTGCGCCCTCATGCTCGTGCCCGCCGAACTTCAAGAGGTTGAACTCGGTGGTGACCACCACGCCCTTCACGGTTTCCAGCAGTGTTGGGAAAGCCCCTCGCCGCTGTGGAAACCCGTGGCGGACACGCCCTTCCTGCAGGAGACCTGCCGCCAGTACCCCACCGGCCAGCCGCTCGATTCGGTGGCGGTGGTCGGGGATGTTGTCTATGCCGTCTCCGGGGGATCGGTGCTGGCGCTGAAGGACGGCCAACTCTCACCCATGCCCGGCGCGCCGGAAAAGGTGTCCCGCCTGTTTTCGTTATATGACACCCTTTGGGCGGCGGCGGAAGGCGGATTATACCTCACGGAGGCGGGCGCCTGGCGTCAGATCGACAAGCGCCATTACGCCGACCTGATCATGCACAACAATCTCCTTTACGGCGCGGCGGAGGACAATCTGTACCGTCCTGACGCCGGCGGCGGGATGGTGTGCATCGAGCCGGAGGGCGGCTACCGCAGCACGGAATCCACCTTCATCATGGAGGACGGCACGCAGATTCTGCCCGAGCCGGTCACCTTTGACGGGCTGCGCCGCATCACCGGCTACAGCGGCACCATCTATGCGCTCCAGGAGGATTCGGTGGTCCTTTTCGACGGCCAGGCCATCGTGACCGGCGTGGCCGACTGGGGCGAACTCCCGTCCACGGGCCTGAACGACATGCTGGCCATGGGCAGCCGCCTCTTCGTCGCCACGGACCAGGGGCTGGCGGTGCTGCGCGGCATGGCCTGGACCATGATCAACGGGGACGACGGCCTGCCCGTGGACCAGACCACCTGCCTGGCCCGGGGCTTTGACGGCGACCTGTGGATCGGCACGGCGCGCGGTGCGGTCCGCATGACCGGCGACCAGTTCCACTATTTCGGGCGCAACCTCTGGCTGCCCGGCGACCGGGTCAACGCCATCGCGGTGAACGACAAGACCGTGTGCGTCGCCACCGACGGCGGCCTGTCGGTCATCACCTACACGCCCATGACCCTGGCGAAGAAGGCGGAGTGGTTCGAGCGGCGGCTGGCGGAGGGCGGCCACAAGCGCCTCGGTTTCGTTCATGACCTGACCAGGGAGCACAAGACCACCGGCGACTGGGTCCGGGAGATCAGCGACAACGACGGCGGCCACACGGTGAAATACCTCGCCGCCATGTCCTTCAAGTACGCCGCCACCGGCGACGAGGCGGCGCGGGCCGAGGCGGTGGACACCTTCAAGACCATCGCCTGGCTGGAGGAGATCACCGGGGTGCCCGGCCTGCCCGCGCGCTGCATCTGGGCGAAGGGCGCGGACCGGGGCGAGCAGGAAAGACTCGGTTCGGGCGGCCTGCCCGCGCGGTGGTACACCACGCCCGACGGCCTCTGGGAATGGAAGGGCGACACCTCCAGCGACGAGATCGCGGCCCACTTCTACGGCGTGACCGTGTTCCACCAGCTCGCCGCGCGGGGGGCGGAAAAGGACCGCGCCGCCGAGCACCTCCGGCGCATCGCCGACCACGTCATCGGCAACGGATGGAAGCTGCGCGACGCGAACGGGCAGCCGACCCGCTGGGGCCGCTGGGACCCCGACTACCTGCTGAAGCCCTACGGCTTCTACGGGCGCGGGCTGAACGGCCTGCAGGCCCAGAACTTCGTCATCACCGCGCGCGCCGTGACCGGCGACGCCAAGTATGACAAGGCCCTGGACCAGCTCAAGGAGTGGGGTTACCACCGCCACACCGTGCGCCAGCGCATCACCTTCCCGCCGGAGGAAATCGCGCCGTGGGACGACCGCCTCTCCTTTGAGAGCTTCTACCCCCTCCTGCTCAACACCACCGACCCCGTGCTGCGCGGCATCTACCTCCGCAGCCTTGAGCGCACCTGGGAAATCAAGCGCATGGAGCAGGTGCCCTGGTACAACTTCATCTACGGCGCCATCACCGGCAACGACTGCGAGGCGCCCCAGGCCGCGGACCACCTCCGCGCGTGGACCCTCAACCTGCAAAACCTGCCCTACACCAACTCGCACCGGGGCGACCTGGCCCCGCAGCGCGGCTATGTCCCCTACGGCATCGGCACCCGCGCCATGTCCCCCCGCGAGACCGAGGCCAAGCGCGGCAACCGCACCGCCCTGCCCCATGACAACAATCCCCGGAGACCCACCATCACCGAGCCCACGGGCTGGCTGGAGGACTACTGGATGGGCCGCTATTTCGGCTTCATTCATACCCCCGGCCCGAACGCCCTGCCCGCGGAATTTGCGCTTCCGGAGGACACCAACCCCAAGGCCGCGCTCTACGAGGGCCCCGCAAGGCCGGAGATCACGATGGGGGGATGAGGGGCCGGGGTCTGGACCCAAAGGGGCGGGGTGCGGTAGGATTTGCGCCTTGAACGCCGCCCCGCGCGGGGGCGGCGGCAACCGGAATCATTCATCATGCAGGTTCATCTTGTGGAAGGCGCGGAGGGCTGCCAGTTTGCCCGGGAATGCGGCGGCGTGGCGGTGATTGTGGACGCGCTGCGCGCGAGCGCGACGGCGGCGATGCTGCTGGACGCGGGCGCGACGGAGATTTTGGCGGTGCGCACGGTGGAGGAGGCCTTTGAGGCGCGGGCGGAACTGCCGGACGCGCTGCTCTACGGCGAGCGCGGGGGCCTGCCGCCGGAGGGGTTTGACCACGGCAACAGCCCCGCCGAGGCGGGGGCGGCGCGGGGCCGGCGGGTGGTGTTCACCACAACCACGGGCGCGGGGCGGCTGGTGGAGGCGTGGGGCGCGGCGGCGGTGATGATGGGATCGCCGGTGAACGGAAGCGCGGCGGCGCGGCACGCGGCGGCGCTGGCGGCGGCGGCGGGCACGGACGTGGTGGTGGTGCCCGCGGGGCTGATGGACGAGCCGGACCATGACGCGCAGGAGGACCGGGCGGCGTCCGTGTTCCTGGCGCGCCTGATTCTCGAAACGCCGGGGGCGACACCGGGGCGGGGCGAGTCCATGCTGCGCCATTTCGGGGCGCGGCTGGCGTCGGAGGGGCTGGCGGCGCTTTTCCACGGCGCGCCGCACGCGGAGAACCTGCGGCGGATCAACAAGACGGCGGACATAGACCTGTGCGCGCGGGTGGACGCCACCCGCAGCGTTCCCCTGGCCACGGCGCGGCACCCCCTCGGCGTGGTGATGCGCGCGGCGGCCGCGACCGGAGAGAGAGCATGAGCACCACACCCCCCCGCATTTCCGTTTCCCTTTCGGCGCTGCCGCTGGGCAGGCTTTCAGACACCCTGGGCGGGCTGGCCGCGGCCGGCGCCTCCGAGCTGTACCTGCCCGTTTCGGACGGGCGGCTTGCGCCGCTTTGCGGGGCGGGTCCGGTGCTTGCGGCGGAAGCGGCGGGCTGGGGCGGCCCGGCGGCGCACCTGCACCTGATGATCGAGCATCCGGCGCACCACATCAAACCGCTGGCGGCGGCGCTGGACGGCGCGGCGGGCGCGCGGATGACGGTGCAACTGGAGGGCTGCAACCACCCGCACCGGGTGCTGGGCCGCATCCGCGACGCGGGGCTTTCACCCGGGGTGGCGCTGTGGCCGGGCACGCCGCTGTACAAGCTGGAATACCTGCTGGGCCTTGCGGACCGGGTGGTGCTGCTTGCGGCGGAGCCGGGGGGCGGCAAGGCGCTGCCGGGCGTGCTGGCCGAGCGGGTGCGCCTGCTTTCGGAGAACCTGCGGCACCGGGAACTGCGTGTTGACGTGATGGCGGCGGGGCTGCGTGACACGGCGGAGATGGCGACGGCGGCACGGCTGGGGGCGGGCACGGTTCTGGTGGAGGATCCCGCCCTGTTTCACGGAGAGGAGGGGCCGGCGCAGGCGCTGGAGGGATTCAAGCGCGCGTTGTCCGGGGCGATGGCGCGGGCCTGAGCGGGAGACGAACAGGGAGTGACATCCCCCTGAATCCCCCCTAGAAGGGGGCTTGAAGAGGGTGGACAGAAGTGGACGATATGGACGGGGGGGGAAGGGGGAACCCTATGGACGGGATGGACAATATGGACAATATGGACAGGGGGAGGGATGGGCAAGGGGCAGGAAAGGGCTTTGGGTTGTCTTTTCGTGGATTTAACCGGGCGGGTTAGTCGCGGCGCATGCGGCGCTGTCTGTATTGGTCGAAGAGGACGGCGGCGAGGATGACGAGGCCGGTTATGAGGCGTTTTGTGGGTTCCTGGGCGCCGACCTGGGCGAGTCCGACGCCGAGCACGGAGATGATGAGGACGCCGAAGAAGGTGCTGATGACGGAGCCGCGTCCGCCCATGAGGCTGGTGCCGCCGATGACGACGGCGGCGATGGCCTGAAGCTCAAACCCCGCGGCGGCGTTGGGATCGGCGGAACCGAGGCGGGAGCACTGGATGATCGCGCCGAGCCCGGCCAGCAGTCCGCTGAGCCCGAAGACGGCGATTTTGACGGGGCGGGGGTCGATGCCGCCAAGGCGCACGGCCTCCTCGTTGGTGCCGATGGCGATCATGCGCCTGCCGAAGACGGTCCGGGAGAGGACGACCTGTCCGGCAAGGACCACGGCCACGGCGAGGAGGAAGGGCAGGGAGAAGCCGAGGAGGGTCCATTCGGCGATGCGCTCGATTTGCGCGCCGATGTACATGGTCTGGGAGCGGGTGACCAGGTAGGCGCCGCCGCGGGCGGCCTCCAGCATGCCGAGGGTGACGATGAAGGAGGGAAGGCCCCAGCGCGCGGTGAGCGCGCCGCCGAGGAGGCCGCAGGCGGCCCCGGTGCCCAGGCAGGCGCAGAGCGCCAGGGGCAGGGGCAGGGAGAATTTCACAAGGGCCACGCCGAGCACCGCGCCCGAGAGGGCGAGCACGGAACCGACGGAGAGGTCAATGCCCGCGATGACGAGGACGTAGGTCATGCCGACGGAGACCACCACCAGCGAGGGGATCTGGTTGGCGATCATCTGGAGGGTGTGCATGGTGAGGAAATTGCGGGCGGTCATGCCAAACACGGCCGTGAGCACCGCGAGCACGAGGGCCATGCCCGCATAATCCGCCGCCGCGCGCCGCCATTCGCCGCGGGCCGCCACCGTCTGTTCCTTTGTCACATTTCTTCTCCCGGGGCCGCTTTTCCGGGGTTTTCCCAGGCGCGGCCGTCCAATTCCGCCAAACGGGGATACTTTACCAGATTGGGGCGGTCCGGAGCACCGAGGGGCGGCGGCTACGGGTCCGCCCGGTCGAGGCGCATGCAGGCGGCGCTGTGGCCGGGTCCGCAGGAGACGTGCGCAGGCGCGGAGAGGGCGCATTCCGGAGCGGCGGCGGGGCATCGCGGATGGAAGGGGCATCCGGGGGGCGGGTTCACGGGCGAGGGGGGATCGCCGGGGAGCATGATGCGGTTGCGCGTGCGCTCCCGCGCGGGGTCGGGGACGGCGGCGGCGCTGAGCAGGGCCTTGGTGTAAGGGTGGCGCGGCGCGCCGAAGACGGCCTCCGCGGGGCCGGACTCGACCACGCGGCCCAGGTACATGACGAGGATGCGCCGCGCCAGCAGGCGCACCACGGCGAGGTCGTGGGAGATGAAGAGCATGGCCAGGCCCATGGAGGCGCGCAACTCGTCGAGGAGCCGGATGATCTGCGCCTGCACCGACACGTCGAGGGCGGACACGGGCTCGTCGGCCACGAGCAGCCGGGGCTGCGGCGCGAGGGCGCGGGCGATGGCAATGCGCTGGCGCTGGCCGCCGGAAAACTCATGGGGATAACAGCGCACCTGCCGGGCCGCCAGTCCCACCCGGTCCATAAGGCCGGCCACGGCCGCCGCGAGGTTGTCACGGCGCGCCAGCCCGTGCGCCAGGAGCGGCTCGGCCAGGGTGTCATAGACGGTCTTGCGCGGGTTCAACGAGGCGTAGGGGTCCTGGAAGACCATTTGCAGCCGGGGCCGCACCCGGCGCAGTGCCGCGCCCCGGAGACGGTGCATGGGCTGTCCCTCAAAGGAGACGGTCCCCGCCGTGGGCCGCTCCAGCAGGACGATGGTCCGGGCCAGGGTGGACTTGCCGCAGCCGGACTCGCCCACCACGCCGACGGTCTCGCCCGCGTCCACTGTGAGGCCCACGCCGTCCACGGCGCGCACCACCGCGCCCCTGTGCAGGGGAAACCACACACGCAGGTCTTTGACCTCCAGGAGGGGCGGGCCGTCCATCACCAGTCCCCCCGCTGCGCCCGGAGGCAGGCGGTGGCGTGGCCCGGCGCGCATTCGGCCAGCACGGGTTCCACGGCGCGGCACTCGTCAAGGGCGCGGGCGCACCGGGGCGCGAAGGGGCAGCCCGCCGTCGGTTTCATGGGATCGGGGAGCCTGCCGGGGACGGGACGGGGCAGCGCGCCCGGCGCGGCGTTGGCGGGCAACGCCGCGAGCAGCGCCTCGGTGTAGGGGTGGCGCGGGCGGGCATAGAGGGGTTCCGCGGGGGCGGACTCCACAATGCGGCCCGCGTACATGACCAGCACGCGGCGGCACACGCGCGCCACCACGCCCAGGTCATGGGTGATCAGCGCCACGGCCATGCCCGTGCCGGCCTGGAGGCGGGCGATTAGTTCAAGGAGCTGGGCCTGCACGGTCACATCAAGGGCGGTGGTGGGCTCGTCGGCCACCAGCAGGGCGGGGCGCACGGCGAGCGCCATGGCCATCATGACGCGCTGGCGCATGCCGCCGGAGAACTGGTGGGGCCATGCGGCCATCCGGCGCAGGGGATCCTGGATGCCCACCGCGAGCAGCGCCTCCGCCGCGCGGTCGCGGGCCACGCGGCGGGAACAGCCCATGTGGAGCCGCAGCGGCTCCGTCAACTGCGCGCCGACGGTCATGTGCGGCGTGAGGGCGGTCATGGGATCCTGGAACACCATGGCGATGCGGCGGCCGCGAATCCGGCGCAGCGCCGCGGCATCCATCCTCAGCAGGTCCGCGCCCTCAAACCAGGCCTCGCCGCTTTCGACGCGGGCGGGCGGCACGGGGAGCAGCCCCAGCAGGGAGTAAAAGGTGACGGACTTGCCGCAGCCGGACTCGCCCACCACGCCGACGGTCTCGCCCGCGTCCACGGAGAAGGACACGCCGCGCACGGCGCGCACGACGCCGTCGCGCGTGTGAAATCCGGTGGCGAGGTTTTTCACGTCAAGCAGGGGCATAACCGTATCCCGTGGGCGGTCCGGTGGCATGGTACACCGCCGCCACGGGACAAAGGCAAGCTTTGCGGGGGCGGGAGGCGCGGTTTCTATTTCATTGCACCAAGGACAATGCGCCCCACCCGATCCGGATCCTTGAAATAAAAGCGCAGGGTGAGGGCGGGACGCCAATACCACTGGGTCCGTTGGGGGTTCTCGCTTTTGATTTCAAGACAGCGGCCCACCAGGCTCTTTTGGACTGACGCGCCCGTCAACATTTCCGAATCCCCTTCCGGGTTTTGCCCCGGATACCAGATGCTGATGTCCTGGGTCATGACTTGAAAGAGGTTGGTCACGACGCGGAAGCGGCGGGTGGTCACCCCGAAGGATATGTGCCAGAGGGGCCAGGCGTTGAACCCGATGCGGTAGCTTGGCCCGGTTTTGCTGGACACAAGCCAAAGCCCTTTTTGGGTATGCAGGAGATCCTCGCCGGGCAGGAGCGGCGACGGTCCGCCAAGATAATGCGTGATTCCCATTGCGCGCCTCCTTTGCCAAGGTTGTTCGCGTCAATTTTTATAGGGCACGGTGCCGGTGTCGTCGGTGGTGTATCCCGCGCGGCGGACGTACTCGCCGCCGGGGAGGAAGTCGTCCCCGCGCTGGGCCAGCAGATCGAGGAGCATCCCGTCGAGCCGGGCCTGGATGTCGCGGTGGGCCTCTTTTCCGCAGAGGTTGTCCTGCTGGTAAGGATCGGCCTCATTGTCATAAAGGAGCCAGGGTCCGTCGAGGCTGCGCACGTAGGTGTGGCGCGCCGTGCGGAGGCCCCGGTATTCGCGGCCACCGCGCGCGCGGGTCCACTCGCCGAAGGGGGTGACGCAGGACAGCATGGCCGCGCCGGGCCGGGGCGTCTCGCCGCGCAGGAGCGGCGCGGCAAAGTTCGCACCCTCCACGGTCCCGGGCACGGGCACGCCCATCATGCCGAGCAGGGTGGGCATGAGGTCGGGCGCGTTGACGAGGGTTTCCACGTCGCGCCCCGCGCCGCCGAGGCGCGCGGGCCAACGCAGCAGCAGGGGCACGCGGATGGACTCGTCGTAGGGCTTCTGCTTTTTCATCATGCCCTGGGAGAAGAGCATGTCGCCGTGGTCGGAGGTGAACACGAGGATGGTGTTGTCCGCCGCGCCGCAGCGTTCGAGGCATTCCGCGAGGCGGCCCACGCAGGCGTCGAGGGCGGCGCAATGGGCGTAGTAGCCCGCGAGCACGCGGCGCGCATCGGCGGCGGATTCGGCGGGCACGTTGGGCCGCAGCACAATGCCGTCAGGATTGACCGCCGCGCGCCATGCTTCCGGGGCGGTGTCGTAGGGGTCGTGGGGCGGCCCCCAGGAGAGGAACAGGGCAAAGGGTTTTCCGGCGGCGGCGCGCTCCGTGATGTACCGCTGCGCCTCCTCCGTCTGGGCCTCCGCGTCGTAGCCCGGCCAGGTTTTCTGTTCGGGGCTGTCGCCGTAATAACCGGACTGGTTGTAGTTGTGGGTGCATTCCTGCACGCGCCAGAACCGGAAACCCTGCCGCCGTTCCGGCGGGATAAATGAGGAGCGGCCATGCCCGTCCAGGTGCCATTTGCCGATGTAGCCGGTGTCGTAGCCCGCGCCCGCGAGGGCCTCCGCGAAGGAAACCTCTGTGCCGCGCAGGGGGACGTCGTTCATGAAGATGCCGTGGCTGAGCCAGTACCGGCCCGTGAGCAGGCTGGCGCGGTAGGGCGAGCAGACGGGACATCCCGACACGGCATGGGTGAAGCGCAGGCTCTGCCCGGCGAGCCGGTCCAAGTGCGGCGTGCGCGCGTTGGGATCGCCCGCATAGCCCGTGGCCTGGGCGCGCCACTGGTCGGCGAAGACAAAGACCAGGTTCGGCGGCGCGGCGGCGGTGTTTTCGGATGCCATAACGTGTCACCTCAACCGGCCGACGGGGCGCGCAGCACGTCCGCCGGATTTTTGGGAAAGCCCCGGACGCCCCGGGAGTGATCGAACTGGTAGATGCGCTGTTTTGGCCGCTCCGATTCGGGCAGGGCCAGCAGCGCGCCGTCCTTGTCCAGGGCGCGCGCGGAGTTGGGGTTTTCAGCGAGACGCGCGGCGGAAGCAAGGCGCAGCCGCGCCGCCACCTCCGGCGCGTCCTGAAGGCGCTGGCGCGTTTCCGCCGGATCCTCGGCGAGGTTGAAAAGCTGCTCCCTGCCGCCGTTGGCCATCCAGATGTGCTTCCAGCCGCCCTCGCGGCACATCACCTTGAACTGGGGCGTTCCGGGCACGCCGTACATACCGAAGAGGCGCTCCCGGCCCTTCGCGCCGCCGTCGAGCACGCCGAGCACCTCCGCGCCGTCGCGCAGTTCGGGCGCGCCCGCGGCGGTGGTGGCGACGCCGAAGAGGTCGGTGAGGGACACCAGCGCGGGGGACGCGGAGGACGGGGCGATTTTTTCGGGCCAGCTCACGAGGAAGGGGATGCGGCAGGAAACGTCGAAATAGCTTTCCTTCTGCCACGCGCCGTGGTCGCCCAGGTGGTCGCCGTGGTCGGAGAAAAAGCAGATGAGCGTGTTGTCCCGGTCGTCCCGCGCGTCCACGGCGTCGAGGATGCGGCCCAGACACTGGTCAATGTAGGAAATCTCGCCGTAGTAGCGGGCGCGCAGCGCGCGCGCGTGGGCGTCGTTGATGTCCTCCGCCCAGATGGCGTGGTTCATCCAGCGGATTTGCTCGTCCATCAGGTCCACGGCGGGATCGCCCCGGAAGGGGTTCGCCATGCGGTCCGGGTCGTACATGCGGTTGAAGGGGATGGGCGGCGCCAGCGGCGGGTGCGGGCCGATGAAGGAAACGAAGCCGAAGAAGGGGCGGTTGTCGTCGCGCCGTGCGATCTGTTCCACCGCGCGGTCCGCCGCCCAGGCCTCCACGCCCAGCGGCGCGGGCAGGGGGCTCATCTGGGGCATGTAGTACATCTCGGTGCGCTCGCCCATGAGGCACTCCACGAAGTCGTATTCGGGATGTTCGCGGCGGATGAACGCGGCGTAGGCGTCGCGGGCGCGCTGGTCGGGGGAGCCGTACAGCTCCTCGCTGTGGAGGTGCACCTCGTAGCCCAGGTTTTCGTCCCAGGGCTGGGTGTGGAACTTGCCCACACCGAAGGTGCGGTAGCCGCGCCCGGCGAGGGTGCGCGCGAGGTAGGGGCCGCAGCGATCCTCCATGCCCGCCGCCTGCCCCTCGGCCAGGTCGGGCGGGCCGTTCTGGTACACACCGGTGACGGGCATCTCACGTCCGGTGCGGATGGTGGCGCGGGCGGGCACGCAGACGGGGCAGGGCGAGTAGGCGTTGGGAAACACCGCGCCACGGGCAACGAGCCGGTCAAGGTTGGGCGTGTAAATGAGGCCGTTGCCCAGGGCGGCGATGGTGTCGGCCCGCTGCTGGTCCGTCATCACGAAGAGGATGTTGGGGGCGCGCCGTTCCGCGGCGGCGGGGGCTGTCTGCGCCACGGCGGGCGCGGCGGCGGCGGCGGCCATGGCGCCCAGAAAGGCGCGGCGGTTCATGGAAGCGTGGGGCATGGGCAGTCTCCGGCAGTGTTTGTTGGGTGGGGAAGGAAGAGATCGAACCGATCAGTCTTATGGTTTGTTGCGCGGACCCTGTGTTCACGCCAGCGCATAGTCGTCTCCGGCGGCGCGCAGCGCGTCCGCGAGCAGCGTGTGCAGTTCCCGGTGCAGGGACGCGAGGGCGGGATCGTCCGCGCGGTTTGCCTGCTGGAAGGGGTCCTCCCGGTTGTCGAAGAGGAGCCAGGGGACGCCGTCGCGCACCGCATAGGTGTGGCGGCGGGTGCGGAGCCCCCGGAACAGGGGCGCGGGATGGTTTTCCCCGCCGGAGGCGCCCTTCTTGCACATGTGCATGATCAGCTGCGCCTCCCGGTCCGGCCCCTTGCCGCCGAGGAACCAGGGGGAAAGGTCGGCCCCGTCGCAGCGCGCCTCCGCGGGGAGCCCCGCCAGCGCGCGCAGGGTGGGCGCGAGGTCCGCCGTGCCCGCGAGCGCGTCCACGGCGGCGCCCGCCGGGATGCGTCCGGGCCAGCGCGCGATGAGGGGCACGCGGACGGACTCGTCGTGGGGCATGCGCTTGCCGCCCAGCCCGTGGGAGCCCATCATGCTGCCGTGGTCCGCGGAATACACAAGCAGGGTGTCCTTGTCCAGCCCGCGCGCCTCCAGCGCCGCCATCAGGCGGCCCAGCTCGTCGTCAATGGCGCTGATGTGGGCGTGGTAGCCCTGGTAATAGGGCCAGGAGGCGCGGCTCCACGAGGAGCCTTCCCCGTCCCCCGTCCCGGCGCGTACCGCTTCGGGGATGTTTTCGCGCCACGGCAGGGAACCTTCAGGATAGAGGGCGAGCTTTTCCTTCGGCGGGTCCAGGAAGTTGGAGTGGGGCGGGTTCCACGAGAGCATGAGGAAGAAGGGCCGGTCGTCCTTTGCGTTGATGACGTCCAGCGCCTGATCGGTCATCAGGGTGGCGTTGTAGCCCCTGGGCCGCACCGGTTTCCCGTCCGCAGGATGGTATTCCGCCTTGTCCCAGTGGGTGTTGTCGCCGGTCCAAATGAGGGAGGTGTCGAAGCCGAAGGCCTCAGCGCGGGTGCCGCCCAGGTGCCATTTGCCCACATAGGCGGTGCGGTAGCCCGCGTCGCGGAAGGCTCGGCCCAGGGACGGCAGGGCCGGATCGAGGGTGAGGCCGTTGTCGATCATGCCGTTATGCGCGGGCCACAGCCCGGTGAGCAGCATGGCCCGGTAGGGAGAGCACACGGGGTAGTTGCTCACACAGCGGCTGAAGGCGACACCCTCCCGCGCCATGCGGGCCATGTTGGGCGTTTGCAGGGCGGGCATTTCCGTGAAGGACATGGACTGCCAGCGGTGCTCGTCGCTGAAGGCGAAGATGACGTTGGGCCGCCGCGCGGGGGGTTCCGCCCCGGCGGCGTTCCGGCCCAGCGCCAGCGCGCCCGCCATGGCGGCGCTTTCCGCGAGAAAGCCGCGCCGTGTGGTTGTTTCCGCCATTTATTTCTCCTTTGCCAGCCGGGCGATGTCCTCCGCCGGGAGGGCCTCACGCCGGAGGAGCAGCCGGGCGATGTTGCCCTGGAAACCCTCCAGGTCCCCGAAGTTTGGATTGCAGCCGACGCCGATGTTTGCGGGGTCGGTGGCGAGCGTTTCCGGCACGTTCAGGGTGCCGCGCTCCACGCCGTCCACGTAGAGGCGCAGTTTCGCGCCCTGCTTGACGACGGCGGCGTGGACCCACACGCCCCGCTCCAGGGGCACGCCGGGGGTCTGGGCGGTGCATGCGGGATTCTCGATGCGCGCCACCAGTTCGCCGCCGGTGACGGCGAGGCGCAGGGGATCGTTGCCGCCCGCATACCACGCGGACACGATTTCCTGCCAGCCCTTGCCGGCGGGATCGATACGCTCGGGCCTGAACCACACGGAGAGGGTGTAATTGCGCAGGGGGAAGCCGGGGGTTGCGTACACCACCTTCGACTTTTTGCCGTCGAAGCACAGCGCTCCGTCCTTTTCACCGCCGGGGCCGGGCGCGGGAGCCACCGCCTCCGCCTTTTGCAGCGCGCCCTCCCTCGGCTCCGCATCGCCCCGCAGCGGCGCGTCCACCACCACGCCGCGCGTGCGCGGGGGCAGGGACGGGTCAATGGTGAAGGCCAGCGGCCCGTTTTCCGCCGCCACGGTCCCCTCCGGGGTATGGGCGGTCACCTGGAGATAACAGGATGCGTCCGGGCCGAGCCCGTCCGCCCTGGGTTCCACCCGTGTTTCGGCGATGCCCTCCCGTTTCCAGAGCACTTCGCGCATCTCCGGATCCCTGGCCAGGACCACGTCGTACAACACCCCTTCCTTCGCGGCGGGGGACCATTCGACCACGGCGTCGCCGGGGGCAAGACGCGCGCCCCGCGCGGGCCAGGTGAGGTAGAAGGGCGCGGGCGGCGCGTTTTTCACGGGCAGCCAGCTCTGGTAGTTCGTTCCGTGGGCCCCGGCGGTGGCGAAGTCCACCAGCGTCAGCGCATGCCCGTCCGCGCCGGCGGCGCGGCACAGCACCATGGGCTTGAAGCGGCCCGGCGCATCGGCCAGGGGCGTCAGGGAGAGTGTTTTCATGTCCAGTTCGGGGATGTCCGCCGGATCGAATTCGTTGTACTTCTGGTCGTAGGCGAGCAGGATCGGCCCCTGGTACAGGGAGCTCCGCCAGTTCACATTCGCGTCGCCGCGCAGCGCGCGGGGGGTCATGTCAAAGGTGATTTCAATGACATCGCCCGCCTTCCATTCCCGGTCAACCCTCAGGTAGGAACCGGGTGTGACGCCGTCCACCGCCGCGCCGTTCACCCTCACGGCGGTTTCTTTTGACCAGCCGGGGATGCGCAGGAAGAGGGGCATTTTGCGCGGCGATTCGGGGTCCGCCTGAATGCGCAGCGTGCCCGGCGCGGGAAAGTCCCCCTGCTGGGTGAAGCGCCATTTTGCGCCGTCCTTCAGCACGGCGTCGAAGACGCCGGGGCCGTAATAGTTGAGGCACAGCCCGCCGCCGCCCTCCAGCAGTGCCCACTCGGAGAGCATGGCGAGGCCGCGGGGTCCGTTGACGGAACAGCAGTTCAGCTCGGGCGTGCCGGGCCGGGACTGGAAGACGATGGAATGGGCGGAGGCCAGGCGTTTGCCGTTCATGGGCGTGTCGTAGGTGCACCAGCGGCCGCTGGGGTGCTCGTAGGCGGGCACGGCGTTCCACGCGGCCAGCTCCAGCGCGTCGGCCACGGCGGGGTCGCCGGAGAGGCGCAGCGCCTCCACGCTGTAGGCGATCCAGGCGACGGTGCAGCAGGTCTCAATGGCACCCGGCATGAAGGGGTTGCCCACGGCCTGCTCGTTGGTGGAGAAGGTGCCCGAATTGTGGACGTCATAGCGGCGGATGCTTTTCCACCAGTGGAGCATCGCGGTCCGGTACTCCCCCCCGCCGGTGATGCGGAACAGCTCCGCGAGGCCGAGCATGGGGTGCAGGCTTTCCCAGCGCGGCTTGGGCGACTGGTAAAACTCCACGCCCGCGAGGGCGGCGTTGAGGTAGTCGCCCGCGGGAGGCTTTGTCCAGTCCTGTTCGATTTCGCGCATCATTTGCAGGTATTCGGGCTTGTTCGTCTCCCGGTACAGCAGGCCCAGCGAGTGGATGACCGCCATGTTCATCTCGGCGGAGCCCGCGTCGTGGACGCGGCGGCCGGTGTTCAGGTAGGTGGCGCAGATCAGGTCGGCGGCGCGGAGGGCCGCATCCAGCGCGGCGCGGTCGCCCGTGTCCCTGAACCAGGTGTGGAAGGCGAGCATGGCGTGGTAATGGCCCCACAGATCCCAATGGCCCAGCAGGCGCTCGTCCCGGCGGAAGGGGCCGAGGTAGCCGTCGGCGTCCTGGGTGGCGATGAACTCCGCCGTCAGCCCCCGCACCATGGCATCCAGTTCCGGACTGTCCGACAGGCGGCGCATCAGCACCGCCGAAGTAAGGAACTTGCCGATGAACTCGCCCGCCCAGGGCACGGGATCCTCATAGTCCGGCCTGCGGTCGCGCAGCCGCATCATTTCCACCATGCCGGGGTTGGCCGCGGGCGCGGCCAGCAGCCACTGGTCCACAACCGCGTCCACATAACGGCCCATGGCCCCCTCCAGCCGCAGCGTCATTTTCGGGGCGTCGAGCCCCCCCGCCGCAAGGCCGTCCATTCCGCCGCCCGCCGCCAGCAGGCAGGCCAGCACGCCGAGCGCAGTCGCCATGGTCGTTCTCCTTGGTGTTGGGACCGGATACAGGGTAGGGAATGCGCGGCGGGGAGTCAAGACGGGCGCGGCGGGGGCGGCGGATGGGGTATGATTATGCGGGAGGCCGGGGAAAGCAGAACACCGCCGGAGGCGGGGGGCATTGGCGGCGGAGAGGCATGGACGCATGAGAAAGATACCCGTGGCCCGGTTGAGGACAACGCCGGGGCGGCCCTATCCGATGGGCCCCGTCGTGTACGACGAGGGGGTGCGCTTCACCGTGTTCAGCCGCCACGCGACGCGGGTGTGGGTGGCGCTTTTCGACCGGGTGGAGGACAGGACGCCGGTCTGGGAGTACGAGTTTGATCCGAAGCGGCACAAGACGGGCGACATCTGGTCGCTTTTTGTGCGGGGCATCGGGGAGGGCGTGTATTTCCTGTACCGGATGGACGGGCCGCACGCCCCGAAGAAGGGGCACCGCTTCAACCCGCGCACGTACCTGCTGGATCCCTACGCGAAGGCGCTGACGGGGGACATCCACAACGGCACGATGAAGTGCGTGGCGGTGCACGACAAGATGGACTGGCACGACGACGCGCGCCCCCGGATTCCGATGGAGGAGCTGGTGATCTACGAGGCGCACGTGCGCGGGCTGACCCGGCACGCGTCCTCGGGGGTTAGCCATCCGGGCACGTACCGGGGGCTGATTGAGAAGATTCCCCATTTAAAGAGCCTGGGGGTGAACGCGGTGGAGCTGCTGCCGGTGCACGAGCCGGGGGAAAACCTGCTGGGGCGGTGCAACCTTGCGGGGGAGGAGCTGGTGAACTACTGGGGCTACAGCACCATCGGCTTTTTCGCGCCCGCGGGGCGGTACGCCGCGCGTGCGGTGCGGACGGAGCACCTGGACGAGTTCCGGGGGATGGTGAAGGCGCTGCACGACGCGGGGATGGAGGTGATACTGGACGTGGTGTTCAACCACACGTCGGAGGGGAACGCGGAGGGGCCGACGCTCTGCTTCAAGGGCATCGACAACTCGATCTACTACCTGCTCTCGGAGGGGGAGTACCTGAACTACAGCGGCTGCGGCAACACGGTGAACTGCAACCACCCGCTGGTGCGCGACTTCATCCTGGACTGCCTGCGCTACTGGGTGGCGGTGATGCACATAGACGGTTTCCGCTTCGACCTGGCGTCCATCCTGGGGCGCGACCAGGACGGGAAGGTGCTGGAGGACGCGCCGCTGATCACGCGCATCACGGAGGATCCCGTGCTTCGGGACGTGAAGCTCATCGCCGAGGCGTGGGACGCGGGCGGCGCGTACCAGGTGGGCTCCTTCGGGGGATCGCGGTGGGCGGAGTGGAACGGCATGTACCGGGACGACGTGCGCCGGTTCTGGCTGGACGAGCCGGGGACGCGGGGCCGCCTCGCCACGCGGCTGGCGGGCAGCATGGACCTGTACGCGCGGTCGGGGCGCACGGCGGTGCACAGCATCAACTTCATCACGTGCCACGACGGGTTCACGCTGCGCGACCTGGTGTCGCACAACGAGAAGCACAACCTCGCCAACGGCGAGGGCAACCGCGACGGGATGGACGAGAACCTGAGCTGGAACAGCGGCGCGGAGGGCGAGACGGAGGACCCGGAAATCAACGCGCTGCGCCTGCGCCGCCAGAAAAGTTTCCTGGCCACGCTGTTTGTGTCCCTGGGGGTGCCCATGCTGCTGGGCGGCGACGAGTTCGGGCGGACCCAGCGGGGCAACAACAACGCCTTCTGCCAGGACAACGAGGTTTCCTGGTTCGACTGGCGGCTCGCGGAGCGGAACGGGGAGCTGCTGCGCTTCACCCGGGGGGTGATCGCCTTCCGGCGGGAAAACCCCGCGCTGCGCCGGGCCGAGTTTTTCACGGGGGGGCCGGTGGACGGAAAGGACGGCCCGCCGGACATGCGCTGGACGGGTCCGGACGGCGCGGAACCCGACTGGAACGGCGGGGAGAACACGCTGGCCTGCGTGATCGAGCCGGAGGCGAACGACGGGACGGGGCTGTGCATGCTGTTCAACGCCACGCCGAACCCGGCGCGTTTCCGCCTGCCGGAGGGGCGCTGGGCGTCGCGCATTGACACGGCGGCGGCGCCTCCCCTGGACGTCGTTGCGGTGCGGGACGCGGCGCATGACATCACCGGGGAGGCGGAGGCGGGGGCGCGTTCGGTGCGGGTGCTCACGCTGGAGCGCGCGGAATAGGCCGGGTCAGCCGGCGAACTCGCGGGCGAGGGACACGGCAATTCCGGTGATGACGGAGGCGACGCCGAAGCAGAGCGCGACGGCGTAGAGCGCCACCAGCGCCTGGGAGAGGCGGCGCAGGGTGCCGTCCCATCCGTTCGCGGCGGGCAGCCCGCCGACCAGGCCCGCCGGAAGCGCCGCCAACAGGCACAGCGCCAGCATGCGCCCGCGCCACGCCATGAACCAGCCCCATTCGCCCAGTTCGGGCATGGGCCGCTTGAGAAGAACGTTCATGCCGTACTCCATGCCGCGCAGGGCGTAGTCCGCGCCGAAGTGCAGCATGAGGGCCACGGCGGCCAGCGAGGCGAGATGCCACGCGAGGCGGAACCAGCGCACGGGCGGCGCGCCGGGGATGCGGCCCGCGACCCGGAGGCCGATGAAGCAGAGGCCGTAGAGCGCCAGCGCGAGGGGGCCGAGGAGAAGACCCAGCAGGAACGCCGCGAGCCGGAGCGCCCAGGGGGGCAGGGCGGCCTGATCCGCCAGCCATGCGCACACGCCCAGCCAGCGGGGTTCGGGTCCGGCGCGCCGGGCGCGCGCCACGGGCGCGGGACGGCGTGACCGGCAGAGGCGCAGGGCCTCCTCCGGCGGGCCCATGCCCCCGACGGCCGCGGCCACGTCGGCGTCGCGCGGGGCGGGGCCGGCCTGGGCGAGCGCGCCCTCGATGCGTCCGCGCGCCCATGCCTGGACGCGGTCCGCCTCCCGTTCGTCGGCGGGTTCCATGGCCCGGACGAGGTCCCGGAGGTACTGTTCCACCAGGGCTTCCTGTTTTTGCGTCAACTGCATGTGGTCATCCCCGTGCGGCACCAGTATACGGAAGCGGGGCCGCGCTTCCAAACCGGGCGGGGTCAGCGCGCGCGCATGGACTCGAAGTCGCCGAGGTAGCAGTCGAGGTTTTCGAGGGGGATGCCGTTGGGGATGTGGTTGCCGGCGCACATGAAATAGCCGGGGCAGCCGCGGCCGAGGCGGACGCAGCGCTCCACCTCGCGGCGGATGTCGCCGCGGCCGCCGTACTGGAGGACGCGGCAGTCCACGCCGCCGATGAGGATGTGGGAACGCCCGTATTTTTCCGTGAAATGCTCCAGCGGCGTCGCCGGCTCGAAGACAAAGCCGTCGGCGCCCGCGCGGGCCAGGTCGTCAATGAACACGACATAGTTGCCGTCGGAGCAGAATATGACCCTGCGCCCGGCCTCGTGAATCATTTTCCAGAAGGCCTTGTATTTGGGGAAGATGAACGCCCGGTACCATTCGGGGGCGAACACGGGCCCCTGGGTCCAGGCGATGTCGTCGTGCATGAGGAAGACGCGCATGTCCGTGGCGAGCCAGGCGCGGATTTCGGCGCGGGTGATTTCGGCGAAGCCGTCGAGCATTTTTGCGAAGCGTATGGGGTCGGTGTGGGCGGCGGCCATGAACATCTCCCAGCCGAAGCTGCGGATACAGGCGCTGAAGAGGGAATGGTAGCGGCCGCCGGGGAAGACGGCCCCCGGATAGAGGGATTTGCAGGCGTCCTGGTTGGCCTGGAAGAGGCGGACCAGTTCGTCGTGCGGGGGGATGCCGTACTCCTCCACGGGGTCGAGGGCGAGCACCTCCGCCACGTCGGTGAAGGGGCAGTGGCGCGCGCCGTCGAGCCCGTCGGTTTCGCTCCACACGGCATGGCCGAGGCTGGTGATGCGCCCGCGCGCCAGGGGCGCCTCGCAGGTGTTCCAGACGAAATCGAAGTCGAGGGCGCGGGCGAGCGCGGGCCATGCCATGGGGCGCTGTTCCGGGATGCGGGTGTCGATCCCGGCGCGGACGCGGATGAATTCGTCGTGATCCACGAATTCGGTGTGGGGGATGGCGTCCGTCATTTCGAGTTGGACGGCTTTCCAGCCGCGCTCAAAGGCCATGGCGAAACCTCCTTGCAACGGGCGTGCTTCGGGCACCCTTTCATGGTACCACAATGCGGGCGGAGGTGGGACGGGGTGGACGGGGGGGGGGGACGGGGGTGGACAGAGAGGCGGGGGGACGGGGAAGCGGGGATGTTTTTTGCCCTATGGTTTGGGGGTGGGCTTGCAATGGAGGCCGCCGCCCGGTACCATGCATTCGAGTGGCGCGCGGCGGGGCCGCGGCCGTGAGGGAGTATTTTTGAAGTGATGGCAGCAGGCACGGCGATAGTTCTTTTTTCAGCCTTTCTGGCCGCACCGGAGGGCTGGATTGCGTATGTCTCCGGAACGGACCAGGAGACGCGCCAGGTTTCGGTGCTCCACCTTGGGGACGGCGAGCCGGTCCGGGTGGGGGGCACCGACGGCGACGGGATGCCGGTGTGGTCGCCGGACGGCCAGTGGCTTGCGTTCAGCACGAAGACGGAGGGCGGCCTGGGCATACGGGTGGTGCGCGCCGACGGAACGGAGGGTCGGACGCTGCCCTCCTCCAGCGACTGGAACCATGAGCCGCGCTGGTCGCCGGACTCGCGGCGGCTGGCCTGGGCGGCGGACACGGGCGGGGGCATCCTCCAGTCGGTGATGGTGCACGAGCTTGGGCCGGGCACGGAAAGCGCGTGGGGCGGGGGGGTGCAGGGGCTGCTGCGCCCGGTGTGGCTGCCCTCGACGGATTTGATGAAGGCGCTCGACCCTGCGGACAAGGAGTCGATGGAGAAGGCGGGGCTTGTGGCGCTGAAGGAGGAGGCGGATGCGGGCGGGGTGCTGCTGGCGCTGGCGCTGGGCGAATCCCAGGGCGGGCTTTGCACGGAACCGGCGCTGGTGACCGCGACGAAAAGCGTGCCCATGCTGGCGCTCATTTCGAAGGACAGCACGCGTTTTTCCGAGTGGTGCGTGGAGCCGGACCACGACGGGCGGCAGATTGCCTACGAGTCAAACGACGGGGGCGACCGCGAAATTTACGTTTTGGGCAGGCGCGGCATCATCAACGTGACCAACCACCGGGCGGCGGACTGGAACCCGGTGTGGTCGAACGACGACAAATGGCTTGCGATTGAATCGTTCCGGGGGGGGCGGCGCGGCGTGTACCAGGTGCTGGTGAGCACGGGCAACGCCATCACCATCGCCGCCCCGGACAACGGGGAATGCTGGCACCCCACCTGGTCGCCGGACGACGAATGGATCGCCCACGCCTCCACCGAGGCGGGCGCGCCGCAAATTTTCGCGCGGCCCGCCGGGGGCGGCGAGCCGGCGCAACTGACGAGCGAGCCGGGGGGCGCGCTCGCGCCCGCATGGCGGCCGAAGGTGAAAACGCCGAAGGAGGACAGGCCATGAGGTTCCGGCGGATCACCGCGGCGGTGATGGCGGCCACGGCGCCGCTCTGGGCGGGCACGGCGGGGGCGCGCCAGGCCGACGGCACGCTGGGGGTGATTGTGACGCCCAACAACGGCGCGCCGGCCTTTGCCGCGCCGGGGGGAACCTTTGAGGCGGAGCTGACCAAGGAAACCCCGCTGCGGCTGGGGGACGGCGCGGACGCGCGGGAGCTTGCCGCCGAATTCACGCCCCTGCCGGGGGGCGGCGCGCGCGCCCTGTGCCGGGTGCCGGCGGACACGCCGCCGGGGCTTTACGCGATCAGCGGCGGCGGCGACACGACGGCGCGTTCGGTGGCGGTGCGCGCGGAATTTCCGGAATATTACGCGTTCGCCCATGTGAGCGACGTGCACATCGGCAAGGCCAACCGGCCCCAGGCCCCGGACGCGGTTTTCGCGGCGCTGGCGGCGGAACTGAACGGAAGCGGCGCGGCCTTTGCGGCCGTGACGGGCGACCTGACGGAGTCGGGCGAGGCGGACCAGTTCCGCCGCTTCATCGGAATACTGGACACCTTCACCCTGCCGACGGTGGTCTGCGCGGGCAACCACGACCGGCAGGGGGATAATTATGAGCGCTTCTTCGGGCCGCTGACGTCGCGGTTCACCTTCGGCAGCGACGGGTACCTGGTTTTTGACACGAAGGACTTTGACACGGCGGACGGCGCCACAGCGCAGGACGGGCTGCTGCACCGGTTCCGCAGGGAGCTGAAGCCGTGCCGGTGGACCTTCGGCCTGACGCACCGGTACGAGCCGGCCATGGGCATGCGCGCCCAGCTCACCCTTTTTGTGGATGACCCCCTCGACGGGCTGTTTTTCGGGCACATCCACCGCGAACTGCGCGAGGGGGAAAACATCCCCTGGGGGCGCACGGCGGCATGGGCCGTGCCCGCGGCGGTGGACGGGCGCTACCGGATGGTGGACGTGACCCGGCAGGGGCCGATGCCCCGGGCCGCCGCGCGCGCGGGCGGGGAGACGGAAAAAGCGGAATAACCGGCGGAGGACGGAAGGATGGACGACGGAGCACGCCAACTGCTGGGCAACCCCATTTCGGAGCGGCAGGTGCGCCGCGCCCAAAAGCTGCGGGAGAAGATGGCCCTGAAATTCGGCCATGTGGCGGGGACGCGCCACCCCCTTTCGGCGGCGGAGAACGGCACCATCGGCCCGTTTTTGGGCGTGCGCAACGTGGTGTCGCGCGACGGCGGCGCGCCGCTGAACCATGAGACGGGCGTTTTCGTGGGCACGATCCGCATGGGCTACGGCCATTACCGCATCGCCATGGCGCTGGCCTCGGCGGCCCATTCCATGGGCCTGACCCCGTACTGGTTCGACCTGCTGGGCTTTGAGTCCGCGGGCGCGCGGTGCATCCGGCACATGGACAAGTGGTACTCCCTTGGATCGCGCATGAGCCAGAGATCGCGGCTGTTCAACCGGCTTGTGTGGGATCCGCTTTTCGGGAGCTGGTTCAAAAAGCTGGAGCGCAACTATCCCTCGGTCGAGCTGGGGGAGCTGTTCGCGGACGTGTTCCGCGAGCTCCCGCCGGATGCGCCGTTTCTGGCGACGCACCCCTTCGCAGCGCACGGCGCGCTCCACGCGGGGATGCGCCGCGTGGTCAACATCATCCCGGACAACTGCCCGCTGGGCTTCCACCTCGCGGCGGGCGGCGTGCAGACCGTGCAGTCGCCGTCGGCCTACTTCGGTTTCCGCACGCTGAAGGGCATGGGGCGGCGCGGCGTGACGCCTCGGGGCGTGCCCGCGGGCCAGCTTGTCATGACGGGGCACTATGTGGACCACGAGCTGGCTTCGAACATCGAGCTTGACTGCGAGTCCCGGCTGAACCGCATCCAGGAGAAGCTGCCGCGGCGGCTGCTGTTGTCGGTGGGCGGGGCGGGCGCCCAGCTCGGCCTGATCACGGCGGTGCTGCGGGCGCTGCTGCCCCGGCTCCGGGAAAAGAGCATCGCCCTGTTCCTGAACTTCGGCGACCACCGGAACATCCACGACGCCGTGTTCCGGGCGCTGCCCCAGGCGCGCGAGATTGCCGTGCGCCACGTGGACTGGCGCGACACGGTCCAGTTCGCGGACGGCGCGCTGACGGGCGACGCGGCGGGGCTGCACGTGTTCCTCCACGACGACATCTACGCGGCGGTGTACACCACGAACCTGCTGATGCGCGCCAGCGACGCGCTGCTGACCAAGCCCAGCGAGCTGGCCTATTATCCGATTCCAAAGGTGATGCTCGCGCGCGTGGGCGGCCACGAGGCCTGGGGCGCAATCCGCGCCGCCGAGCTCGGCGACGGCACCCAGGAGTGCGACAGCCCGGCGCTGACGCTGCAGACGCTGCACCTGCTGCTGGACAAGGACGATCTGCTCGGCCTGTACTGCGACCAGATCATGCGGCTCAACCACATGGGCGTTTACAACGGGGCCTACCGCGCCGTGGAGCTTGCGATAGACTAGGCCGGGGACGCCGCCACAACGAGGAGGAAGGCTATGATCGTGCTGTGGGTTGTTTTTTTTGCGGCGCTTGCCGCGGCCGCCTTCGCGGCGTTTGTGCTTTTCAAGCGCACCCCGGGGAAGACCTTCGACTCGGCGGGCGTGCCCGTTTATTACACCGACGAGGGCGCGGGCGCACCCGTGCTGCTGATCCACGGCTTTGCGGTGCACGCGGACCTGAACTGGCGCAGGCCGGGCTGCGTGCGGCGGCTGCGCAACCGGGGCTACCGCGTGATCACCATGGACCTGCGGGGCCACGGCCGCAGCGGCAGGCCCTACGAGCCGGAGAAGTACGGCGTGGAGCTGGCCGACGACGCGGTGCGCCTGCTGGACCACCTGGGCATTGACAAGGCGCACGTGGCGGGGTACTCCCTGGGCGGCTTTGTGACGCTGAAGATCATCGCGCGCCATCCGGACCGCCTCCTCAGCGGCATCGTCTGCGCCGCGGGCTGGGACGAGCTGGACGAGAAAAACCGCGCGCTTTTCGGGGAGATTGTGGCGGCGATAGAGCAGCGCCGGGTCTTCGACCCCATCACCGACTGGCTGGACCCCGGCAAGCGCGCCCCCAGGATCCAATGCGCCCTGGCGAATTTCTTCATGCGCCTCATCAACGACCTGCCCGCCATCGTGAACTGCTTCAAGAGCTTCGACGGCCTGGTGGTGGACGAGGCGGCGCTCCGCGCCAACACGGTGCCCGCGCTGGTGCTCGTGGGCGAGCGCGACGGGATCCGCGAGGCCTCCGACAAGCTCCCCGGCGTCATGGCCAACCACGAGCTGGTGCACATCCCCGGCGGCGACCACCTCACCACCCTGCTGAAGCCGCTTTTCATGGAGCGGATGCTCGCCTTCCTGGATCAGCACACACCGCGCGGGTGAGCGGCGGGGGAAGGAGAATCAGGCCTCTTCGGGGCCGCGGAGGAGGAGGCGCGCGGCGTTGATCTGGGCCTCGTTTCCGAGGAGGATGACGTTGTCGCCGGGCTGGAGCATTTCCTCGGGGCCGGGGTTGACCAGGCTGGCGCCGTCGCGCTCGATGCCGACGATGTTTGCGCCGGTGCGTGCGCGCAGGTTGATGTCGCGGATGGTTTGCCCGGCCGCACCGCCGCCGCCGCCGCCGACGGCGACCATGGCGATGGCGGTTTTTTCGAGGATGGCGCGCACGGGGGTTTCGGCGATGTCAATGGGGTGGCCGGGGGCCTCGGCGGGGGCGGCGAAGAGCTCGCGGATCATGAGCTGGCCGCGCGCGTAGAGGCGGATGAAGGGGCCGCGCATGGCGAGCCCGACGAGGATGGCGACGCCGGCGAGGAAGGAGAGCATCGGCCAGGGCGGCAGGATGATGGCGCTGAGCATGAGCAGCCAGGCGCAGACGAGGGTGGTGCCGAAGGCGAGGACGGCGTTTGTGGCGATGGACCGGAAGGCGAGGACCTGGCTTTTGCTGACCGAGGAGGGGATGGCCATTTCGGAGAGGATCATGGCGACGGCCTGGATTTTCCGGAACACGGCGATGAGCAGGGGAAGGACGAGGAGCACGGCGGAGAACCAGCACACGGTTTTGAGCCCGCCGCTCCAGTCGGGCATGCGGTCCCACCATCCCGGGCGGGCGGCGTGGCGCGAGGCGAGGCTCGCGGCGGTGATGAACACGCCGGAGCCCATGAGCAGGTTGAGGAGGATCTGGAGCAGGGAGCGGCGCAGCGCCCGGCGCACCACGAGGTTTGCGGGGGTGTGGCGGGACAGGGAGGAGACCCACTGGCCGTAGGCCATGAGCGCGGTCACCAGCGGCGGCGGCGAACGGCGCTCCAGGAAGGCGGCGACGCCGTCGGCGCGGTTGAAGAGCTGGGGCATGATGAAGATGGTGAGCGCGGAAACGCAGACCGCCACGGGGTAGAGCTGGCCGCCGGTGACGCCGAGGGTCAGTCCGAGCGCGGCGATGATGTAGGAGAACTCGCCGATCTGGGTCATGCCGAGCCCGACCCGCACGGCCATGCGGGGGCTGTTGCCGGAGAGCACCACGGCGGAGGCGCAGGCGGCGAATTTGCCGAACACCACCGCCGCCGATATGGCGAGGATGGGGAGCGCGTGCGCGAAGATCGCGGCGGGGTCGATGTGCATGCCCACGGCGACGAAAAAGATGGCGCTGAAGAGGTCGCGCACGGGCCCGATGAGGGCGAGGATCTTGCGGTTTTCACGCGCCTCCGCCACGACGGCGCCCGCCACGAAGGCCCCCAGGGCGGTGCTGAACCCGGTTTTCACGGCGAGGAGCGAGGCCCCGAAGCAGACGCCGAGCACGCCGACCAGCAGCATTTCCTCGCTTTTGAAACGGCGCACATAGCGGATGAAGGGGGGCACGGCCAGGAGCCCGCCGACGATCATGACGGCGAGGAAGGCCCCGAGCCGTCCGAGCGTGGAGAGCACGCCGGGCACGTCGAGGGTGTGGGTCATGGCCACGCTGGAGAGGAGGCCGAGCATGGCCACGGCGAGCAGGTCCTCGATGACGAGGATGCCGAAGATGAACTGGGC